>CAJTTS010000075.1 GCA_910579155.1 uncultured Oscillospiraceae bacterium | reverse complement strand
TTTCTTTGCCCCTTCCAAATCCTCTCGGATCAGGTTATATTCTTCCCGGCTGATGCCACTTGGGTTTTGTTGCATTTCTCCCATCTCCCACTTGGTTTTCCTTTTTTATCTTCCTCTATTATCTTCCTCCTTGTCCTTTATGTCAAAAGTTTTTAAACAGACTCTTATTATCTACACTTTAGAAAAATCACCATTGCATAGCGCGCAAAGTGCTGATATAATATCAATACTTTACATTGTAAAAGGAGCGGTTCCTTATGCTGGATATCAAAATCACCCGCGCCGAAGCCCTTAAGCCCCAGCCCGACCCGGACACCCTGGTCTTCGGCAAAACCTTCACCGACCACATGTTCCTCATGAACTACGACTCCGGACAGGGCTGGCACGACCCCCGGGTGGTCCCCTACGGCCCCCTGCCCTTCGAGCTGTCCTGTATGGTGTTCCACTACGCCCAGGAGATTTTCGAGGGCATGAAGGCCTACCGCACCCCGGACGGCAAGGTACAGCTCTTCCGCCCCTATGAGAACGCACGCCGGATGAACTCCTCCTGCCGCCGCCTGTGCATCCCCGAGATTCCTGAGGACGACTTCGTCCAGGCCGTCAAGGCCGTGGTGGGCGCAGACCTATCCTGGGTGCCCGGCAAGGTGGGCACCTCCCTGTATATCCGCCCCTTCATCATCGCCACCGACAACGGCCTGGGAGTACACGCCTCCCAAAGCTACCTGTTCGCCGTCATCTGCTGCCCCGTGGGGGCCTACTACCCCGAGGGCATCAACCCCGTGAAAATCTACGTGGAGGACGAGGACGTGCGCGCCGTCAAGGGCGGCACCGGCTTCACCAAGTGCGGCGGCAACTACGCCGCCTCCATCCGCGCTGGGGAACGGGCGGAGGAGCAGGGCTTCTCCCAGGTGCTGTGGCTGGATGGCGTCCACCGCAAGTACATTGAGGAAGTTGGCTCCATGAACGTGATGTTCAAGATCAACGGCGCCGTCATTACCCCGGAACTCACCGGCTCCGTCCTGCCCGGCATCACCCGCAAAAGCTGCCTGGAGCTGATCCGCGGCTGGGGCATCCCGGTGGAGGAGCGGCTCATCTCTGCTCAGGAGCTGTTTGACGCCGCCCAGGCGGGCGCCCTGGAGGAAGCCTGGGGCACCGGCACCGCGGCGGTGGTGTCCCCCATCGGCCTGCTGGCCTGGGAGGACCGCAAGGAAACCGTCAACGGCGGGAACATCGGCCCGCTGACTCAGAAGCTGTACGACACCCTTACCGGCATCCAGTGGGGAACCCTGGAGGACACCCGCAGTTGGACCGTCCCGGTGGAATAAACGGCATTTACCGCACGAAAAGGGCCCTGACCGTCAAAGGTCAGGGCCCTTTTGCCCGTCTTTACACGGGATATTCCTTCAGCTCGTCTAAAAACTCCCGGTATTCCTCCTCCGACCAGTAAAAGGTCAGCTCCTCCTCGGTGAACTCCGCCGGGGTGTGGCGCATAAAGCTTTTGCCGACGTCATAGCCAAACCGTCTCAACACCGTCTCTGCAAATTCCCGGAAAAACATGCCGATCCCGGTGATGACGTTTCCGTCCTCTATGATTCCCTGGTGTATAAAATTGTCCTTTTCAACAAATGGGAATGACTCCGCCATCTGCATGAAATAACCGGAGGTGAATTTTTTCCCGTTCAAAACCCCCGCTTTGGACAGCAGGATCGGGGCGGAGGAGATGGCCGCAAACACCACGCCGGAATCGGCCCCGTCCTTCAGGAAGCCGATCAGCTTTTCATCAAACATCGCGGGCAGCGGGTTAATGGTCCCCGGCAGGATGACACAGTCATAATCCGTGATTCTCGCCTCCGCCGTGGTCTTATCCGGCAGCACCCGCAAGCCGTCCTCACTCCGGTACTCCCGGTTTTCGCTGGCGATGAAGTCGATCCGCTCCCCAAACCACACGGTCAGCGCGGAGGTGAGGCAGGTGATCTCCTGCAAAGAGAAGTCCGGGTATAGCATCACTGCAAATTTTTTCATCTCGTTTTCCTCCCTCAAAGCTCGAATAAACCATTCGGCCTCAGCTCCAGCACCCGGGTACACACCTGCTCCAAATACAGCCTGTCATGGGACACGCTGATGATAACTCCGGGGAAATCCTCCAGCGCCCGGCGGATCACCGGCGCGGACAGGGGCGAAAAGTTTCGGGTGGGCTCGTCCAGCACCAGCGCGTTGGCCCCGTTCAGCACCATGGACAGGAACAGCAGCTTGGCCCGCTGGCCCCCGGACAGCCCCGCCGCAGGGTGCTCCATCTCCTCCGCCTTGTACTTCATGTTGCCCAGCAGGGTGCGGGCGCGAGTCACGTCGTCCTTGTGGCCCGACGGGGCCAGCAACTCCACCGGGGTTTTGTCCCCTAACAGCAGGTCTCCGTAGTCCTGGGGCATATACGCCGCCCGCAGGTCGGTCCGAGGCAGCAGCTCATCCGCCACCCGCTTCAGCAGGGTGGACTTCCCCGCCCCGTTGGGACCCACAATGCCAATCTTCTCCGGGCCGTCCACCCACAACCGCACGTCCCGTGCCAGCACCCGCTCCCCGGCCCTCAGCTCGGGCAGGTCCAGCCGCAGCGCCGTTTTCCCCGCCGGGAAGGCGGACTTCCCCCCGTCGAAGGCGGTGAGGATGGCCTCCTCCCACTCAGGGCTCGCGGTCATGTTCTCCTTCTCCCGCTGGAAACGGCGGCCCATGGACAGCACCGTGTGCATCTTCTTTTTCAGCAGCCGCCCCTTGCCGGGGTTCTGGCGGCTGACGGTGACGAGCTGGTGCTCCACGCTGTCGTGGATCCGGCGGAATTTCTCCATCTTCGCGCCGTACTCCGCCCGCTCCTTCCGGGCCTGCTGTTCCTGGCGCTCGAACCCTGCGGAACGCTCCGCCACATATTGGGCGTACCCCGTCCGGGTCACGGCACACCGGGACACCGTCCGCCGCCGCAACCGCTCCAGGTGGATAATCACGTTGGCAGTGCGCTCCAAAAGCGCCTCATCGTGGGAGATGTACAGCACCGGAACTTGACAGCCCAGCAAAAACCCCTCCAGCCACTCCAGAGTCCGGAGGTCCAGGTCGTTGGAGGGCTCGTCCAGCAACAGCACGTCCGGGCCGTCCAGCAACAGCAGCCCCAGCCGCAGCTTCACCCGCTCGCCGCCGGACAGGGTGGACATGGGCCGCCCGTCCCAGAACAGCTCCGCGTCCAGCCCCACCTGCCGGGCCGCCCGGTCCAGGGCTTTGGGGTCCGCCTCCTCAAAGGCCGGGGAGCAACCGCAGAACTCCCACACGGGCAGGTCCAGTTCCTCCGCGCTCAGCTCCTGGGCCAGATAGCCCTTGCGCAGCCCCTTGTCCACGATCTCCCCCGTCCACTCCGCGTAGGGATCCGCCAAGGCGGGGTTGTACAGCAGCTTGAGGACGGTGGACTTGCCGTTCCCCTCCTCGCCGATGAGCGCCGCCCGGTCGCCGGGCGAGAGCACAAAGGACAGCCCCTCCACCAGAACGGTCAGGTCCTTTTTGTGGGTGACGGTGAGGTTTTTCACCTGTAACATACGCATCCGCTCCTTTCCACACACAAAAAATCCGTCTTCCACGGCGGGAAGACGGATTACATGACGAAAAGGCAGGGGCATAGCAATGCCCCCGGTCAGCAAGCCGCCCTTCGCGCCATGAAAGCCCAAGCCCATAAAACATGGGCCTCAACTCGTTGTTCACAGCTTGAAGTTCGACTTACTTGCGCATCTTTTCACCCTTTTCTATGAAGTTGGGTTTAGCATAGCACACTTTGGGCAGGCTGTCAACCGGGCGGCCGTGATTTTTCGCCCGGGAGTGGGTGATTGCTCCGCCCGTCCGGCTCAGCTCTGTTTGATCTCGCCGCTTCCCGGCTGAAAGGCGGGCACCGCCTGGGGCTGGGAGGCGTAGTCCGCCAGCGCGGCCAAGGCGTCCGCCCCCCGGAGTGCGCGGGTCACGTCCCCCTCCGTCACCCGGAGGGCAAACCCCTCCCGGTCCGCCTCGAAGCGGGGCGAGCCTGGGACGGGGCGGTCCGCCGCCTCGTACCCCAACCGCTCCAGGGCCAGGGTCAGGGCCGCCGGGCCGCAGGCATACGCCGGACCCCGCTCCCCGCAAAAATCCCCCGCCCGATTCGCCGCCCAGGCGCAGTCCGCCCCGGCAAGGATATCCCATTCCCCCGTACAGGCGGGCGCGGGGGCCACAGGTTCAATAGGTGTAAAGGGTTTTCCCTGTCCATTCAGCAGGGTCCACTCCACCGCTCCCCCGTCCTGCCGGATAAACAGGGCGGCGGGAAAATCGTAGTATTCCGCCAGCCACGCCCCGCAGGCGGCGCAGGTTCCGTCGTGAAACCGGGCCTCGCCCCCCGCCAGGGCCACCCCGCACCCCGCGCACCGGGCCAGCGCCTTGGCCAGCGATCCGCCGCCGCTGCCGATCAGCACCGTGCCCAGCCCGCCCAGCCGCAGGCCAAGCTCATACAGCTCCCGTCCCAACTTTGTACGCTCCATGGGAAGTCCCTCCGCTCAGGGCCGGTCCGGCCCGTTTTGGAACAGTCTCCCCAGTTTACGCCCAGGTTATTCCTCCGGTGCCTCCTCACAGGGCGGGCGGTCCCGGTACAGCGCCGTCATCCGCTCCAGATGGCCCCGGAACTCCTCCACCGCCCAGTCCGGGCTCAGTACCTCCACCCCGGCCCCCAGGCCGAACAGCCAGCCCCACAGCGGCGGGCTGACCACCACGTCCAGGGCCGCCGTAAAGTGGTCCTCCCCATCGGGAACCAGGGACATCTCCAGCCCGAAGCGGTCGATGACCACCCCGGCCAGCCGGTTCTCGCACCGCAGCCGCAGCCGGCAGGGCGTGCCGGAGAACATCCCGAAGTGCCGCCGGGCGTAGCCCTCCGGCGTCCAGTCCCCCCGGTCGGTGCCCGTCATGCCGGTGAGGTTGATGTCCACCATTTTGTCCACCCGGTAGTGGCGCAGCTCGTGGCGCAGCTCGTCCCACCCGGCCAGGTAGTAGTTCTCGCTGTCCCAGATCAGGCCGAAGGGGGTGAGCTTGTACCGCGCCCCCTCCCGGCGGAACACCCGCTCCCGCCCGGCGTTGTACTCAAAGTAGCGGAAGGTGATGACCCGGTTGGCCGCGATGGCCCCGTGGAGCTTGTCCACGTTGTAGAAGATGCTCTCGTTCATAGTCTTGACCCGCCGATCCACATACACCTGCCGCTGGAGCTGCCGGGCCTGGTGGACGCTGGCCAGCCCCTCCAGCTTGCCGATCAGGGCGTCGCTCTTCCGCTTGGTCAAAAACCGGCTGGACTGGACTGCGTCCACCAGCAGCTTCAGCTCCGCCAGCTCAAATTCCCGCGCCCCGATGTACCACCCGCCGTTCCGGCCCCGGCGGCTCTGCACGTCCAGCCCCAGCTCCTTGAGTTGCTCCATATCGTCGTAAATGCTTTTGCGCTCGGCGGACAGGTCCCACCGGGCCAACTCCTCCTGCATCTCCTGGCGGGAGATGGGGTGCTCCTCGTCGCTGCGCTCCAGCAGGAGCTTGGCCAATATGGGCAGCTTTCGCTTTTGATTGGCGCTCTTCGCCATGGCTAATCCCTCCTTTCATCTCATATCCTAGCAGAGATAAAGTCCGATATTCAGGGATATTATAGCAGGCGGGGCGCGCCGTGGCAAGAGAAATCCCCCGGCCAGGCCGGGGGATTTCTCACGCCGTTCAGTCGTAGATGGGCTCCGTCGCAATGACCGCGCCGGGGTCATAGGGCGGAACACCGAACGTTTCTGCGGACACCGCCGGGGCGATGTCCCCACCGGGAGCCAGGGGAAGCCCGCAGATTTCCGCAGACACCGCCGGGGCATCGGAGGCGGAGACTGGCCCGGCCGGGTCATAGGGCTTTGTGGAAAAACTTTCGCCGCCGTCCGCCGTTGTAACGTCCGGGTCGTTGTGGGCCGTGCCCACAGGGAAGGTGTTGCCGCAGACGGCGCAGGTATAGGTGGCGTCCGCGCCAATGGCCGGATCATTGTGGGCGGCGCCAAAGGGGAACGTATGGCCGCAGTTGGGGCAAGTATAGGTCAGCGCCAGCCCCACGTCCGCGATGCGGCACACCAGACGGCTCACCATCTCTTCCGCCATGTCCGGATCACTGGAGCTCATCTCAAAGCGGTAGCCGTAATCGTCCTTCATAAAGCTTACCCGGCGGTCATGGACGCTGGCCGTCTCTTCTCCAAAGCGATTCTCCCAATCGGACTTGTCGGCGGTGACGGTGAGCCCCCGGATCTCCTGGGTCACGCTGCCGGGGTAGCCGTAGCAGGTGGGGGGAAGCTGCCCCGCCGTGACGGCGAACTCGAAGCTGTTCAGCGCCGCGCCGTAGTTGGGCACGATGCCGTCGATATACGCCCCCCAGAAGGAGCCGTCCTCATACCACGCCCCCCAGCCGGTCAGCACGTATTCCTCTCCCCAGTCCAAGTGGGTGGACAATGCGTCCTCGCCGCCCATCAGGGCCATGATCTCGTCCTGGGTTAAGTCCCGCCGGGTCGCCCCCTGGGGGATGTCCCAGTCCAATTCCACGCTGCCCTCCGTCTCGCCGTACTCGATGTAGGGCAGGATATAGTGGGCCACCCTGGCCTCGGATCCGCTCCCGATGGTCACGTCGTAGCCGCCCAGGGTCTTTTCCCCCGGCTCCGTCACATCGCCGGGGCCCTCCAGGGCGATGTCGGGCTCGCCCACATCTGCGGCCTCCGGGGTGCCGGCGGGCGGGAAGTGATCCGCCAGGGCGTCCCATCCGCCCCGGCCAAGCCCCCAGGCCCCCAGCCCGCACATCAGCACCAGCGCCGCCGCCATGGAGCCGTACCTTGCCCAGGGGACGGGCCTCTTTTCCGGCGCTTTCAGCTCCCGCAGCCGCTGGCGAAGGGGGTCGGGGGCCTTCACGCCGTTCATATAACGCCTGTATTTTTTCATGATATCATTCTCCTTCTTCGCCTTCCGTCAGATACCGCCGCAGACTGTCCCGCGCCCGGCTGAGGTGGGAGCGCACCGTCCCGGGCCGCTGGCCCAGGATGGCCCCGATCTCTTCCGAGGTGTAGCCCTCATAGTAGTGCAGATGCACCGCCGCCCGCTGGTTGGCGGGCAGGGCCAGGACGGCCTCCATCAGCTCCCGGCAATCCGTGTCCGGAGCCGGGTACACGTCCAGCAGCTCCACCGCCGGGTGGCGCTTGCGCGCCCGCAGGACGCTCTTGCAGCGGTTGGCCGTCACCTTCAACAGCCACGCCTTTTCATGCTCCCCATCCCGGAACTCGGGACGCTTTTCCAGATAGCGCAGATACGTCTCCTGCACTGCGTCCTCCGCCTCCTGGGGGTCCCCCAGAATGGCTGCGGCGGCGCGGTACAGGGTGTGCTCGTATTTCTCAATCAGTTCTTCCAACCGGTTGGAGTGGTCCACTTCGTCCCCTCCTTTCGTCATCGCAAGGCCTGAAGGGCGGCTTTGCGGGGCCCCTTCTGTCTATTACACGTCCTGGCGGCCCAAATCGTTGCGCCAGGGGGAAAATTTTTTTACTCTAGTTTTTCCGGCCCGCATATGATATACTTACTGTGTTCAACGAGAGCCCCACGAAAGGAGTGCCTGTCATGGAAATGGAACCGCGCCTGGCCGTCCTTATCGACGCGGACAACGCCCCCCGCACCGCCCTGAAGGAGATCATGGCGGAGGTGGCGGTGTACGGCTCGGCCACCATCAAGCGCATCTACGGCGACTGGACCAGCCCCAGCATGAACAGTTGGAAGCCCCTGCTGCTGAAGTACGCCATCACGCCCTTCCAGCAGTACAGCTATACCACCGGCAAAAACGCCACTGACTCGGCCATGATTATCGACGCCATGGACCTGCTGTATGCGGGCAACTGCGACGGCTTCGTGCTGGTGAGCAGCGACAGCGATTTCACCCGCCTGGCCACCCGCCTGCGGGAGGCCGGGATGAAGGTGTATGGCATGGGGGAGAAAAAAACCCCCGAGCCCTTCCGGGTGGCCTGCGACAAGTTTGTGTACATCGAGACCCTACGGGCCGCCGAGGAGGTCCAGGCCCCCGCTGCGGCGGACAAGGCGGAAAAGAAAAAAGACACGCCCCTGGCGGAGCCCGCCACCCAGTCCGTCCGGGACCTCATCGCCCAGTCCATCGAGGACCTGGCCGACGAGGACGGCTACGCCCACCTGGGCCCGCTGGGCAACCTGCTCATCAAAAAACAGCCCGACTTCGACCCCCGCAACTACGGCTACTCCAAGCTGTCCAAGCTCATCGCCGCCCTGGACGACTCCTTCGAGCTTCAGAACCGAAAAGGCTCCAACAATCAGGGCCTGGTCCTGTTCGCCCGCAATAAAAAATGAGAGACGCCCCGCCGTCACACCGGCGGGGCGTTTTTCTTTTCTCCCAGGGGCAGGGCGACGGTGAAGGCCGTCCCCTCCTCCCGGCTGCTGCGCAGACTGATCTTCCCCCGATGCCGCTCCACGATGGCCGCGGCGATGGCCAGCCCCAGGCCGCTGCCACCCTGCTCCCGGGTCCGGGCGGCGTCCGCCCGGTAGAACCGCTCAAACAAGTGGGGCTGGGCCTCCGCCGGGATGGGTTCGCCGGTGTTGTGGACGGTAAGCAAGGCCTTGTCCCCTGCGGCCAGGGTGACCGTCACCGTCCCACCGGGCCCGCAGTACTTGCAGGCGTTGTCCAGCAGGATGGCGCACAGGCGGCGCAGCTCCTCCACGTTGCCGGGAACCGCCACGCCGGGGGCCAGGTCGCTGCACAGCGTCAGCCCCGCCTCAAAGGCCACCGGCTCGAAGGACATGACGCAGTCCCCGCACAGCTCGGACAGGTCCGCCCTGCCCTGGGGACGGACATCCCCGGCGGCGTCCCCCCGGGCCAGGAGCAGCAGATCCTGCACCAGCTCCTTCATCCGCACCCCCTCGTCCCGGATATGCTCCACCCAGCGGCGCTGGCTGGCCACGGTATCGCCAGGGTGGCCCAGTAGGATGTCCACGTCCGCCAGGAGGACAGTCAGCGGCGTTTTCAGCTCGTGGGAGGCATCGGCCACAAACTGCTGCTGCCGCTTCCAGCCCTCCTCCACCGGCCGCACCAGCCACCGGGCCAGGGCGGCGCTCGCTGCAAAAAATCCCGCCAGCGCCAACACCCAAACCAGCGCGGCGCTGATCACCAGCCGCCGCTGGTTGTCCCGCTCCCAGCCCAGGTCGGCGAAGGCGATGGCCAGCCACGTCCCCCGGCGCTCCGTCCGGAAGCGGAGGTTCTGCCCCTTCAAACGCCCGCCGTCCGTCCCGGCGGCCAGCGCCTCCGCCACCGCCCGGGTCACGTCCGCCTCATCCACCGAGGCGTTGAAGGACAGGGCCAGCAGCACCCGCCCCTCCCAATCCGCCACGGCGCAAAAGGCCGGGATGGTGGTGTACAGCTCCCGGTCCTGGGCGAAGCCCTCCGCCGGGCGGCGCAGAGGGTCCAGCGCCGACTGGGTCCGGTCTAGCGCCGCCGTCAGCACCCGTTCCGTCTCCTCCCGGTACTGCCCGATGTTGGAGGCGGTCTGCACCAGCAGCGCCGCCCCCAACGCCAGCCCCAGCAGCACCGTGAGGATGGCGGTAAATTTCCAGCGCAGCTTGTTCAGCATTGTCCCGCCCCTTTCCCGCCGCACGCGAAATAAAAGATTCCTTTTAATATGATACCACATCCCGCTGGTTCCCGCAAACCGGCCAAAAATTTCCCCGGTTTTTTTGAAAAAACCCCTTTACAACCGGGGCGGGATGTGTTATCTTATCTATCAGTAATAATTCCTATTATTTGTTGATGCTTAATTGCTAAAGGAGCGCTCATGAACAACGTCCGCCAGAGTAAAAAACGGGACGCGATGCTCGCCCTTCTGCGGCAGACCGACTGCCACCCCCCCGCAGACTGGGTTTACCACCAGCTCCGGGCCGAATACCCGAACCTGAGCCTGGGCACCGTGTACCGCAACCTGAACCACCTCTGCCAGCGAAACCTGATCCGGCGGGTGGGAACGGTGAACGGTCAGGAGCGCTACGACGGGGTGATGGAACCCCATTCCCACTTTATTTGCAATCGCTGCGGCGCCATTATAGACCTGCCCCAGCAGTCCCCCGGGCAGGACTGGCTGGACGCCGCAAGCGTGCAATATGGTTTCCGGGCGGAGGCCTGCGAATTCATCGTTCGCGGTGTGTGCCGCACCTGCTTGAGCCACCAGGCCGACGCCCAAATTTAACATTGGAGGAACATTATTATGAAAAAATGGATCTGCCCTGTCTGCGGTTACGTTTACGAAGGCGAGAACCCCCCCGCCGAGTGCCCCGCCTGCCATGTCCCCGGCTCCAAGTTCGTGGAGCAGACCGGCGAGATGAAGCTGGCCGCTGAACACGAGTTCGGCATCTATGCCAAGACCGTGAAGAACAACCCCGACGTCAGCGACGAGGACAAGAAGTACATCTTCGAGCAGCTCATGGCCAACTTCAACGGCGAGTGCGCCGAGGTGGGCATGTACCTGTGCATGGCCCGCATTGCCCACCGCCAGGGTTATCCCGAGATTGGCCTGTACTGGGAAAAGGCCGCCTACGAGGAGGCCGAGCACGCCGCCAAGTTCGCCGAGCTGCTGGGCGAGGACCTGGAGCCCAACATGACCGCCGACACCAAGAAGAACCTGGCCTGGCGCGTGGACTGCGAGTTCGGCGCCACCAAGGGCAAGTTCGACCTGGCCGTGTGCGCCAAGAAGAACAACCTGGATGCCATCCATGACACCGTCCACGAGATGGCTCGCGACGAGGCCCGCCACGGCAAGGCTCTGAAGGGCCTGCTGGAGCGGTACTTCAAGTAATTCAGGAGGACCGTCTGATGGATCTGAACGAAACCGTATGCTTCTGCGGCAGCGTCACCGTGGGCGACATCAAAGCTGCTGTGGAGGCCGGAAATACCACCCTGGAGGCCGTCCAGGAAGCCACCGGCGCGGGTACTCACTGCGGCGGCTGCGTGGACAAGGTGGCCGAGCTGGTCAAGGAGTTCACAAAGTAAGTGTAAGAAAATCAAAGATTTTCAAGGGGAACGGGGAAACTCGTTCCCCTCTTTTTTGTGCCGATGTGCAAGTCAGTGTGCAACTCCCGCCCGATATTCACTTTTTCAGCTTTCACATGTGCAACTCGAATAAATTGCACTCATATTAAGCGGTTTTTCGCTTAATTACAAAGAAATTAGAGAAAACAGACGACTTTTCAAAAAGTTTATTCAACTATGCGGCGAAAAAAAGAAGTTTGAGGCAAGACGTAACAACTTTTTACAAGTTTTAGAGCCGCCGAACCAAAAATATTCAAGCCGCGCCGCTAAAATTGCCGTTTCTCTCTGGATTTTGCAGACTTTTTATTGGTCTGCTTTTTTCTTTTCTCTATTATAGCACATGTCCTTGTTAAAGTACAGGTTTTTCTTTGCCCCATGTTATACTAAATCCAGTAAGAGCGAGAGGCACAGACCTCTTGAAAAAATTAAATCAAAAATGAAAAGGAGATTTTTACCATGAAAAGAAACGCTATCATTACCATTGACGAGACTACCGCCCGTGTCACCAAGGCTTTCCAGAGACAGGCCCGCATTTTTGGCACTGACGAATACAAAATGTGGAAAGCCTACCGCGAGGACTTCCCCGGCGCTAAGATGGAGACTAAGACCATCAAGCGGAACACCAACAAGCGCACCTACCGCAACCTGACCTATGTTAATATGGGGCGGTATATCTCTGTGAACGCTCCCCAGCTTTTGGAGGAATTTGAAAGAGAAAAGGATTCCGCCAAGGCACAGGAAAACCCCTATCGCGCTGTTCTGGCGTGGTTCCTTGAAAAGTTCCCCAACTATGACGATTACAAAAAGTTCTTTGAGGATAAGGACAAGACCGCCGAAAGCGAAACCCCGGACAATCGCGTGATTGATCTTGCCAGTTGACTGACCGCAAGGGGCAAACGTCTTTGAAAAATGCACATCAATTTTATAATTGAGGGGGGCGGCACGCCGATGTGCCGCCCCTCTTAACTTAAATGCCTTATTAAATTATAGCAGTCCCTTGTTTTGCAAATCTTGAGTAATTGAAGCCAAATCAACCTTTATTCCAATTTGCAATCAAATTTTTTTGCAATCCCTAAAAATGAAGGAGAAAATGTTATTGATTCATTTTCTGAATCAATTTCATAAGTATACTGCTTATCATCGACGACTATAACATCATTACCTTCCAACGTGTAGCTATATGTAGTTTTTTCCGAAGAATAGAACACTTCTCCAGCGCCAGGAACATTCTGGCTTTTTCTGCCACCGTGAAGAATAAATGTTGTACCATCAATTGAGTTAATTGTGTATTCATTATCCGAAGTTTTTAGGTAGCTTATGTCATTGAATGTCAGTTCTTTTTGACAAGCGCTTAAAGAGAGCATGACAATAATTGCCATAATAATTAGTACCGTTTTTTTCATGGTTATCATCCTTTCAATTTGTCTTAGCTGGCTACGGAGGGGCGGAACGTTGATGTACCGTCCCTCTGTGTTTTAGAAATCACAGGTCCAACAACTGTTTTTTCTTAGTGTCAAACTCTTTCTGCGTGATAACGCCACTGTCTAACAAGTCTTTATACTTCTTCAGTTCATCAGCGGAACTTTGTGGAATTTCCTGATGTGCTGTGCCGTGATTTTCTTGACGGCTTATCAGTAACTTGCTTACAGCATTGAGGATTTCATCAGCATTAGCTAAATAACCAAATTTGATAGCCCCGGATGCCGTTGTCACAGCAACAGAATCTTTCTTGTAACCTGATACAGCAGAAATAGAATCCAATGGCAAATCAACGCGCTTTCCGCTCATATCATATCCATAAACTCTTTTGTCGGTGACTGTCATTTCCATTTTCGACCAACGATGATAAAGGAAGATTCCAATAATGATTGTTAATATGGCGATTGGCGGATAAACCATCATCGCTCCATCGCCTCCGCCGAATGTATAACTCAATCTGTCTCCAAAAGAACCACTTCCAATTACAAATAGTGAAAAGCACGCGCCCAGCAGAAGTATAACCGGACCGATAGCCCCAATGGTAATAACGGGTGGCAGGATATTCTTTAACTTGCTTTTGATGATTACTTTTTCATTCATAATAATTTTCCTTTCTTTCTCCCTCGTTAGCGGGTTAGTTGAATTGATGTGTTTCTACTTCTGTGTCTCTGCTGTGGACTTACCTCCAACTGCATAGTAAGGATATTATACCCTGTATTCTGGCTAATTGCAATATATTTTTTCTGTTTTCTGGCGATTAGCTGGTTTAATTTCTGGCTGTATGTTGTAAAATCTATCAATAAGACAGTTGAGAGGTAATGCGATGGATTTATCGTTAATGGGTAGCAAAATCAAGGCAGAGCGAAAACGGCTCAATTTGACACTGGAAACGCTATCGGAACAGATAGGAATATCCAGAAACTACCTTTGGGAGATTGAGGCAGGACGCAAGGCCCCCGCATTGAATACACTTTTCAATTTAGGTGTTACCCTTAACGTATCTATTGATTATCTGCTGGGGGCCTCCGCCGAAAAGAAAAGCATTAGCGGCAATTCTCCCGCCACGGAACGCGATTTAGAAATTGCGCGGATTATGAAAGCGTTAAACGAGTATGAAGTAAAAGAGTTATCACTAATATCTAACGTGATACATGACTTTTCAAGATATTTTGAACAAAAATAGCAAGCGCGGTTACTGAAAGCCGCGCTTGCTTTTTACTATGAGGAAAATACTACCGCCGCCCGCTCGACTGTATAACCTCCGCCGCGTCCGCCGTTTTCGGCCGCGTCCGCCGTGATTTATCAGCGGTCGGGAAAATCCCCGAAAAAAGCCAGTATCGCAAATCAGAAATGAAAAATCCTGCAACACTCCCCCCGGTGGCCTTGTGGCTGTCGGGGGGCTTGTCGTTTAGGTGTACCCGCTCGATTCACCGAAAAATACAGGTGAGCGATTTTTCTTGACTGTGTATTTTCACAGTTTGGTGTCTGCCGCGAAATTCGTTCAAATTATTCAGATTATCAATGAATTTTCTCGTTATTGCGTTCCTTTGCTTCAAAAAAATTTTTATGGTATAATATATACAGAAAGTGAGAGAGAGGCACACCCCTCTTGAAACACTTCCAATAATTATAAAAAGGAGTTGTCAATATGACAAACTTAATCGCAAGCAACACCCAATACAACAACTGCTTCACGCTGGGGGCCAAGTCCAAAAACGAGAACGGCGCACCCGTCAAAGTGCCTGTGTTCATCGACAGGGACGGTTGCCCTATGAAGCTGTGGGGCGGCAAGGAAGGGAGTTTGAGCCGCTCCTATGAATTGTCCTACAAACAGGCTTGCCGGACGCTCAACACCTATCTGAACGGCAAGAGGGCAAACGGGGACAACGGAAGTCTGCGCGTCAGCCTGTACCTTGACAACGCTATGTGCGGCAATCTTCACATTTTTGTGATTGACTTTGACCGTTTCGATGAAAACAGCGGCTTTTTCCAGAGTGCGAAAAGCCTTGCGGACAAGGTGACACGTTCGCAGGGCGGAGGCTGGCATATGTACTATGGCATTGACAAGGACGTTGCCACACCGCTTTTCGACAGTATCAATCTGTTGGCAAGCGGCAACGCTTCAAGCTACATCTGCCACACGGGGGCCGTGACGCTGGACGGCGCAAACAAGGTTGACCTGTTCTGTGACGCGCGACACTTCATCTATGAGTGGGAGGAATGGGACAATACTGCTGGCCTGACCGACAGAACACAGGGCCTTTTTGAACTGTTGCAGGATAACTTCACCTTCAAGCGTCCGATGGAGGCCGGACAGCATGGGACGCGCCGCAGAGCCGCAGACAGCGGGGCCGTTGTGCTGGACGAAAAGGACGAACTGGAATTATTGCCGCGCATGAATGACGCACAGCGGGAAATTTTTGACGACCTCAAAACAATTTCCTCTGACTGCACACGCGGGGAGTGGTTCAGTATCGGCCTTAACATCTGGCACGTCTTTGGTGACGATTTGGGCGGCGGCGTGTTCCGCTTGTGGAGCGAACCGGGACAGAGTTTCAACCCGCAGGGCTGTTCTGTGACATGGGAGAACATCATGGAGCGCGGGCCAGACACCCATCTCAATAATCGCCGCTGGGACGCGATACTCCACGAAAATCTCCCAAGCGCATTTTAATCTGAAATCTGCACTTCAAAAATGGAGGTGGTGACAATGTGATTGAAAATGAGAAAAAGGATTTTGCGGCTGGTCTCCCGCTCCCGCTCGAAAGAGCGGGGCGGGGAGCCGCCGAACCTACCACCACCGAACAATCATTTTTTCGCGGGGAGCCGATTACATGGCTGATCGTTCCCACAACGAAAACCGTTGTCACGGCAAACGTCTTTGGGGACAGTGAGGCCAGCGAGAGGCCGGGGCGGAAAAATAACTTCATTCTGTACGGCGGCAAGCAATACAAGAGGGAGGACTTTTATCAAATGGCGTTTCGGTAGGATTACCGCAAATATCCCTACAAGGTGGCCTTTGCCACGGACGATATTTACAGGCTGGGCGGGAGCCAGCGGGCCAAACTGCAATATCACATTCTGGCCCAAAGTTTCCCGCTCGTCCATGTAGACGAACAGGACAAGGCTGATTTGGAGGCGTTCGCCGCCCAATCTGACACAGGGGCCGCGCAGCTATGGCTTGCCCGTATGCACTGGCCCCAAGGCCACGAAAAAATGGTGACGTTTGGTCAAAACATCGGTGTGCCGGGGAATGTCAAGGGCCTATGGTGCTACAAGGCCGTACTGGACGCCGCAAGGGCCGTTTACACGGGGTGCCCCATGACGTGGGAATTGTGGGCCGTCCCAATCCTGCAATATCTGACGCGCCGGAGAGAGGCCGGAACCGCCGCCGCGCTGGAAGTCATTCAAACCGTCATGCGTCTGCTCTACTATCAGAACGGCCTTTATCTGACTGTTCCCGGCGATGTGCGGCGGGCAATCGTCAAATGGGCCTATCAATATCTGAGGGATGGAGCCGCGCCGTTCCCCTTTGCCGGGGACATGGGGAGCGACAACTATCGCTTTACAATCGACTTTGAGCGCGACACAGCCCTAAAGGAGAATATCACGATTCACGATAATATGGGGGCCTACAACGCCGCCCACAACGCAGAGAAAGCCGCCCGCCGAACCGCGAAACGCTTTGCGGATTTGACCGGGGACAGGTGGACAACTGCCGAACTCCACGCGCAGGGCTTTTCTGATAGGAATATCAAGACATTCTGCAAGGATGGTCTGATAAAAAAGCTGTATCAGGGCCGCTATCAAAGAGTTTCCAAGTGACTACTGG
>CAJTTS010000074.1 GCA_910579155.1 uncultured Oscillospiraceae bacterium | reverse complement strand
AGCGGTTGAAAAAAGAGGGCCTGAGCCCTCTCTCCCGTGAGTACATCATCGACAAGATCAATTTGAGGCGGGTACAAAAAGACTGCCTCAGACAAGCGCCAGATCGACGAACTGGCCACCATGCGCTTCCTGGAGAATGGGGAGAACGTGGTATTCCTCGGGCCGCCTGGTGCAGACAAGACCCACCTGGCCTCCGCCCTGGGCCTTGTGGCCGCCCGGCACCGCTTTTCTATCTACTACATCAACTGCCACCAGCTCATCGAGCAGCTTAAGAAAGCCCATTTCGAGAACCGTTTGCCGGACAAGCTCAGGGTCTTGGCCAAGTACAAGATGCTCATCATTGACGAGATCGGCTACCTCCCCATGGACATCCAGGGCGCAAATTTGTTCTTCCAGCTTATTGCAAGGAGATATGAGAAGACGTCTACCGTCTTTGCCTCCAACAAGACCTTCTCCCGGCGGAACGAGGTCTTTGCCGACGTCACCATCGCGTCCGCAATTTTGGACCGCGTCCTGCATCACTGCACCGTCATCAACATCAAGGGCGAGCCTTACCGTCTGAACGACAAAATTTGTTCGGCGTTTTCTTAGAGCCTGTTCAAGCGCTGTGTCCGGCAGGCCGGCATCCCGGACGCCAATTTTCATTCGCTGCGCCACATCTTCGCAACCAGGGCGCTGGAGCAGGAGATGAACGTGGTAACCCTCTCCCGGCTGCTGGAGTACGCCACCCCGTCGGTCACGCTGTACAAGTGCGGCCACGCCCTCAACGACCACAAGCGGGCCAGCGTGGAGAAGCTGGGCGGCGGCTTTTTGCGCTTTCGGGACGTGTTTGCACCAAGGCGGGATGCTTTCCGGCATGGCTCCCTCCACTGCCTCCACCCGCTCTTTTCCCATGCTGGGCCGGAATCTGGGTCAGAGCTTAGGTGCATCGAACTGCACAGCCACCAATTTACTCACCGCGCCCCACGATGATTTCCTTCCGGATTCAAATTGACCTGCCCAACGCACGGGCATCATCCAGTTCTTTCCGACCTTGGGCGTCGCCCACGTCCATCACGCCGCCGCACAGCACTTTGCCGAGGTTTTTCCACCGCAGGTGCTCCATCAGGTGGTCGAAATAGGGGACGGCGTCGTCAAAGCCGTTCCCCTCCGCCGCCATCAGAAGAACGCCTGCCCTGTCATTGCCCCGCAGGAGGTTGCCATCCCCCTCCTCCAATGCAAACAGGCGGTCAAGGGCCGTGCGGAGCTGGCCGCTCATGGTCCAGTAGTACAGCGGGCTGGCCAGCACCACCACATCGCTGTCCTTCACCGCGGGATAGACCTGATCCATGCCGTCGTGCTGGACGCAGGGGCGCTCCCTGGCGCTGTGCCCACCGAAGCAGCCCTTGCAGCCATGGATGACCATGCCGTCCAGGAAAAACTCGGTGACAGTATTACCAGCGCTCTTGGCCCCCTCAGTGAAAGCTTTGACCAAAGCGGATGTATTGCCGCTTTTCCGGGGGCTGCCGTTTAAAATGACGATCTTCTTTGCCATGCCGCGCCTCTCAGAATTTGTCCGCCAGGGCCGCCGCCTGGGCGCAGCCGTCCGTCTTTTCGATGTCGCCCACGTTCAGCACGCCGGGGACCAGTACCTCGCCCACCATCTTCCACTTCATAAGTGCGGCGGAGCGCTCAATGGGGAGCCGCACGCCGTCCAAGACGGTCATGTCCTCTTCCTCGCAGCAGGCAATGACGGCGCACTCCTTCCCGGCGATGTCCTTGCCGCCCACCACGAAGGAGAACAGGCGGTCGATCACGCCTTTGATCTGGGCAGGGATGGAGTACCAGTAGACCGGCATGGTGAACACCACAGCGTCCGCCTCCAGAATGGCTGGGGCGATGGTGTTGAAGTCGTCGTCAAAGGAACAGGCTTTTCCGGTCTTGTAGCAGGTTTCGCAGGCGCGGCAGCCGCCGATCTTCATCATGGCCGCATCGAAGCGGGTGACAGTGTGGCCCTTGCTCTCCGCAGCCTGGATGAACGCGTCCGTCATGGCAAAGCTGTTGCCGCCGTTGCGGGGGCTTCCGGTGATCGCTACGATTTTCTTACCCATGATAGATACTCTCCCAATCAAATTTTTCCAGCCGTCTTGACGTTGTCAACGGCTTGCATTATCATATTAGCATAAATTGAATAAATGGCAAGTACGCACATCAAAGTGCGATACTTACCCGAAGGGAAGCGTACATATGAGCGAGCGGTGTATCGCCAACGAGTGCCTTGGCACTACGGGATTCAGTTATACCCTGTCCCTCATCAACGGAAAGTACAAGATGACGATTCTCTACACGCTGATGGAATTTGGTGTGGTGCGTTTTAACGAGATGAAAAAGTACATCGGGGAAATCTCGTACAAGACCCTGAGTGTGACGCTGAAAGAACTGGAGGCGGACCAACTGGTGCACCGGGAGGAATATCCGCAAATCCCGCCCAAGGTGGAGTACAGCCTGACGGAGCGGGGCAAGTCTTTGGTTCCCATCCTGGACGCAATGTGCGAATGGGGGCATAAGAACCGTTTGCCTTAAGGGATATGGAATGGGTGCATAAGGGGGGAAATAATTCTCCCGAGGCATTGCTGTCCGCCGTTTGGCGGAGAAGCCCCCTCCATAGTTTGGGGAGGAAATATATCAACAAGACGCATCACAACAAATAAAAGGCATCTCGGTGAAAAATCGGAAGGATTTACTACGCCGTAATCAGAGCGGGATCCTCTGGCGAAGCTCTACAAAAAGCTGTTGAGCGGCGGCAGAGTGGAGTGGGGCAAGTCCAAGAACAAGCCCAAGGGGCTGAGTGCCAAAGCGGCACGGAACATCAACCAAGTGATTTCCTCCGCTATGGTTTTTCTATCGACCAAAAGCTGATCGCAGCCAACCCCACGGACGGCTGCGCCCTGCCTAAGTACGAAGGGCTGGTGAACGAAAATCCGTTCTCTCGACTTCGGCTGAAACGGAATCCGCCGCTCATTCTGCCAAGGACACTCCCGCTGTCTGCAATTGAGTCTATTTTGGAAAGCGCTTATCAGGCTAAAAGGAACACAAAGACCAAGGAGCATCGCAACACCGTCGTGCGGGACATCGCAGTGCTGGAACTGCTTTTTGCCACAGGGGTGCGGGCCACTTTCCGACCCATCGGTTCGGAGCATTGTTAACAAGTACAGTAAACTGGCCGGAGTGGAAACGCATATCACGCCGCATATGTTCCGTCATTCGTTTGCCACGCTCTTGCCGGAGGAGGGCGTTGATATCCGCTATATTCAGCGTTCAGAGGATACCACTTGCTCTTTGCCATGACCCTTTCCCTCCATTTTTGGTACATGGCCTGATTATACTCTCCGGTATATCCCATAATCCGGACTTTTTCTCTGGCTGATTAAAAGGGATGACCACAAATATCTATTGCAACGGCGTTATGCAATCGTCGAAGCCATAAACCGGCAACGTAAAAGGCAAAAGGGACCGGACATTTAGGGCTTTACAAGGGTTCCCCACGCTGTTAAAATATCGGAAGCAACGATAAGGAGAGAGGCAGCATGATCCGGCTCATCGCCAGCGACATCGACGGCACCCTGCTCCCCTACGGGGAGACGGACATACCGTCTGAACTATTTGAGGAAATCCACCGCCTGGAGCGCAAGGGTATCCTGTTCTGTCCCGCCAGCGGGCGGCAATACACCAGCTTGCGCCGCCTGTTCGTCCCGGTGGCGGACCAGGTCCCCTTTTTGTGCGAGAACGGGGCGGTGGTGTTCGGCCCCGGCTCTCCCGGCCCGGTGCTGGGCAAGACGGTAATGGAACGGGAGCAGGCCCTGGCCCTGTGCCGGGATATCCACGCCCATCCCGCCTTTGAGGTGCTCATATCCGGGACGAACACCAGTTACCTGTGCCCCAAGGGCGGGGAAATCCTCCCGGTGATGGAGGGAAAGGGCAACAACGTCGTCCTCCTGTCCCGCCTGGAGGAGGTGCCCGAGGACATCGTGAAGGTGTCCGCTTTCTGTCCCCAGGGCACTCGGGAGGCGGAGCGCGCGCTGACCCGGTGGGCCGGGGTATTCCACGCCGCCGTGGCGGGCGAGGAATGGCTGGACTTCACCCTGGCGGATAAGGGGACAGGCCTGACCAAGCTGTGCGCCGCCCTGGGCGTGGGGCTGGACCAGGTGATGGCCTTCGGAGACAACTTCAACGACGTATCCATGCTGTCCATCGCCGGCCGGCCCTGGATCATGGAGAACGCCGCCCCGGAGTTGAAGGAACGCTTCCCCAACCACTGCGCCAATGTGGCGGACATCCTCCGCACCCTGTAAAAAAGGCCCGTCTGTCAGGCAGACGGGCCCTCTTCATCCTTCCAGCCGGTAATCGCACCGGCGCTCCACCTCACAGGCGGAGAAATACCGTTCCTCCAGGGGAATCCACTTCTCCCGGAACACTTGGGCGTAGTCCTCCCCTTCCCGGGCGGTAATGCGCTCCATCTGCACCGCCGGGTCTACGGTGAGGAAGGCCCGCAGGTCGTATTGCTCCTGCAGCGCCGGGTGGCAGGCGTAGCTGCCCTCCACCAGCACCACCGGGCCTGGGTCAAAGGGGACAGGGGCTAGCAGGGATTGGGTGTGGCAGTCAAAGGGCCGGTATACCGGCCTCTCCCCCGCTCGCAGGGGGAGCAGCGCTTCCTCCAGAAAGCGCTCGCGGTCCACGTTGCCGCCGGGCTGGGCATACCGCTCGGGACTGCGCTGCTCGGGGCGGAGGAAGAAGTGGTCCATGTGGATCACACTCCAGCCGTACCGCTTGCTCAACCGCGCCGACAGGGTGGTCTTGCCCGAGGCGCAACGCCCGTCCAGGGCGATGATGACCCGGTCCTGTTTTTGGCTGAGGGCCTTGACCTCCTCCACCAGCAGAGGCAGGCAGACGGAGCGCAGCACCACCCGGTAGGCGGGGCGGTAGGCCGCCCGGTATGCCCCGCTGTGAGAGACGGCGGGGCACCGGTCCGCAACGTAGGACCGCAGATACTCCTCCAGCTCCCGGAGGGAGAAGCCGAAGACCCCCTCCCCCGTCACCGTCCGCAGAATATCCAGCTTTTTCAGAAACCCGTCCATACCGCCCCGGTGGAGCGCTGCCGAGCGCGCAAAGTCCCGGTTCAGCGCCTCCAACGGGTACTCCAAGCGGTCCAGCCCGCCCAAATGGACGCGCACCATGCCGTTCCCGATGTCCTCCGCCAGAGGCGCGCCGGGGTCGCGAGGCGCGTCGGCATACTCCGCCCGGAGGCGGGCCAAGCTCCCGGCCGGGTCGGCGATAAGGTGGCCGCCGCCAAATTCATTTTGGTAGATCAGCTTCACCGCGTCCCGGGGCTCCATGGCCGGATATCTTCCGGCATGGGCCGTCAGCGTCTCCCGCAGCGTTTCATCCATGGCGTTCCCTCCAGTTTTCTGTGGGGCGAACCTTACGCCGCCCCCTCCTCCATCGCCTGCCGGGTATAGCGGGCAGGCACCAGCCTGGCCTTTGTCAGCGCCAGCACCAGGGCGGGCACCAGGACCAGGTGCAAAATGATTCCCGGGATAGCCTGGACCAGATAGGCCCCCGCCCACATGGCCAAGGTGTAGGACTCACCGTCGCCCATCAGAAACAGGGTGCGGGCCACGCCGCCCACCACCCGGCCCAGCAGCATGGCGGGCGCCAGGGAACAGTAGATATCAGCGTAGGAGTTCCCGGTGCGGATCTGCTTCATCAGCAGGCCGCAGGCCAGGCCATACGCCATCAGCTCGGGGATCATGGACACCAGCATGGCGGCGCCGGGTTGGCCGTTAACCAGATGGGCCACCAGCGGCCCGGCCACGCCGCAAAACAGGCCGTAGGGCCAGCCGCAGACCAGCCCGCACAGCAGAACGGGAATATGCATCGGGGACAGAACGCTGCCCAGGGCCAGCATGTGAAACACCGGGGGCAGCACGGCGCACAGCGCCACGCAGATGGCGCAAATGGTCATTTTTTTGACAGATGACATGGGAAATACCTCCTAAAAACTGATCCGGACCCGATATACAAAAAGTACGCGCTTCCTCCCGGAGGAAGCGCGTACCTTCATGGTACACCAATCAAGCGTCGGGGCCGTGCGGGGGTACGGGCGCTTCG
Source organism: uncultured Oscillospiraceae bacterium (assembly GCA_910579155.1). The sequence goes on along the minus strand of CAJTTS010000074.1, from coordinate 10,297 downwards.
GCACCCTGGGGCGGCTTCCCGCCGCTCTTTACATTTCCTATTTTAGCGGAGCCGGGGCGGTCTGTCAAGGGGAACATGCAAAAAGAGCGGCTTTGCGTGGCAAAGCCGCTCTTTTTTTCGCATTATCTTCCGGCGTACTGGCTCCGGACATTCTTCAACCGGAAACGCTTGGTCTGATCCTCCAGGACGTGGACCTGATCGAACAGCTCCGTGCTCACAGCGGCGGACTCCTCGCTGCTGGCAGAGTTGGTCTGGACCACGGAGGATATCTGCCCGATGCCCTCGGACACCTGGGACAGGGACTCCGCCTCCTGGGCGATGGCGTCGGTGATGCCGCTGATGGCAGTGTTGGACTGCATCACCAGTTCCAGCGCCTTCTTCAGCGAATCAGACACCTCGCCCACGATCCGGCTGCCCCGGTGGGTGGCCTGGACGGAGTTCTCGATCAGGCCCTTGGTGGCTTTGGCCGCCTCGTCCGACTTGGAGGCCAGGCTGCGCACCTCGTCGGCCACCACGGCGAAGCCCTTGCCGGCGGATCCCGCCCGTGCGGCCTCTACGGCCGCGTTCAAGGCCAGGATGTTGGTCTGGAAGGCGATGTCCTCGATGGTGGCAATGATCCGACCGATCTGCTCGGACGCGTCGGCGATATCCGCCATGGCGGACACCATCTCCTCCATCTGTTCGCTGCTCAGGGACACCTGCTGGCTGGTGAGCCGGGCGTTGTCCTGCGCGTCGGAGGCAGCCTTGGCGTTGCGCCCGGCGCTCTTGGACAAATCGTCTACCGTGGCGTACAACTCCTGCACCGCGCTGGCCTGCTCCGTGGCCCCCTGGGCCAGGGCCTGGGCCCCGCTGGAGAGCTGCTCGGCATGGCTGCTCACCCGGTTCTCCGCCTGGTTGATGTTGTCCATGGCCTGGGACAGGGCGGTGGTGAACCTGTTCAGCGACTCCTCAATGGACCGGAAGTCGCCGATGTAGGGGACGGAAGTGGTCACGTCGAAATTGCCCTGGGCCAGCTCGCCCATGATCCGGTTGATGTCGTCCACATATTCGTGGACCCGGCCCATGGAGTCCTCCAGCGTCCGGGCCAGTTGGCCCAGCTCGTTCTTGGAGGTGTACTCGATATTAAGGGCCAGCCTGCCCTCCTGAAGGGGCTGGACGTTGTCCGTAACAAGCAGCAGGGGCTTGACGACATATTTCAGCACGTAGGTCACGAGGCTGATCAGAGCCACCAGGTTGAGCACAAGGCACACGATGGTGGAGCCGTGCATGAGGGCAATGGTATTGTTCATGCTGGTGGTGTATGTATCCGTAAGGGTCTCGCCCCGGTCCACCACCTGGTCCAGCAGCCCCACTAGAGTGGTGAGGTTGGCCTGGATGGTCTCCACATAATACTGCTGGGCCCTGGCGTGGCTGTTCTCATACATGTCCAGGACGGTTTGGGCGGAGGCATGGAGTTCCTTGTGCAGCGGCTCGATCTGAGCGCGCAGCCGCTCCACCTCGTCATCCTGCAAGTCCATGTCGCTGTACAGCCATTTGCCCAGCACGCAACTGGTATGGTCCATGCTGCCGGTGAATTCCATGCCGGAGTAGAGGGCGTTGCTCAGGTTGGCGGACCACTTGTAGTGGGCCACCTCCGCCTGCTGCACCTGATTCAGCATGGCGATGGCTTTGACATTGTTCTTTTGGGCGCCCTCGATGCGCAAGATGTTGGCTGTGGTCACGCCGCTGAACAGCAGCACGGCGACCAAAGCGCAGATGACGCGGATCATGACCGATCGTTTGATACTGGTACCCATGGTTATAGGTCCTCCTCCACAAATTTTTTCAGGAGAGCTTATTAGGACAAGTGCAAGAGTCGTTTATCACCTCGATAAACGGCTCCGCCCGCACGGTTGCGGCTTTTTTTCATTATATACCAAAACAGGTAGAATTGCAACAGGAAGTACAACCCAGAATTCCCCGGACGTGTTCAAAAAAGTTTTACATTTTGCCTCCCGTTTTTCAGCATGGGTTCAGCGCAACGTGATATAACCAAACCGCTTGAAAAACAGCTTTGCCATTTTTCAAATTGTTTGACTATATCATCGGTTGAACGCAGCGAAAGGACGTGAGCATATGCCCCGCTTCCGTCACGAGTGGAAGCACGAGATCAGCCCCTCCGACCATATGGCCCTCCGGGCGCGGCTAGGGGCGGTGTGCCGGGTGGATGGGCACGCCGCGGACGGGCGTTATTTCATCCGGAGCCTGTACTTCGACAACCTGGCCGACAAGGCCCTGCGGGAGAAGCTGGACGGCGTGGACCGGAGAGAAAAGTTCCGCATCCGGTACTACAATGGCGACCCGTCCGTGATCCACTTAGAAAAAAAGCGTAAGGTAAATGGACTGGGCACCAAGTCCACGGCCCCGCTCGCCGTTGCGGAGGCCCAGGCCATCGTGGACGGCAGGCTGGATTGGATGCCCGCCAGCGGGCGACCCCTGGTGCAAGAACTGTACAGCAAGGCGCGCTCCCAGGGGCTGCGGCCCCGCGCCATTGTGGACTATGTCCGGGAACCCTTCGTCTACCCGGCGGGGAATGTGCGGGTGACTTTGGATTATGACATCCGCGCGGGGATAGGGTGCTCGGACTTTTTGAACCCGGGCTGTCCCACCATCCCCCTCCCCGGCTCGCCCGTCATCCTGGAGGTGAAGTGGGACGCCTTTCTCCCCGGCGTCATCCGGGACATTGTTCAGTTGGAGGGGCGGCACACCTGCGCCTTTTCAAAATACGCCGCCTGTAGAATTTACGGCTGACGCGTTACCAAAAATAATTAGGAGGAATTCCCGTGACATTCCAAGATATTTTCAAATCCAGCTTCCTGGAGAACGTCGCCAGCGTCAGTCTGCTGGACATGGCCCTTGCCCTCGTTCTGGCCTTCGGCATCGGCCTGTTTATCTTCCTCGTCTACAAAAAAACCTTCTCCGGCGTGATGTACTCCTCCAGCTTCGGCGTCACTCTGGTGGCGCTGACCATGATTACCACCATGGTCATCCTGGCCGTCACCAGCAACGTTGTGCTCTCCCTGGGCATGGTGGGCGCGCTGTCCATCGTCCGTTTCCGCACCGCCATCAAGGAGCCGCTGGACATCGCGTTTTTATTCTGGTCCATCGCCGTGGGGATCGTGCTGGCTGCAGGGATGATCCCCCTGGCCGTCATCGGCAGCGTGGTCATCGGCCTGATTCTGCTGGTGTTCGTCAACAGGAAATCCGCCGACAACCCCTATATCCTGGTGCTCCAGTGCGACGGACAGCACAGCGAGGACCGCGCCCGCGCCTACCTGGACCGGCAGCTCCGGCGCTGCGTGGTCAAGAGCAAAACCGCCCAGAGGGGCATGGTGGAGTTGAACCTGGAGATCCGCCTGAAAGACGGCGGCACTGATTTCATCAACACCCTGGCCGAAATGGACGGCATCGACAGCGCCGTGCTGGTCAGCTACAACGGCGACTACATGGGGTGAGGCTATGGCGGCGCACAAATACATCGACCGCATCTGTCTGACGGGCGCGCTGTTCTCCCTGCTGCTGTCCCTGCTGTTCCTGAACGGGCAGGCCCTGGGTCTGCAATCCGCCTCCCGGGTGATGGGGTACGAATCCCGGCTGTTCGACACCTCCAGAGTACATACCGTCGATATCGTCATGGACGACTGGGAGGCCTTTCTCGAAACCTGCGAGGACGAGGAGTATTCCCCCTGCGCCGTAGTCATCGACGGCGAGGCCTACAAAAACGTGGGCCTCCGGGCCAAGGGAAACAGCTCCCTGTCCGCTGTGTCCCAACTGGGCGGCGACCGGTACAGTTTCAAGCTGGAGTTTGACCACTACAACACTGGCAAGACCTACTATGGCTTGGACAAACTGGTCTTGAACAACGTCATCCAGGACAACACTTATATGAAGGACTACCTCACCTACCGCCTGATGGGGGAGTTCGAGGTCAACGCCCCCCTGTGCAGCTACGTGTACATCACCGTCAACGGCCAGGACTGGGGACTGTATCTGGCGGTGGAAGGGTTGGAGGACGGTTTCCTCCAGCGCAATTACGGCCAGGATCGTGGGGCGCTCTACAAGCCGGACAGCGAAGGCTTCGGCGGGGGCGGAGGCATAGGCTCCTCCGACGTGAAGCTCCAATACATCGACGATGACCCGGACAGCTACGTCAACATCTTCGACAGCGCCAAAACCGAGATCACCGACGGGGACCAGGCTCGGCTCATCCAGGCGCTGAAAACCCTCAGCAAGGGCGGGGACGTGTCGGATGTGTTGGACATTGACCAGGTCCTACGATATTTTATAGTTCACAACTTCGTGGTCAACGGCGACAGCTATACCGGCTCCATCGTCCACAATTACTACCTATATGAGAAAGACGGACGGCTGTCCATGCTCCCCTGGGACTACAACCTGGCCTTCGGCGCCTTCCAGGGCAATAGCACTTCCAGCGCGGTAAACGACCCCATCGACTCCCCCCTGTCCGTCACCGGAAGCGGGGACCGTCCCATGGCGGATTGGATCTTCTCCAGCGAGGAGTACACCCGGCTTTATCACGAATACTTTGAGGAATTTTTAAACACAGTTGACCCTGCGGTTATCATTGACGAGGCATACGCCCTCATCGCCCCCTATGTGGAGCAGGACCCCACCAAGTTCTGCGCCACAGAGGAATTTGATGCAGGCGTGGAGGCGCTGAGGACCTTCTGCGCCCTGCGCACCCAGAGCGTGTCCGGCCAGTTGGCGGGAACCATCCCCTCCACCGGCACGGGGCAGTCCGCAGACAGCTCCGCCCTGGTGGACGCCTCCGCCCTCACCCTGTCGGATATGGGGGCCGCCAATAGCCGCGGCGGTTTTGGCGGCGGGCAGAATGGCCGCGGCTCCTTTACCGGAGATGAAAACGCCCAATCTGCCTTTGGCGAAGACAGAGGCGGCAGACCTGATTTCGGTGCGGGCGAAGACGCTCAGTCTGATTTTACCCCAGGCGAGGACGTGGAACCCCCATCTCTCCCGGACGAGGACGTGGCCCCCCCATCTCTCCCGGACGAGGACGTGGAACCCCCGTCTCTCCCGAACCAGGGCGGTCAGCCGGTCATGTCCGGCCGTCAGCCCTTCGGGGATGGCCAACGCCCGGAGGGCGTGGAGGCCGGGAACTTCGACGGCTTTCCCGGCGGCGGGCCGGGCGGGCAGACGCCCGTGGACAGCGCCGGTCAGACAGCCACAACCCTCATCCTATTGGGCGTCTCCTCCCTGGTCCTGCTGACCGGATTGTTTGCAGCTTTCCGGTTCAAACGACGATAACAAAGACGGCGGACGATTCGTCCGCCGTCTTTTTAAAGCTGCTTGTACATGGCCTCCGCGTCTGCCTTGCCCACGATATCGGCGGTGGACAGCACCTCCACCCGGATGACCTTCTCGCCGAATTTCAGTTCCAGCACGTCCCCCGGCTTCACGTCGTAGGACGCCTTGACCGGCCTGCCGTTGGCGGCCACCCGCCCGGCGTCGCAGGCCTCATTGGCCACCGTGCGACGCTTGATGAGCCGGGATACCTTCAACCACTTGTCCAGTCGCATCGTATCACCCCCAAACCAAATGAGGCAGGGCCCTTCCGCCCTGCCTCATGAGTCGTTTTCCGAATCAGCCCGCCACGGTGTCCTTCAAGGCCTTGCCGGCCTTAAACACGGGCACCTTGGACGCGGGGATCTCAATCTGCTCCTTGGTGTGGGGGTTGCGGCCCATGCGGGCGGAGCGGTTCTTCACCTCGAAGGAACCGAAGCCCACAAGCTGCACCTTCTCCCCGTTCACCAGGGACTCAGTGATAGCGTCCACCACGGCGGCCACGGCGGCGTCGCTGTCCTTCTTGGACAGCCCGGTCTTCTCCGCCACGGCGGCGATCAATTCGGTTTTGTTCATTATTTCTCTTCCTCCTAAAATTTGTGGTCAGGCATGGCGCGAAATCCGCGCTCCGCCCCTGCGGCATCATCGCCGCGTATTATACTTAAAGCGCGGCGTGGCGCTGTAAGTGTCGTCCTAATGGACTTCCCTCCACAGGGCGATCTGCTCCTGGCCGGACAGCTCGTCCAGCTTGAGCCCCCGTTCTGCCGTCAGCGCCTCAAGCCGACGGAACCGGGCGGAGAACTTGTCACAGGCGGCGTGGAGCGCCACCTCCGGGTCGGCCTCCAGAAACCGGCCCACGCAGACAGCGGCAAAGAGCACGTCACCCAACTCCTCCACTGGATCCCCTTCCTCGTTTAAGACGGCGGCTTTCAACTCCTCTGCTTCCTCGAACAGCTTGTCCAGCGCACCAGACACATCCCGCCAGTCGAAGCCCGCCTTAGCGGCCTTCTTCTTCATCTTCTCCGCCCGCCACAGCGCGGGCAGCGTGCGGGCCACGGCGTCCACCGCGTCGGCCTGGGTGTCCTGGTGCTTCTCTTTCTTCTTGAGCTCCTCCCAGTTGGACAGCACCTGGTCGGTGGAATCCACCGTCACGTCTCCAAACACATGGGGATGGCGGTAGATCAGCTTTTTACACACCCCATCCGCCACGTCGTCCAGGGTGAACCGTCCCGCGTCCTCCTCAATGGAGGTGTGGAAAAACACCTGGAGGAGTACGTCCCCCAGCTCCTCCTTGAGACCGTCCAGGTCCTCCCGGTCGATGGCCTCCGCCACCTCGTAGGTCTCCTCCAGAAAATTGCGGCGGATGGATTGGTGGGTCTGCTCCTGATCCCAGGGACAGCCCCCGGGATGGCGCAGGACGCGGACAATTTCCATCAGGTCCTGACAGTTGTATGAGTTTTTCATCGACCAATTTACCATAGTATCACCCGAATTGCAAGCACTTTTCACTGCTTATACAGTTTTTTACAAAAATTTTTTGAATGAAAGTTCATTCCACCCGCAAAATTCTGGCAATCTTATCCCCTTTGGGAATCAAAGCCAGGTCCTCTTTGGAAATCGCCCTGGTCACCAGGATGAGGACAAAGTAGATAATGACCGCAATGCCGATGGCCCCGAACACCGCCAGCGCGTTGCCCATACGGCTGAGGCCCATCGCGGCGGTTCCGTCCGGCAGGAGCTCCCCCGTCTCAGTTACAAAGATTTTCAGCGCCAGCAGCGCCTTGGTCACCAGCCCGTTTATCCCCCAGGCGGACGCCCCCATGGCCGCCGCCGCCGCCACAGGCTTGACGAACACCCGGGCCAGGCTCAGCGACCGGGGCAGGGTGCGCTTAACGATGAACAGATCCAGCAGGGCGATAAGCCAGAAGCACACCACCGTGCTGATGGCCCCGCCCCGGATGCCAATCTCCGGGTTGCCGATGAGCACATAGGCCACGCCCAGCTTGAGACCGCTGCCGATGACGGTGGTCACCATGGGCAGGGTGACCATCTGGTACGCCTGCAAAATGGAGTTGCACACCAACATGAAGCACACCGCGATGGAGGCCGCGCCCAGCACGGACAGCATCCATCCGCCTAGCTCCACGTCGGTGGAGGCGTACAGCAGGCGCATGATGGGCTCGCCCAGCACGAACAGGCCCACCCCGGCGGGGATGGCCAGCAGCGCGGTGGTGCGCAGGGCGGTCTCGCTGATCTGGGCCCCCTGGCGGCGGCGCTTCACCTTCAGCGCGGCGGACACGTGGGGGATGACGCTGGCCGTCAGCGGCACCATAAAGGAGGCGGGCAGGTTATACAGCGTCATGGCCTTGTCGTACACGCCCTTGGTCTCCCGGGCCAGTTCCTCGGTCATACCCAGGGCGTCCTGGAGCTGGCCCAGCAGAATTTTGGTATCCAGGATGTTGGTCAGAGCAATGACGGAGGAGCTCAGCGTGATGGGAACAGCCAGCTTGGCCAGGGTGGCCAGGATGGCGCCGCTGTTCTCCGGCTCGTCGTTACTTTTGGGCTGAGCGCGGGCGTGTTTGCGGTAGCAGAAGTACATATACACCGCCCCCAGCAGACAGCCCACCGACACGCCCAGAATGGCTCCGGCGGCGGCCATGGCCTCGTCATTCAGCATCTTCTGGAATGTAGAGGCCAGCGCCAGGCCCACCACCAGCTTGCACAGCGCCTCGATGATCTGGGACACGGCGGTGGGGGTCATCAGGGCGTGGCCCTGGAAATAGCCCCGCATGGCCGACATGGGGCAGATGAAGAACACCGCCGGGGCCAGGGCCAGGATGCTATAAGCAGCCTGACTGTCGTTCATGGCATCCGCCAGTTGGTTGGGGAAGAAAGCCATGACGCAGAAGCTGATGGTGCCCAGGATGCAGAAAGCCGCCAGCGACAGGGAGAACACCTTTTTTACCTGGTTCCCCCGGTTCAGGGCATTGGCCTCCGACACCATCTTGGACAAAGCCACGGGCAGGCCGCCGGTGGAGATGATGATGAGCAGGGAATAGATGTTGTAGGCGGTGTTGAAATCGGAGAAGGCCGCATCGGAGAGGATGTTGCCCAGGGGGATTTTATACAGCGCCCCGATGAGCTTGACGATGATGATGCCCGCCGTCAGAATACCGGCGCCGCCGAAGAAAGAGTTCTTTTTGGGGGTGGATGCAGACATTTCCTCAGACCTTTCCCGTCACTTGAAAATCAGGGGCAGGGCGTACTGCTTGACCTCCGCCTTGATGCGGTCCAGGTCCAGCGTTTTAAACTCCCCGTTCTGGTATATGACCTTGCCCCTGGCCATATTCATCACCACGTTGGAGCCCCGGGCGGAAAACACCAGATTTTCCGCCTCGTCGTGGCAGGGGATCAGGTTGGGGGCGTCGAAATCCACCAGAATCAGGTCGGCCACCCGGCCCGCCTCAATGCGCCCGGTATTCCGGCCCAGGGCCCTGGCCCCGCTGACGGTGGCCATCTCCAGCGCCTGGCGGGCGGTCATGGCCATGGGGTCGCAGTTCACCCCGTTGTGGAGGATGGCGGCCAGCTTCATGTCGTCAAACAGGTCGATGCTGTTGTGGGAGCTGACGCCGTCGGTGCCCAGGGCCACGTTCACCCCCGCTTTCAGCATGGCGGGGACGGGGGCCACGCCGGAGCCCAGCTTCAAATTGGAGTAGGGGTTGTGGACGCAGGAAATCCCCTTGTCCGCCATGACAGCCCAGTCCTCGGGGGTGGTGTACACGCAGTGGGCGGCGATGGCCCGGGTGTCCCACACGCCGTATTGGTTCAAGAGCTGGATGGGGGTGAGGCCGTATTTCGCCACACACGCCTCGTGCTCCTTTTTCGTCTCGGAGACGTGGACGTGCATCCCCAGGCCGTGCTCCAGGGCGTAGTCCGCTACCCACTCCCACACCGGGGCGCAGGAGGTATACTCCGCGTGGATGGACGCGTCGGCTAAAATCTGGCCGTTTCCGGCGTTGTGCCAGTCCTCGTACAGACGGATGTGGTTCTCACAGTCCCCGCACTTGTCCGGCGAGAATTCCTCCGGGCTTCCAAAATACACCGCGCCCACCGACAGGTTGGCGGAAATGCCCGCGTCCAGCACCTGCCGGGCGATGACACCGGTGCGCATATACATGTCGGCGATGCAGGTGACGCCGCAGGCGATCATCTCCGCCAGCCCCAGCCCGGTGGCGGCGGCCATAGAGCGGTCGTCCCACTTGGCCTCGGCGGGGAAGATGAAGTCGTTCAGCCAGCTTTGCAGGTCGTGCCCTCCGCCGTAGCCCCGCATCAAGGTCATGGGCACGTGGGTGTGGCAGTTGACGAAGCCGGGCATCATCACCTTGCGGTTGCAGTCGATGGTCTGGTCGAAGTCCCCTGCGGGGCGCTCAGTGCCCACATAGGAGATATTGGTTCCGTTTACCGCCACGAAGCCGTTGCGCAGGGTGGTAAACCCCTCGTCCATCAGCAGGGCGGTGACGTTGGTAAACAGTGTGGTCATGGAAGCGTCCCTCCCTTTACAGCTTTTGCAGACAGCCCAGCACCAGCCGGGAGAATTTGTCCTTGGCCGCCTCGGCGGCGTCCAGTACCTCTTTTTCGCTCAGAGGCTGGTCCAGAATGCCCGCCGCCATGTTGCTCAGCAGGGTGAAGCCCAGCACCTCCATGCCGCAGTGGCCCGCCACGATGACCTCGGGGGCGGTGGACATGCCCACCGCGTCGCCGCCCAGAACCCGGGCCGCGCGGATTTCCGCGGGAGTCTCGTACTGGGGGCCATAGCAGTAGAAGTACACGCCCTCCCGCAGGGGGATGGACAGCTCCGCCGCCGCCTGACGGGCGATCTCCTGGAGCCGGGGGGTGTACAGGTGGGAGGCGTCGGGGAAGCGCACGCCGAACTCGGGGA
>CAJTTS010000073.1 GCA_910579155.1 uncultured Oscillospiraceae bacterium | reverse complement strand
GGGGCAGGCAACGTCTTGATTCTCCTGCCGCCATAATAATGGCGTTATCCACTTTGAACGATTTCATAATTTCTTTCTCCTTATTATTTTATTATGCACTCGTTCGCCCGTACGTTTTGCCCCTGCACAAAGCCGTTTCCTCTATATCATGGAGTGAATATCTATTTCTCCGGTGCATTTTTATCATTCTTCACCGCTTAATCCCTTTCATAAATGTCCCGGGAATAAAGCTTCCCTATGACATCAGCCAGGCAGCCGTCATAGCGGTTGGCAACGATTACATCACACTGCCGCTTGAATTCCTCCAGATCGTTTACAATCCGGCTTCCAAAAAACGTCCCGCCGTCCTTCAGCGTCGGCTCATAGACGATCACCGTGGCGCCCTTCGCTTTGATCCGCTTCATGACCCCCTGGATGCTGCTCTGCCGGAAGTTGTCCGAGTTGGACTTCATCGTCAGCCGGTAGACGCCCACGGTACAGGGACGTTCCGCCTCCTGGGAGTACTCCCCGTGGCTCCGGTAGCTATAGTACCCCGCCTTAGCCAGCACCCGGTCCGCGATGAAGTCCTTCCGTGTCCGGTTACTCTCCACAATGGCCCCGATCAGGTTCTCCGGCACGTCCGAGTAATTGGCCAGCAACTGCTTGGTGTCCTTGGGCAGGCAGTAACCCCCATAGCCGAAGCTGGGGTTGTTGTAGTGCGTCCCGATCCGCGGGTCCAGGCATACTCCGTCAATGATGGCCCTGGTGTCTAATCCTTTCATCTCCGCGTAGGTGTCCAGCTCGTTGAAATAGGATACCCGCAGGGCCAGGTAGGTATTGGCAAACAGCTTTACCGCTTCCGCCTCGGTGAAGCCCATGATCAGCGTGTCGATGTGCTCCTTTTCCGCGCCTTCCCGGAGCAGCGCGGCAAACCCCTGGGCCGCTTCCACCAGACGCTCGTCCTCCAGATCGGCGCCCACGATAATCCGACTGGGGTAGAGGTTGTCGTACAGCGCCCTGGACTCCCGCAGGAACTCCGGACTGAACAGAATATTTTTTGATCCCGTTTTTTCCCGAAGCGACCGCGTATATCCCACCGGAACGGTAGATTTGATTACAATGATGGCGTCGGCGCTGTAGGCAAGCGCCTGCAACACCACCGTCTCCACCGCCGAGGTGTCGAAATAATTGGTTTCGCTGTCGTAATTGGTGGGGACCGCCACCACCACCAGATCCGCGCCGGAGTATGCCGCTTCCGCGCTCAGCGTGGCGGTCAGGTCCAATTCCTTTTCAGATAGGAACCTCTCAATCTCGTCGTCCCGAATGGGGGATTTTTGTTGGTTAATGAGGCTGATTTTCTCAGGCACCACATCGACAAGATACACCGAGTGGTGTTGACTCAGCAGCACCCCGACGGACAAGCCCACATATCCGGCTCCGGCCACGGCAATTTTAGAAGGCTGAAATTGTCCCATCCGCTTCATCCTCCCATCCAATTCATATCTCCAGGGGCGCTCTCCAGAGGATGCGTTCGTCCTCAATTCCCATCCCAATCAGCTTTCGCCGGATGCCGTCTGCCGAAGCCTGGTCGGAAACAGCAAGAACGACGCAGTCGTACTCCGCATCCAATAGCCCCTCCACAGGGCTGACCTCCAGCCCCGCTCTTGCGTATTCCGCCCAGTCCTCATCCACCCACAGGGCGAGCCGGCAGATGTTAAACTTCAAAATCTGCCGCCGGTAGCCGCTTCCCAGCAGGTCCGCACCGTACAGCGCAATCTTTTTCCCATCCAGAAGGTTGATAAAGGGAAACACCGGCGTCCTAAGCTGCAACTGCGCTTCTTTCGGGAAGCCCATTTTGACAGGAGCCCGGGTAACTTCCTCAGATAATTTCAACTGTAATTGCGGCATCAGGAGGGCTGATCTGGGGCAGTCTGCCCACATGGACTCCATCGCATCGTAAAAATCGCAAATATTTTTCAAGTAGCGGCATTTGCGGTCTACTGAATGCCCCAGGGAGTCGCCGCGCACCCAGTAGTGGTAACCGCAGAGTTCCGTGATGAGCGCCGACTTGCACTTCAGCATCGCATTGTAGACGATCGGCCGGTCGTTGGAAACAGGGAGGTCGACCTTGATCTCCTCAACCACTTCCTTCACCAGTTTTGCCCTGAACAGCTTGTTCCACAGGTAGGCGGCAATTCCCGGCCGGATATTCACCTGACCGCCGGGAAGGGACACGTTTACCAGATGCCGGAGCAAAAACTCCATGTCCTCCGGTGTCTGATAAGCGCCGGGCCGGATCGTGTCATAGCAGCGCCGCGTTCCATCCTCCGACTCTCGAAGCCACTGGGAGATCACCACATCAAACTCCCCCCGGCACGCCATGAGCTGTTCATAAAAATCCGGGTCAATGTAGTCGTCCGGATCTATGAAGCCCATGTACGTACCGGATGCCAGCCGGATCCCGTTCCGCCGGGCGGCGGACGCCCCCCGGTTTTCCTGGGTAATCAGCTTAACCCTGGGATCCATCCGGGCGTATTTCTCACAGATTTCCCCCGAGCCGTCTGTGGAGCCGTCGTCCACCAGAATAATTTCAAGGTTCCGATAGGTCTGCCCCAAAATACTTTGGATCGAACGCTCCAAATATGGCGCCACATTGTAGACCGGAACCACGATACTCAGCAAATCATTAACCATATGGCGCCTCCCTCTCCACGTTTTTATTTCAATAAGGCTGCCTCCAGCCGTTCTACAATGGTCTGCGGCGTTTCCAGACCGTCATTCTCAATGACGAAATCCGGCGTCTTCGGTTCCTCACACAGCAGGTCCACGCCTACCACGTTCTTCGTCCCGGAGCTGTACAGCCCTTTCTGATCCCGCTTGTACAGCGTCTCCCATTTCACCTTGATGTAGATTTCCTTATAGTTCTCGATATGCTCCCTGGCCCAGGCCCGCACGTCGTCATACATAGAAATGCTGCACAGCACCACGTCAACACTCTGATCCGTCAGCAGCTCGGCCAATTCAAAATTGAAATACGCGCCGCTCCTGCGTTCCTCGGTGGTATAGCCGCTGACCACAGTGGACAGCCGCCGCAGCTGATCTCCGTCCAGCAACACCACATCGTTCTTTTTTTCCTTCATCCGTCGGTAAAACAGGGTGCCGAGCGTGGTCTTTCCCGCTCCGGCCAGTCCGGTGAAGAAATAAACAGTTCCCTTTTTGCTCATTCGGTTGTTCTCCCTCTTTGGTATCGTTCCATCGCCTGATCCACCAGGCCGCGCAGCAGCTCAAATCCCTTTTGCATATCCCTTCGCTGGCCGTCGTTACACTCGTCCCCTGCCGAGCGCTCCGCCAGCTCCAGCATCCGCTCCAGCAGGTACTGCGCCTCGTTCAGCGCCTCCAGACTCGCATCGTCTCTGTCCATCTCAGTGGTACAGCGGCTGCTCCAACAGTGCCGGGTCAAGCTCCAGCCTGGGCATCATCCGCAGCGGCTGGCCGTTTTTGTTCACAAACCGCAGGCCCTCCAGCAATATCTTGGCGCTCTCCAGCCGGTTCGCGGAATAGCCCTTTATGCGCTCTTCCACAAGCTGCTCCCGGACGCGCTCCTCCATCTCCGGGTCTACGCGCTCCCCATCTTGGGACACCTTTATGTCCTTAAACAGCTTATAGGCCGTCTCCTTCATGTAATGATCTATCGTGGTGAATCCAGCAATCAGTTCTGCCACCTTCGGCTCATCCATGGTTGCGCCGTCGTAGTATTGGAAGCCATAGCCGTAATACTCGTAAGCGTCCCGCAGAAAATACTCGATGAAGTACCGTTCGCTGTCGTTGACATACTCGTCATAGGTTCGGTAGATCGAAATGGGGCTCATTCCTGGGGCATATCCCTCCTGGCTTACGCTGGGGGACGGCTCTCCGTGTATGCTGCAAGCCGTCATGCTCTCCGTATATGGCAGGTCCAAGAACGCGGCAAGGGCCCTGAATGTTGCATTGGGATTGAGCTTCCCGTCCTCAAGCCGCACCAGCACGCTATCTTTATACAGCCGGTCCTCCGGGTCGATCATGAAGCTCCGGTTCAGAACGCGCTCCATCACCGCGTCGCTGACAATTGCGTTTTTTCCATCCTCTTCCGGGCCGTCCCTCTTCACCGACTCCTGATACATATACCTCACCGTGGCCCCGTGGCTGGTGGTAAAGCGCCGCATGGGCGTAAAGGTCTTGATATACTTGAATTGCCGGAATATCTGGGACTGGTGAATGGTGTCCGCGCTCTTTGATTCCAATACCGTCCGGTTCCCGCTGCCCGCCCGGAGCTGGTAGACGATGTTGGAGAAATGCGGCTGGAAGAAAAGGGCCGGAGCAATACGGGAATCGGCCTCCACACTGCACGCCACATCGTCCCTGGCCAGAAACAACGCCACCGCGGAATCCTTCATTGTGCGGTCCCGCATGTAATACATCTCCCTCACCCGGTCGGGATTCAGGAAATTGGCGCAGTCAATCGCCTGCTGCACCGTCGCCGCATTTGACAGCACATTAAGGAAATCGGCTACCGTCTTTTCCATATTGTCGAACATGACCGAATCCAGGATGATCAGGTTGGGATGCCCGTCAAATATTTCATTGAAAAAGTCGCCGCCGTTGTGGGTGGACAACTGCGTGTGCCAGATCATCCGGTTTACCTCCCGGATGCTGATGGACTTCACCGGATATTGGCTGTAGTCGATCCCGAATCGCTCCTTGAAGTCGATGGGATACTGTTCGATCTCGTCCCCGATCAGAAACACAAGCTTCTTGCTCTCCAGCAGTTTGCGCAGGTTCAGGCACTGCAAATAGGCGCAGAACACGCCCCAGTCCGTGTAATGCAGATAGATGTGGTTCTCCCTGCCGATATACTCGCTGGGGCGCACGTTGTCGTTGAGATACTCCAGCTCGTACTGGGAAAACACGTCCGCCGCCAGGATGGGCTTGTCCAGATCCTTGAAAAAGTTCCGGCTGACGACCTGGTTTCCGAAATTCACGAATTCACCAAACTGCTCCTCAGTCCGGTAAAACGGGACATACCCGTTGTGGTCGTCATAGGGGAAAAACTGCACCGGCAGCTCTTCGAACGGCACGAAATCTTTCCGGAACAGGTAGGGATACCGGCTCAGCAGCTTGCAGTTGCGCTCATAACGGGACTTGAGTTGCTTGATATTGGGCTGGTAAAACACCGCCTCCATCAGCGGCAGGATATCCTCCCGGAACAGCCCCTGGTTATACAGCCCCACAAAACAGCCATAGGAGATGCGGTAATCTCCGCCGTTCTGCAAAATATAAGCCGCCGCCTCCATCTGCCCCATGGGGTCCGCCCCCTGTTGGACAGCCAGGCCGTAGGCCTTGCAGGCGTCCCCAGCCTGCCCCAGTGCGGCCAGTTTCCGGGCAATTTCTATCGCTTCCATGCGTATTGCTCCCTTCCTGTGCTTGGTGGCGCTTGGGACAGCCGCATGAGATGCGGCTCTCCCCAACGTCATATGGGCAGGAAAACGGGGGCGGGCACCGCCCGCCCCCATTTTTTGCGTAGAATATGCGTGTGCCTTGGTCAGGCGGCGTTATCACGCCTCGCCTGTTCGCGACGCGCGGCTTCCCTCCGACTCGGGCTGGTCTGCGGGCCGCTGCGCGGCCCTCCGCTCGCCCTCGCCCCGGTCCATCCGCGCTGCTCACGACGGCTCGGACGCTTACTGCAGGAGCTGCAGCACGCCCTGAGGCACCTGGTTGGCCTGAGCCAGCATGGCCTGAGCGGACTGGATCAGGATGTTGTTCTTGGTGTACGCCATCATCTCGTCGGCCACGTCGGTGTCGCGGATGGTGGACTCGGCATCCTGGATGTTCTCGGTCATGACGGACAGGTTGTTGATGGTGTGGTCCAGACGGTTCTGGGTGGCGCCCAGAGTACCGCGGACGTCGGACACCTGGTTGATGGCATCCTTGATGGCGTCGATGGCAGCAGCGGCGCTCTCCTGGTCGGCAATGGAGATCTTGTCCAGCCCCAGGGAGGAGGTGTGCATATCGCCGATGGACACGTTCAGCTGGTTGAAGCTGTCCGCGGTGTCGCCGATCTGGAGGGTCAGGCCCTTCTGGGCCTCCTTCGCCTCGATGGTGGTGGTGTTGGTCACCTGCATCTTGAAGTTGACCGCCAGCTTCTCCAGGCTGTCGAAAGCAAACGCAGCGCTGCCCCTACTCGCGGTCTTGTCATACGCACCCACACGCTGGATGGTCAGGCCCTTGGGGAAGCCCTGGCTGCCGTCGCTGACGCCGATCTGGAACTTGGCGGTTGCCTCACTGCCATTGGCAGTCAGATACTTCATGTTGAACGTATTTCCATTCTTGGTGAGGGTCTCGCCGATCTTGCTCAGGGCGGTATTCAGGTCGTCGCCGTCATCCAGCGTCACGATGGTCTCGCCGTCCTTGGTCTGGCCCGCCGTAGTGCCCTCCTTGACGGAGCTGCTGGTGCCCACCTTGAGGACCAGGGACCAGGTGCCGATGGCGATCTTGGTGCCGTCCTTGATGTCGCTGTCCTTGATCTCGAAGACGGTGTTGGCCTTCTTCGCGTCGGCGGCGGCAACGCCGGCAGTGATCGTCTCAGTACCAACCTTGATGGAGAAGGACCCATCAATGTTGTTGAGGCTGCCCGCGTCAGGATCCTTCAGAGAGATCTGGAACTTGCCCGCGTCCGGCCCGGCGATGGACACGTTCACGTCAAAGTTGGTGCGGGCCTCATCGGCGGTCTTCGGGACGTCAACCTGGGTGAACTTCAGCTTAGTGCCGGTGGCCGCAACCGTCCAGTTGACGCCGTTGATGGTGACCTCGTTCTTGCCGCCGCCTACGCTGCCCTTCCCGTCGGCAAAGTTCTCCGAATTTTTCAGGATGGAATCCATGACGGCGGAAGCAGTGATGCTGCCATCGCTTCCGAAAGCCACGCCGGACGCATTCGTCGTAAACTTGGCGTCGCCGATGGAGATGGTGATGGTGCCGGTGGCATAGCCCGCCGCAGTAACGTTTCCGGTGGTCTTGAATTCCATGGTGCTCAGGTCAATCGCCATGGTGGCCTTGGTGGGAGTGCCGCCCACGCCGTCCAGAATGGTGTTGACGCCGGCGTTGTCATAGGTCTTGCCGCTGTCCATGACGCTCTTGATGATACGGTCCATGCCGGTGACATCCTGTATGCTGGTGCTGGTGGAGCCCTCAATGGCGTCGGTCTTGGCCATGGAGCCGTCCAGCAGCTTGATGCCGTTGAAGTTGGCGCTGTCGGCGATGCGGTTGATCTCGTCCTTCAGCTGGTCAACTTCCTTCTGCAACTGAGCGCGGTCAGTGGTGTTGTCGTAGGTGCCGTTGGCGGACTGGGTGGCCAGCTCCACCATACGGTTGAGCATGTCGTGAACCTCAGTCAGAGCGCCCTCGGCGGTCTGCACCAGGGAGATGCCGTCCTTGGCGTTCTTCTGGGCGGTCTCCAGGCCGGTGATCTGGGCGCGCATCTTCTCGGAAATGGCCAGACCGGCGGCGTCGTCGCCCGCGCGGTTGATCTTGTAGCCGGAGGAGAGCTTCTCCAGGTTGGACTTCATCGCGGACACGTTGTTCGTGTAGTTGCGATAGGCGTTCATCGCCATGATGTTGTGCTGAATACGCATGAATTTGACTCCTTTCGTCTTTTAATGTGCCCTGAGAGTCCTTTCTCCAGGCACAGGTCTGTGGTGCGCTGAGCATTCCAAACGCTTTGGCCTTCAGCGTTTGAAACCTCCGGCGCGGGACTATATTCCATCCGGCTCGCGAAAACCGGCTGAAACCATGGGCGCTCACCGGCGTTTCCGCCGACGTCGTTCATTTGCGGGGCGCGCAACTGGCAGCGGCAGGCTTTGGGACAGGAGGCCGTTTTGCCGTCCCCCGCGCCGCGCTTTTTCCGCGCCGCGCCCGTCTCCCCTCTTCTACCACGCAAAACTTATAGGTTTTGCGTTCCCTGCGCGTTTTGCCAGCTTCACCCTCTATATCGGACGCTTTCCAGCCGGAATTAAGCCTTATTTCAAAAAATTTTAACCTTAAAATTTATCCATGCAAAATCTATATATTTTGCGTGGCTTAAATTTGATCGTCTCCGTCTCCGTTGAACCGGCCCCATACACCGGGGCTTGGCAGCGGGAGCGGCACAAGGCCGCCGGGACCGCTCCCCGCTACGGTCTGTCCGCCTCGGCAAGATATGGTATATTTTTACTGTCAACAGCCCTGTGACTTCACTTTTTCCATTGACAGCAGAACTTTTTTCCTGTAATATACCAGTAACAGACCGTTGCGTCCGTGCCGCCGAAGCTTCCAAACGGCGGCGCGGCAAAAGAGGAGGAGCCCCAATGAGAGCCAGACCGACCATCAAAGACATTGCCGCGGAAGTGGGCGTTTCCCACACCACGGTATCCTATATCCTCAGCGGAAACACCACCCAGAAGATTTCGCCCGAGACCCGCAAGGCGGTGCTGAACGCCGCCAGAAGGCTGCAATACGTTCCCAACAGCGCCGCCCAGTCCCTGCGCAACAACAGCACCCGCTCCATCAGCGTGGCCATGGAGAAGGCCCTGACCAACACCCGGTTCAGCGGGCTGCTCCAGGGCATCCGGGAGAGCCTCCAGGCGGAAGGTTATTGGATCATGCTGTTTGATTTCAGCGCCAGCAGCCCGCTGTACCCCAACTTTCTGGAAAGCGTTTTACAGCGGCGCACCGACGGCATCATTTATGTCTCATCCGACGGCTACCCCCCCGAGCAGCACTGCCGCCAGGCAATCATCGACAACGCCCTCCCCTTCGTGGCCTGCGACTGCTGCCCGGAGGAGCCGGAGTTGGCCTCGGTGAGCTTCGACTATGAGCGGGGGGCCTTCGAGGTGGCCTGCCGCCTGTTCGGCGAGGGCGCCCGGCGGATCCTGTACTGGCGGCCCGACGTGCAAAGCCTCCAGGAGGGATACCGGGAAAAGGGCCTGCGCCGTGCGGCGGAGCTGTATTCGGGGTCCGAGTTCTCCGTGTCCCTGCTGCCCTCCAGCACCTGCGTGGGCGACACCGACGACCGCCACTCCAACTTGAACCGGATGTGCGGCCAGTACCTGGCCCAGGAGATCATGCCCCGCATCTCCAATTTCCAGCCGGGGGACGCGGTGGTGTGCTGCTGGAGCGTCATGGTAAACCACCTCAGCGCCGCCCTGAACGGCCGGGGCCGGGGGCTGAAAATCGCCACCCTGTCCGACGCCGAGCCCCCTGTGGTGACGGATACCCGCATTCTCACCAGCCGCTCCAATTTCGTGCGCGGGGGCAAGGAGTGTACGTCCCTCCTGCTGCGCCAGCTCCGGGGCGAGCGGTGCGAGGGCAACGTGGTGCTCCCGCCGGATATCCCCAGTTACATCGACTTTTGAGCGGCGGACCGCCGCCCTGAGAACCGAAAAGGACCGCCCGGCCAATCGGCCGGGCGGTCCTTTTCGGTTCCTGTCAGTTCAGGCGGCTCTTTTTGATTTTTCCGGTGGAGGTGCGGGGAAAGTCGTCCACAAATTGGATCATGGTGGGGATTTTGAACTTGGCCAGCCGCGGTGCGCAGTACTCGGCAATTTCCTCCTCCGCCAGCGAGCGGCCCGGGCGGAGCTGGATATACGCCTTAACGGCCTGGTCCCGGATGGGGTCGGGCACGCCCACCACCGCCGCGTCCGCAATGTCCGGGTGGGAGGTAAGCACACACTCCACCTCCAGGCTGCTGACGTTCTCCCCCGACCGCTTGATCATATTGCTGCACCGGTCCACAAAAAACAGCCAGCCGTCGGCGTCCAGGTAACCCCGGTCCCCGGAGTGGAGCCAGTTTCCCGAATCAATGAGCTGGGCGGTGGCCTCTTCATCCTGGTAGTACCCCAGCACCAGGGAGCGCCCCGGCGCCCCGTGGACACAGATCTCGCCCACCTCTCCCGGCGGGAGCTCCTGCCCGTCGTCTCCCACGATCTTGATGGCGTAGGAGGGGGCGCACCGGCCCACGGAGGGCCAGTTTTTATCCCCCGTCAGGGGGGCGCAGGTCACGCCGGACACCGTCTCGGTCATGCCGTAGGAGTTGAGCAAACTGACCCGGAAGCGCTCCTCAAAGCGCTCCTTTTCCTCGTCGCTGAGCCCCATGGAAAAATAGATTTGCTTCAGGCAGTGGTCCTTTTCCCAGGGCTGCACCGGCTGCATGAGCATGGTGCGGTTCATGATGGACATGGTGTCGGTGAAATGGGCCCGGTAGCGGCACACCTGCCCCCAGAAGCGGCGGGCGCTGTAGTGCTCCACCATCACCAGCGTGCTGCCCGTGCAGACCACCGGCATGGCGGCCATCTCCTGGAAGTCCATATGGTAGCAGGGCATGGAGGTCAGAAAACGGTCCCCATGGTCCATCCCCATCTGGGCCACATGGATCAACCCGCCGTAGACCACATTGCAGTGGGTGTACATGGCCCCTTTGGGGTGGCGGGTGGTGCCGCTGGTAAAGAGGATCACGGCCAGCTCGTCGGCGCGTACCGGCCTGACCTCCCGCAGCCCGTCGGGCTGGCGGGCCATCCCCGACCTCAGGGACAGCACGCCCTCCGGCGCTCCCCCGTCCACGGTAACGATCTGGTCCAACAGGGGGCGCAGGGGCGGCTCCAGGTACAGCGGCAAGGTGGAGGACTCGGTGATGGCCCGCCGGATACCGCACTTTTCTATCACATAGTGAATCTCCGGCTGCTGGTAGTGCTCATTCAGCGGCACCGACACCGCCCCGATCTGGGCCAGCGCCAGCCAGCACACCAGGTATTCCGGCCTGTTGTGGAGCTGCAAGGCCACCAGCTCCCCCTTTGCCACCCCCAACTCCAGGAAGAAGTTGGCCGCGCGCTTCACCCGGCGGTCCATCTCCCCATAGGTCCAGGCCGTGACGGTCTCGTCTACGGAGACGTATTCCAAAAAGGCATCCTGCCCATAGCAGCGCACGGTCTCGTCCCATTGGCTGCGCAGGGTGCGGCTGCCCACCATATCCGTCATAGCAAACTCACCTCTCGTACCGCTCGGGCGCCCGCCGCAGGATAAAAGCCGGGAGCAGCCGCGCTTGCGTGGCTGCTCCCGCCCGCGGAGCGCTGTCGTCAAGAAAGCTTTTCAATCAGTGCGGGGACTACCTTATACAGATCGCCGACCACGCCGAAATCGGCATGTTTGAAGATGGGCGCGGACTTGTCCTTATTGACGGCCACAATGACCCGGGACTTGTTGATACCGCCTATATGCTGGACCTGGCCGGATACGCCCAGGGCCAAAATCAGCTCAGGCTTAACCTGCACGCCGGTAATACCCATATAGCTGGACTTGGGGAGCCACTTGTTGTTCTCCGCCACCGGGCGGGAGCAGCCCACCTCGGCGCCCAGTGCGCCGGCCAGGCGGCGGCACAGCTCCAGATCCTCCTCCTTGGCCAGGCCGCGGCCCACGTCCACGATGCGCTTGGCGGCCACCAGGTCCACGCCGCCCTCCTTTTTCTCCGTGCGGTTGACGCACTTCAAGCCGCCCTGAGGCGCCCCCTCAAAGGGGGATACGGCGGCCTGGGTCCCGCCGGGCGCGGCCTCAAACACCCCCGCGCCCACGGTGACGACGCCGTAAGGCTTGGCAAACACCTCGCTGCGCTGGGCCATGCCGCCGTACACCATGCGGCGGCACACCAGGTCCTCGCCGGAGCGCTCCAGAGAATTGACGCTGGTGAGGACGGCGGTGTCCAGCAGGACGCCCAGCTTGCCCGCCAGGCAGCGGCCCCGGATGCTGTTGTTGACCACGACCAGGGCGGAGGCGTCCTTTTTGACCTCCTCCGCGATAGCGGCGGCATAGTCCTCCGCCACCGCCCCGCCGGAGGGCTGGCAGAACAGCAGGCGGTCCGCCCCGCAGGAGGCGGCAGCCGCAGCGTCGGCCTCGCCGCCGAACAGGATGGCAGTTACCCGCTCCGCCGCGGCCTTCGCGCCGCAGCAAAGCTCCGCCAGGACAGCGGCCTCCTCGCTGATTACAAAAATAGTCTGCATCGACATCATATCCTACCTCCCTTTCTGTTAAAAGCCCTCTTTTTTGAGGAATCGGACCAGGGCGTCCACGGCCTCCTCGCCGTCACCCTCCACCAGCTCCTGGCGGCGCTCCTGCTGCTCGGGGGCCATCTGCTCCAGGGTCCGCAGGGAGGCCTCGCCGCAGTCGGGGCAGTCCAGCTTTTCCACCGGCTTTTTGCCCGCCTTCATGATATCCCGCATGGCGGGCACGGAGGGAACGTTGATCTCGGAGGACACGCTGAGCACGGCGGGCAGGGGCACCTCCAGCACCTCCACTTCGTTCTCCAGGGTACGCTCCACCTCAACAACGCCCTCGCCCGCAGGCTTGATGCCGGTGACGTTGTTGACGGCGGGCAGGCCCAGCAGCGCGCCCACCTGGACGCCCACCTCCTGGAAATACAGATCGCTGGAACCCATGCCGCACAGCACCAGGTCGTATTCCCCGGCGGCCCGCACCGCCCCGGCGATGGCCTTGGCGGTCTGGAGGGAGTCCTGGAAGGGCTTGCCGTCGTCGAGGACCAGCTTCAGCGAGTCCGGCCCCCGGGACAGGATGTCCTTCTGAATCTTGCTGGAGCCCAGGGCCTCGGTGCCGCCGATGCTCAGGGCCGTCATGGAGCCGCCCCCGGCGGCCAGCTGCTTGCCGCTCTCCAGGGCGTTCAGGTCGTACTGGCTGATTTTCCAGGGCACACCGTCAAAGCCCAGCTCCCGGCTGGGCAGAACCTGGAGTTCCTCTTCGTTGGGAACCACCTTGCAGCATACGATGATTTTCATGCTATCAACCTTCCTTCCGCTTTTTCTCCCGCCCGGCCCCGCCGGACGAAACGTGTCAGTAAATGGGAGGGCTTCCTTCCTCAGGTAGTTTTTACGTTAAAGTGACATCTTTTGGCCGCCTTCCGCAAGCTGTCTTTGATTTTAGACTAAAACCCGAGGGCTGTCAACAAGAAAATACCCCTGGACTTTCGGCGGAGGAGAAAACCTTTTCCGGCGGAAAGGTTTCCAAAAAACGTGTATTTTGTTTGGTTTGAACTAGAATCCCAAGGGGAAAGTCGTGATTTCTTCCAGAAAGAGGGGCGGTAACCCCCTTCTTTTTTGGGTGTTTCCACAATTTTAGAAACAAAAAACTGTCAAATTTGACGCTTGCGGAACGGCTTTGAATTTGTTATCCTATGATTGCACGTTAAAGTAACGAGTTCACTATTTTTATGCCGGTAAATCCGGGTCATCTTTGTCATTTTCGCGTTAAAGCGGTCGAGCACTGACGCCGGATGGGCCGGAAGCGGGAAAGGAGCGGTTGCGCGCAATGAAACCATTGGCTTCCTTAAAGATTCTCGACCTGACCGACGGCAACCCCTATCCGGGCAGCCTGTTCGCCGATTACGGGGCCGAGGTGCTGAAAATCGAGCCCCCCGGGCGGGGCGATTCCATCCGCCGCCGGGGCGCAGCGGCGAACGGGGCGGAGGGACCGTATGCCCCTTATTACAACCGGGGCAAGAAAAGTATGACCCTGGACCTGAGCCGGAGCGCCGGGCAGGAGGTCCTGCGGCGGCTGGTCCCCGGCTTCGACATGCTGGTGGCCAACGCGCCCGAGGCGCGTCTGGCGGAACTGGGGCTGGGCTACGCCCGCCTCAAGGAACTGAATCCCAAGCTGGTCTACGGCGTGCTCACCCCCTTCGGGGAGGAGGGACCCTGGAAGGACCTGCCCGACTACGACCTGTTGGTTATGGCCCGCACCGGTCTGCTGGAAAAGACGGGCATGCCGGACAAACCCACCCGGATCGGCCCGCCCCTTGCCTATTATTATGGTGCCTGGCACCTGACCGCCGGAATGATGGCCGCCTGGCTGGACGCCCAGGAGAGCGGTCGGGGCAGAAAGGTGTCCGTGTCTAGCTGGCAGGCCATCTGTTCCGTTGACGACACCTATGTCCAGGGCCTCCAGGGGCTGAACACCCTGCCCAAGCGCATTGGCAACGGCTTCCCCACCACCAACCCCACGGACACCTTCCAGTGCAAAAACGGGTGGTTCGCCCTGAGCATCGGCAGCGACGCCCAGTGGCTGGCCTTCGCCGCCGGGGCGGGCCGGACGGACTGGGGCGAGGGCACCGTCTACGCCCACGACCCGGACCGGTCCATGAAGCACTACTTCGGCGAGTTGGACGGACAGCTCCGGGACTATTTCCGCACCATCACCATCGAGGAGGCGGACCGCATCTGCCAGGAGGCTATGGTGCCCGGCGGGCCCTGCAACACCGTGCGGGAGCTGATGGACGACGCCCAGGTGGCTGCGCGGCGGATGATTCTGGAGGCGGAGGACCCCGTTCTGGGCCGCCACAAGCAGCTTGGCCGGCCCGCCAAATTCCTGGACGAAACGGAGGACGACGCGGAGGCCCCCGCGCCCGCTCCGGCCCTGGGCGCGCACACGGAGCAGGTGCTGGCCCGGTTGGGCGCTGGAGATCGGGAGATCGCGGACCTGCGCCGGCAGGGCGTGGTCTGAGCACAGGCGGAAAGGAGCATCGGCATGATGGAAAAGAAACTCCCTCTCGAAGGCTTGAAAGTTCTGGATTTCACCATCGCCCTGGCGGGTCCCTTCACCGCCTGGCAACTGGCGGACATGGGGGCCGAGGTGTGGAAGATCGAGCGGTACGGCGGCGGCGACCAGTGCCGGGTGTGGGACCCCTTCCTCAACGATCTGGGCACCATGTTCGTATCCTACAATAAAAATAAGAAGAGCGTCGAGATGAACCTGGCCGCTCCCGAGGGCAAGGCCGTGATCTATGAGATGGCCAAGCAGGCCGACGTGGTCATTGAAAACTTCAAAAGCGGCTCCATCGACCGGCTGGGCCTGGGGTATGAGAAGCTGAAAGAGCTCAACCCCAAGCTGGTGTTCATCTCCCTCAGCGGCTTCGGGGCCTCCGGCCCGCTGATGAAGCTGCCCTGCTACGACGCCATCGCCGAGGCCCGCAGCGGCTTCGCCGCCTCCAACGGCGACCCGGAGGGCCCGCCCATGAAAGCGGGCAACTGCATTGGCGACACCATCACCGGCCTGTACGGGCTCAACGCGGTGCTGATGGCCCTCATCGAGGCGCGGCGCACCGGAAAGGGCTGCCGCATCGACATGTCCATGATGGACGTGGGAATGCAGGCCTGCGAGGAAACCATTATGGACTTCGGCCTCCATGGCCAGGCCCAGGCCCGCTTCGGCGACCACGACCGCTTCACCGCCCCCTACGGGATGTTCGAGGCCCGGGACGGCTGGTGCGTCATCATCGCCGACACCGAGGAGCGCTGGCAGGCCCTGTGCGGTGCGCTGGGCCATCCTGAGTGGAAGGACGACCCCCGTTTCGCCGACAACGCCGCCCGGATCGCCCACAAGGACGATTTGGTGGCGGCGGTCACCGCCGCCACCGTCCGCCTGCGCAGGGCGGAGATCGAGTCCCGGCTGTTGGCGGCGGACGTGCCCGCGTCGGCGGTGCTGTCCTTCATTGAGGCGTATACCTCCGACCACGCCAACCAGACGGAGCTGACCCAGTTGGTGGATCAGAAAAAGATCGGCCTGATGCGGTTCTACTCCAACCCCATCCGCTTTGACGGCGAGACCATCCCCATCCGCAGGGGCGCGCCCCTGCTGGGGGAGGACACCACCGGCGTCCTGCTGGACCTGGGCTACTCCCAGGCGGAGATTGACAAGCTGTATGCCGACGGCGTGGTAGGGGCCAGCCTGATTTGACCACCCACGGAAAGGAGCGCGGCCCCATGGAACTCAAACGCGTGGTGACCGGGGACTTTTTTACCAACTGTTATATCGTGTGGGGCGAGGCCCCGGGCCGGGCGGTGCTCATCGACCCGGCAGACGACCCCTCCGGCCTGCTCCGGATTCTGGACGGCCTGGGGCTTGTCCCTGATGCCGTTCTGCTCACCCACGGGCACTACGACCACATTCTGGCCGTCCCCGGCCTGCAAAAGCGCTGGCCGGACCTGCCCGTCTACTGCCACCCCCTGGACGTGCCCCAGGCGCTGACGGAACGGGACATGGGCCGGACTTACCCCACCGTGGCCTCCTTCGCCAATCTGCGGCCCCTGGCCGCCGGGCAGGAGCTGACCCTGGCCGGACTGACCTTCCGGGTGCTCCACACTCCGGGGCACACCCCCGGCTCCGTCACCTTCCAGCTCGGAGCGGCGCTGTTCACCGGGGACACCCTGTTCCACGGGGACATCGGCCGCACCGATTTCGAGGGCGGCAACGACCGGCAGATGAACGCGTCTCTGGCCAGGCTGGCGGCGCTGGAGGGGGACTTCCGGGTGCTGCCCGGCCACGAGGAGGATTCCACCCTGGAGCAGGAGCGGCGGGGCAATCCCTGGCTGCGCGCCGCCGCGAGACTTTGAACGGGACACAATATTTTTGATATGAGGTGAATTGCTATGGAAGAAAAGAAAAACGTCCTCACCGAGCTGAAGGACGGCGTGCTCATCGTCACCCTGAACCGGGAGGAGAAGCGCAACGCCATCGACCCGGACACCGCCAACGAGTTGGAGGCCATCTTCAACAACGCGGAGAAGGACCCCGCCGTGGGCGCCATCCTCATCACCGGCGCCGGAGAGCGCAGCTTCTGCGCCGGAGAGGACCTGGCCGCCCTGGGTGAAAACGGCGAGTGCCTCACCGAGACGGAGCACGGCTTCGCGGGCATCACCGAGCGGCTGTGCGCCAAGCCCA
>CAJTTS010000072.1 GCA_910579155.1 uncultured Oscillospiraceae bacterium | reverse complement strand
ACAACTGATGGCCGGTGGAGGGATCATCCTGCTGGGCACCACCCTGGTCCCGCTGCTGTCCGGGCTGTTCGGCTGACCGTGCCCCATCCAGACCCCTGCCCCTCCCGCCCCAGGCGGGAGGGGCGCTGAAAGGAGGATAGACCCCCATGGACTTTCTATGGGACGCTATCACGCAATGGCTGAAGGATATCCTGGTGAGCGGCATTTTGAGCAACCTGTCCGGGATGTTCGACAGCGTAAATGAAAAGGTAGGCGATATCGCCACCCAGGTGGGCAGTACGCCCCAGGCGTGGAACGCCAGCATTTTCAACATGGTGCAGAACCTCTCCCAAAACGTGGTGCTGCCTGTGGCTGGGGTGATCCTGGCCTTTGTCATGACGCTGGAGCTGGTGCAGATCCTCATGGATAAGAATAACTTCCATGATATTGAGACGGCGGTATTCTTCCGCTGGATCTTCAAGACGGCCTGCGCCATCCTGATCGTCACCAACACCTGGGATATCGTGATGGGCATATTCGACGTGGCCCAGGGCGTGGTGAACCAGGCGTCCGGCGTTATTGTCGGGGACACCAGCATTGACCTCGCCGCCGTCCTGCCCGACATGGAGGCGCGGTTACAGGCCATGGAGCTGGGGCCGCTGCTGGGCCTGTGGGTGCAGTCGCTGATCGTGGGCATTACCATGTGGGCGCTGACCATCTGCATCTTTATCATCACCTATGGCCGGATGTTGGAGATATACCTCGTCACCAGCATGGCCCCCATCCCCATGGCGGCGATGCTGGGCAGGGAGTGGGGCGGCATGGGGCAGAACTATTTGAAATCCCTGTTCGCCCTGGGCTTCCAGGCGTTCCTCATCATGGTGTGCGTGGCGATCTACGCGGTGCTGGTGCAGGGGATCGCCGCCAGCGCCGACATCAGCGCGGCCATCTGGACGTGCATGGGCTATACGGTGCTGCTGTGCTTTACCCTGTTCAAGACGGGGAGCCTGTCCAAGATCCTGTTCGCGGCCCACTGACAACAAAAAATAAGGAGGATTTCCAATGAACGAGACCAATCATCCGACCAACGGCGCGGAAAAGCCCGCCCCGCTGGATGTGAGCGTGAAGATCACGCCGTCCAAGGAGGACGGCAACCTGCTGGCCTTTGCCAGCGTGACCCTGGGCGGCTGCTTCGCGGTGCGCGGCATCCGTGTCGTGAACAGCGAAAAGGGCGTGTTCGTTGCCATGCCCGACAGACAGAACAACAAGGGCGAACACTTTGACGTGTGTTTTCCCACCACGGCGGAGATGCGGAAGGTGCTGCACACCGCCGTCCTGGGCGAGTATCAGAAGGTGATGGAGCAGTTGGCCTCCCGCGGTGAACAGACGCGGGCATCCGTGCTGGACGCGCTGAAAAACGCGGCAAAGACGGCGGAGCGTCCCGCCCCGGCCCCGGACAAGGCCAACGCCCCCCAGCAGCGCAAGGCGGACAAAGGGGCGCGGTAGTGCCCCGAATCGGCTGCGCGGATGTGGACGGCCACAACTGGCCCAACCTGTGTCTGATGAAGCTGTCCGCCTACCACAAAGGGCGGGGCGATACGGTGGAGCTGTGGAGGCCGTCAGGCTGCTATGACTTGGTTTACAAAAGCAGGGTGTTCACCGATACCTATTCCAAAGACGATCTCTATATCGCCAACGCCGAACAGATCATCCGGGGCGGCACCGGCTACGGCCCAGGGCCGGACCTGCCGGATGTGGTGGAGCATCAGCGCCCGGACTATTCGCTATATCCGCAGTTCCCCGATACAGCTTACGGCTTCCTGACCCGTGGCTGTCCGAGGGCCTGCGGATTTTGCATAGTCAGCGGGAAGGAGGGACGGCGGAGCCGACAGGTGGCCGACCTGTCCGAGTTTTGGGATGGGCAGCGGGAGATCAAGCTGCTGGACCCGAACCTGCTGGCCTGCCCGGACCATGAGCGCCTGTTGCTACAGCTTGCGGACAGCCATGCCTATGTGGATTTCTCCCAGGGGCTGGACATCCGCCTGACCACCCCGGACAACGTGGCCCTGCTGAACCGGGTGCGGACGAAAGCGGTTCATTTCGCCTGGGATGACCCCAACACCGACCTGACCGGCTATTTCCGGCGCTTCACGGAGTTGACCAACATCAAGAATGACCGTCAAAGGCGGGTGTACGTCCTCACCAACTTTGGCAGCAC
Organism: uncultured Oscillospiraceae bacterium; assembly: GCA_910579155.1. The sequence continues at coordinate 15,032 of CAJTTS010000072.1, read as the reverse complement.
CCATGAGCAGGATCTGTACCGGGTGGAGACCCTGCGGAGCCTGGGGTATGACCCCTATGTTATGGTCTATGACCGCCCCAGCGCCCCGGCCCTCACCCGCCATCTGCAACGGTGGGTGAACAATAAGCGAATTTTTTATACGGTTCCCTGCTTCTCCGATTACAGACCGAGCGGCAGGAGACCAACTGTGGAGGGATGAAATGGACAGCTATGAACAGCTTTTTCAGCGGGCGGAGGCCAGCATGGAGGCCCACCGCGCCATATGGCTGGGGCAGACGCCGGAGGCCCTGATCGGACAGGCCAAGGAGATCGCCGCGCTCCAGGACGCCCATGAATTTCTGGCCCAGGGGCGCGGCATTGACCCGGAGGGTGTCGATTACCTTCTGACCCTGGCAGACCCGCTCCAGGCGGCGGCGGACCACTGGCTGAAGCGCCTGGACGATCTCAGCGATTTCAGCTTTGCCCTGGACGAGCTGTGCCGGTGCCGGAACGCGCCGGTTCGCAAATCTGTGCTGGCACAACTCCAGGAAAAAGGGACGGCGGGGCCGCCCAAGCCTCACACCCCAACGAAAGAACAGGAGGAACGATAATGGCCTATGTCCCGGTCCCCAAGGATCTGACCAAAGTAAAAACCAAGGTGGCGCTCAACCTCACCAAGCGCCAGCTTATCTGCTTCGGCGGCGGCGCCCTCCTGGGCGTCCCGCTTTTCTTTTTGCTCAAAGGGCCGCTGGGGAGCAGCGCGGCGGCGCTGTGCATGATCCTCGTCATGCTGCCCTTCTTCCTGCTGGGCGTCTACGAGAAGCACGGCCAGCCGTTGGAGAAGGTGCTGCGTAATGTGCTGAACGTCTGCTTCCTGCGGCCCAAGCAGCGCCCCTACAAAACCAACAACTTCTATGCCGCTTTGGAGCGGCAGGATCGATTAGACAGGGAGGTGTATCACATTGTTTATCACGGCCATCAGAAATCTCATGCGCCGCCTGTTCGGGAAAAAGCCGGACCCCCAGGCCGGACCGCCCCGGCAAAAAGGCGGTAAACGGCTGACCCAGGAGGACCGGCGGCACATTGAGGCGGCGATCACCAGGGCCAGGGGCGGGGATAAAAAGGAGCTGTCCGCCCAGGACAGCATCCCCTATCAGCGGATGTACCCGGACGGCATCTGCCGCATCACCGATACCTTCTACACCAGGACGGTGCAGTTCCAGGACATCAACTACCAGCTCAGTCAGAACGAGGACAAAACCGCCATCTTTGAGGGCTGGTCCGATTTCCTCAACTACTTCGACAGCTCCATCCGCTTCCAGCTCTCCTTCTTGAACCTGTCCGCCGCCCAGGACGGCACCCGCACCATCACCATCCCCCTGCGGGCAGACCAATTCAACGATGTGCGGGGAGATTACTCCACTATGCTGGAAAACCAGCTTGCCAAAGGGAACAACGGCCTGGCCAAGACTAAGTTTCTCACCTTCGGCATCGACGCGGACAGCCTCAAGACCGCCAAGCCACGGCTGGAGCGCATTGAAATGGATATCATGAACAATTTCAAACGGCTGGGCGTGGCCTGCGCCCCCATGGACGGCATGGAGCGGCTTCGCCTGCTCCACGGCATCTTCCACATGGACGGACAGGAGCCGTTCCGCTTCTCCTGGGACTGGCTGGCCCCCTCCGGGCTGTCCACCAAGGATTTCATCGCCCCCAGCTCCTTTGAGTTCAAAAACGGGCGGGTATTCCGCATGGGGAAGCTGTTCGGCGCGGTGTCCTTCCTGCAAATCCTGGCCCCGGAGCTGAACGACAGGATGCTGGCGGACTTCCTGGACATGGAGAGCAGCCAGATCGTCAACCTGCACATCCAGTCCGTGGATCAGATTAGCGCCATCAAGACGGTGAAGCGGAAGATCACCGACCTGGACCGGGCCAAGATCGACGAGCAGAAAAAGGCGGTCCGGGCGGGCTATGACATGGACATAATTCCCAGTGACCTCGCCACCTACGGCGCGGAGGCCAAGAAGCTGCTGCAAGACCTCCAAAGCCGGAACGAGCGGATGTTCCTGGTGACGTTCCTGGTGCTGAACACGGCGGACAGCCAGCGGCAGTTGGACAACAACGTGTTCCAGGCGTCCAGCATCGCGCAGAAATACAACTGCCAGCTCACCCGGCTGGATTTCCAGCAGGAGCAGGGCCTGATGTCCTCCCTCCCCCTGGGCTATAACCAGGTGGACATACAGCGGGGCCTCACCACCAGCAGCACCGCCATCTTCGTCCCCTTCACCACCCAGGAGCTGTTCCAGAACGAGGGGGAACCGCTGTACTACGGGCTGAACGCTTTGTCTAACAACCTTATCATGGTAGACCGCAAGCGTTTGAAAAACCCGAACGGGTTAATCCTGGGCACCCCCGGCAGCGGCAAATCCTTCTCCGCCAAGCGGGAAATTTTGAACGTATTCCTGGTGACGGACGATGACATCATCATCTGCGACCCGGAGGCGGAGTATTATCCCCTGGTCCAGCGGCTGGACGGGCAGGTAATCAAGATCTCCCCTACCAGCAGGCAGTACGTCAACCCCATGGACCTCAACCTGGACTATTCCGACGATGAAAACCCGCTGTCGCTGAAGGTGGACTTCCTGCTCTCCTTCTGCGACATCGTGGTGGGCAGTAAGGACGGCCTCCAGCCGGTGGAGAAAACGGTGATCGACCGCTGTGTGCGGCAGGTCTATCAGAAGTATCTCTCCGACCCCAGGCCGGAGAATATGCCCATCCTGGGCGATCTCTACGACACCCTTCGGGCGCAGGAGGAAAAGGAGGCACAATTCATCGCCACGGCGCTGGAGATTTATGTTTCCGGCAGCTTGAACGTGTTCAACCACCGCACCAACGTGGACATCGACAACCGCATTGTCTGCTACGATATCAAGGAGCTGGGCAAGCAGTTGAAGCAGCTCGGTATGCTGGTCATCCAGGATCAGGTGTGGAACCGTGTCACGGTAAACCGGGGGCTGGGCAGGACCACCCGCTACTATGTGGATGAGTTCCATTTGCTCTTGAAGGGGGAGCTGGCGAGTTGGAGCGTGGAGATATGGAAGCGGTTCCGCAAATGGGGCGGCGTCCCCACAGGCATCACGCAGAATATCAAGGATCTGCTGGCAAGCCGGGAAGTGGAGAATATATTTGAAAATTCCGACTTCATCTATATGCTCAATCAGGCGGCGGGGGACCGGCAGATCCTTGCCAAACAGCTCAACATCAGCCCCCACCAGCTCTCCTATGTCACCCACTCCGGCGAGGGCGAGGGGCTGCTATTCTATGGGAATGTGATCCTTCCTTTCGTGGACCGCTTCCCCAAGGACACCGAGCTGTACCGCATCATGACAACGAAACCCCAGGAGGTGTCCGCATGAGCGAGGCCGTCTACACCCGGCAGGATCTGCTCACCATGCAGGGGTGGCCGTTGGAGCGGAAGATCCAGGAGAGCCGGACGTTGATCCGGGAGTGGTATGAGCACTATGATGGCAAGGTCTTTGTCTCCTTCAGCGGAGGAAAGGATTCAACTCTGCTTTTAAATTTGGTACGGGGCCTCTACCCGGACGTGCCCGCCGCCTATGCGGATACCGGCATGGAGTACCCGGAAATCCAGGAGTTTGTGCGCTCCATCCCCAATGTGGCGTGGCTGCAACCGGCGATGCCCTTTACCCAGATCATTGAGCAGTACGGATATCCCGTCATATCAAAAGATGTGGCAAAGCGTATCTATTACGCCAGAAAAGGCAGCAACTGGGCAATCAGTCAGTTGAACGGCTACAATTCAGATGGCAGTCCCTCCTGGTTTTGCCAGCGGTATATGAAATGGCGCTTCCTGTTGGAAGCGCCATTTCCCATTTCCGAATACTGCTGCGGCGCGATGAAAACGAGGCCCCTCCACAAGTACGCCCGTCAAACCGGCAGGGCCGCCATCATGGGGACGATGGCCTGTGAGAGCAAGCGGAGGGAAGGGGCGTTCCTGCAAACCGGCTGCAACGCCTACGATAAAAAGGAACCCATCTCTAAGCCACTGTCCTTCTGGACGGAGCAGGACGCCCTTCAATACCTGCGCGTGACCGGCATCCCCTATGCCTCCATCTATGGGGATATTGTGGAGCGGGACGGGAAGCTCGTCACCACCGGGGCACAGCGCACGGGCTGTATGTTCTGTATGTTCGGCCTCCATCTGGAGAAGGAGCCGAACCGCTTCCAGCGCATGGCGCTGACCCATCCCAAACAGCATGATTTTTGCGTGAATAAGCTGGGCTGCGGCAAGGTGCTGGATTTCATCGGCGTTCCCTACCAGCCGCCAGGGGCGGACTGAACTCTATGAAAGGAGAAGATCACACATGAGATTTCTGAGTGACGATGAAACCGTCGTGCAGTTGCTCCGCTTGATGAAGGAGAGTGGCCGGGAGGCCACGGGCGCGGAGTTGTCCTGCCTCGTTGCCGCGCTGGACAGCATGGAGCAGCAGTACAGCGCGGTGCTGGCAGAGCTTCAGGGCGTGAAAAAGCAGTTGGAGCAGACCCAGGCCCCGTCCGCCGGGGACCGGCTGCTGGGCGCGATCCAGGCCGCGCAGGACAAGGTGGGGCAGGCCCTCAAACAGCTTGCCGCCGTGAAGGAGAAGGTGATCACCTGGGCCAAATCCGTGTTGGAGGATGTCCGGCGGTTGGGGATCGGCGCTCTGGACGGGGCGCTCTCCACCCTGGGCGTCCACAAGCTGCTGGAATCCATGGGGGACAAGGTCAGCCGCGCCATGGAGGGCGTCAGCGCCGCCGTAGAGCGGGCCGAGGCCATGGGCCAGGAGCTGCGGAGTGCTGGCGGGCACTTGAAAAACGCCGGACGCGCCGCCGTTGGGAAGGAGACCCGGCAGATCGACGGCGGACAGGCGGGGCGCGTCCAGGCCGTTGTGCTGGCCCCCCTCCGCGCGGCCCACGCCTCCCTCTCCGGCATAAACCACACGATCAGCACGGCGGAGGGGGCGGTACACCGGCTGGGCAAAACTGCGGAGCAGGGACGGGGGAAGCGGGAGCGGCCCTCCGTCCGGCGTCAGTTGGCACAGCGGAAAGCGGCGATCCCCGCCCTTCCCGGCCCTGACCTGCGGAGAAAGCCCCGCGAGGCCGAGCTGTGAGCCGGAGTAAACCGGGGCAGCAGTCCCGTTTACAGTTCACCGACGCCGAACGCGGCGATCCCCGGCTGAGGGAGCACATCCGCCGCGCCGACAGAGCGGCGGACAAGGCGGACGCGGCGCAAAAAAGGGTGCCCAAAAAGAAAAAGCTGGTGAAGTACCGGCAGGCGGACCCGGCCACAGGCAAGACCAAGACCCGGCTGCGGTTTGAGGACGTGGACAAGCCCGCACCCGTGTCCAAGCTCTCCCATACGGTCAAGTCCACACCGCTGAACGCCGTCTCCGCCCAGGCCCACCGAAAGATTCAGGAGGCTGAACAGGAAAATGCGGGCGTGGAGAGCGCCCACAGGCTGGAGGAAGCATCGGAGGGCGGGGCGCGTCTGGCGGCGCGCTCCGCCCGCGCCCGGAAGCTGAAACCCTACCGGGAGGCGGAAAAGGCACGGATGAAAATGGGGCGGGCCAACGTAAACGCCATTTATCAGAAGCATATCCGGGACAATCCCGACCTCTCCAGCAATCCCGTCTCCCGGTGGCGACAGAAGCGGGCCATCCGCAAGCAGTACGCCGCCTCGGTGCGTTCCGGGGAGGGCGTCGCCGCCACCATGGAGAACGCCATGAGAGCGGCGAAACAGGCGGCGGTGAAGTCCAGGGCCACCGGCAGCTTCCTCCGGCGGCACAAAAAGGGCGCGGCCCTGGCGCTGGCCCTGTTCCTGGCGGTGTCCGTGTTCCTCAACGGACTGTCCTCCTGCGCGGCGCTGGTGGAGGGGGTGTTGTCCGGGCTGGGCGGTTCCACCTACCCCTCCGCCGACGGGGATATGCTGGGGGCGGAGGCCGCTTACGCCGGGATGGAGGCGGAGCTGAAGAACGAGCTGGACAACTACGCCGCCCTGCACCCCGGCCATGACGAATACCAATTCGACCTGGACGAGATCGGCCACGACCCCTATGTGCTGATCTCCCTGCTCACCGCCTATCGCCGGGGCGGCTGGACGCTGGAACAGGCGCGGCCCACCCTGGAAATGCTCTTTGAAAAGCAGTACACCCTCACCGAGACCGTCACCACCGAGACCCGCCAGGACGGGGACGGCCAGCCCTATGAATACACCATCTGCAAGGTGAAGCTGGTCAATTCCGACCTGTCCCATCTGCCGGTCCTGGTGCTGGACGAGGACGGGCTGCATCTCTACGCCACCTATATGGCTGCCCTGGGCAACCGCCCGGATCTGTTCCCTACCGCCGAATACCCCAACGCCTCCCGGCGGGAGGACTATCTGGACTACGACATACCCCGGTCAGCATTGGAGGATGAAGTCTTTGCAAAAATGGTTGCCGAAGCTGAAAAATATCTCGGCTATCCCTATGTTTGGGGCGGCACCAACCCCTCCACCTCCTTCGACTGCTCCGGCTATGTGTCCTGGGTCATCAACCACAGCGGCTGGAACTATGGGCGGCTGGGGGTGATGGGGCTGGAGGATGTCTGCACCCCTGTGTCCAGGGCCAACGCCAGACCCGGCGATTTGGTGTTTTTCGTCGGCACCTATGACGCGCCCTACCCGGACAGGCCCACCCATGTGGGCATCTATGTGGGCAATGGGATGATGATCCATTGCGGATCGCCCATTTCCTACGCCAACATCAACACCCCGTACTGGCAGGAGCATTTTTATGCTTTTGGCAGGCTTCGGGAGCCATGAAAGGAGTTGTCAGTTTTATGAACCCGAAAATCAAGAAGATCAACGCGGAGTATGAGAAAAACGCCGCCAAAATTGCCGAGCTGCAAGGGCGGCAGGCGGAGCTGGACAAGCAGCGCACCGAGCTGGAAAACCTGGACATCATCGGCCTCGTGCGGGGCATGGGGCTGGACCCGGACCAGCTCGCCGCGCTGATCCGTGCCGCCCGCCCGGTGGCGCAGGAGGACAGCCACCATGGGGAAATGTAAACGCCTCCTGACCATGGTGCTGGCGGCGGTGCTGTGCTGCGCCACGCTGCCCCTCACCGCCTTTGCGGGCGGCGGGCCGGAGGACGGGAGCGACAAGGTTCTGGAATACTGGAGCCAGGGTTCCGCCCCGTCTCCCCAGCCCACCGCGCCCGCTGATGTTCAGCAGACGGGCCAGCCCTCCACTGGCCCCCAGCAGACGCCCGCCCAGGGGGAGCCGCTGTCCCCCGGCAGCGAGTTCTCCACCCGCGACCTGCTCTATGACAAGGACACCCACAAGCAGTTCATCACCGTGGAGGGCCGGGATGGGAACACCTTCTACATCGTGATCGACTACGACGCCCCGGTGGACGAGGACGGGGAACAGTATCAGACCTATTTTCTGAACAAGGTGGACGAGGCCGACCTCGCCGCGCTGGTGGAGCAGGGGGAGCCTGTGGCCTGCTCCTGCACCGACAAATGCCATGCGGGGGCGGTGAATATGTCCTGCCCCCTGTGCGCGGTGAACATGGGCGAGTGTGTGGGGAAAGAGCCGGAGCCGTCCGCCCCGGTGGAATCCCAGCAGCCTGACCCCGGCCCGGAACCGGACAAGTCCGACAATGGGGGCGGCCTGCTGGCCGTGGTGGGGCTGGTCCTCCTGGCTGGCGGCGGCGCGGCCTACTTCGTCATGTTCAAGAAGAAAAAGCCGGACGTGAAGGGCAGCGCCGACCTGGACGAGTACGACTACGGGGACGGGGACGCTCCCGATGACGGGCCGGAGGGCGGTGAGGACGAATGAGGTATTTCACGTCCAATCCCCTGGAACGGCTGATGATGCAGTCCCCGCCGCCCCAGCGGGAGCGGAGTCCCCGGCCCGACCCGCCCAAGGGCCACCCCTGCCATGGCTGTAAACGCTGCGGGGAGCGGTGTGTCCTGCCCTGCTATCGGGGGGTGGAGGTGATTCCGCCCCTGTCCTCCGTCAATCGCGCTCGGTCTCGGTGATGCCGTAATAGATCACGGTATTGGTTTCCGCATAGGCCGGAGACACGATGCCGCACATTTGATATTGATACCGTGACGCGCCCTCCAGTTCATCGGGAGGATCGGCATAGGTTTCGCACTTGGCGTATTCCGGGTTTTCGGACAGATCCTCACAAACAGCTTGAATCAGCCTGTCCGTGGCGTCATAAATGTCCTCGCCATACTCGACGCCGATCAATTCATGCCGGTCATAGTTTTCATCATCCTCGGCGGGCATACGGAAGATCGTGTATTTTTTCATAAGTAGATTGCACATCCTTTCCAGTTGTCTCGTTCCCATTATAGTTTGATGGAGAATAGAACGCAATCTATATTTTCCGAGCGGCCCCGACAGGATTCGGGGCCGCTCACCATTTCAAGGAGTGTGATTTTTTCATGTATCGCGTTGTGATCGCGGAAAAGCCCTCGGTGGCGATGTGCATCGCCCAGGTGCTGGGGGCCGCGGCCCGGAAGGAGGGCCACATGGAGGGCAATGGCTGGCTGGTGAGCTGGTGCGTCGGCCATCTGGCGGGACTGGCGGAACCCGCCGCCTATAACCCGGACTACGCCAAATGGCGGCGGGAGGATCTGCCCATCCTGCCGGAAAGCTGGCGCTTCACCATCGGGCAGGACAAGCGGCAGCAATTCGATGTCCTGCGTACCCTGCTGCGCCGGGAGGATGTGTCCGAGGTGGTGAACGCCTGCGACGCCGGACGGGAGGGGGAGCTGATCTTCCGCACGGCCTACCATCTGGCGGGCTGCTCCAAGCCTGTGAAGCGGCTGTGGATCAGCAGCATGGAGGACAGCGCCATCCGGGAGGGCTTTGCCCACCTGCGCCCCGGCAGCGACTATGACGGCCTGCACCAAGCGGCCCTGTGCCGCCAAAAGGCGGATTGGCTGGTGGGCATCAACGCCACCCGGCTGTTCTCCGTGCTGTATGGCCGGACGCTGAACATCGGGCGCGTCATGTCCCCCACGCTGGCGATGATCGCCCAGCGGGAGGCGGAGATCGCCGCCTTTGAGCCGGTGCCCTTCTACACGGTGGAGCTGACCTGCGGCGGCATGACCGTCACGGGGGACCGGCTGGACAGCAAAGCGGAGGCGGAGGCCATCGCCGCCGCCTGCGAGGGAGGCACCGCCACCGTCCGGGCGGTGGAGCGGAAAGAGAAAACCGAGCGGCCCCCGGCCCTCTACGACCTCACCACCCTACAGCGGGACGCCAACCGAATCCTGGGGTACACCGCCCAGCAGACGCTGGACTATCTGCAAGCCCTCTATGAAAAGAAGCTGTGTACTTATCCCCGGACGGACAGCCGGTATCTCACCGACGATATGGAGAACACCGTCCCCGCCCTGGCCTCCGCCGCCGCCATGATCTGCGGGGTGAGCGTACCGGGGGCGGTGCTGTCCGCCCAGGTGTGCGACAGCGCAAAGGTCAGCGACCACCATGCCATCGTCCCCACCGTCAGCGCCGCCGGTGCCGACCTCTCCGCCCTGCCCGTAGGGGAACGGGAGATCCTGCGGCTGGTGTCGCTGGAGGTGGTTCGGGCGGTCTGTCCATCCCATCGGTACGCCGAAACCGCTGTGACGGTGGAGTGCGGCGGGCACAGCTTCACCGCCAAGGGAAAAACGGTGCTGGAGCTGGGCTGGCGGGCCTGTGTCAAGCCGGTGAAGGACGCCCTCCTGCCGGATGGTCTGGCCCAGGGCCAGGGGCTGGCGGTGGAGGCCGTCCAGGTGAAGGAGGGCCGGACGGCCCCGCCCAGGCATTTCACCGAGGACACCATCCTCGCCAGCATGGAGAGCGCCGGGGCGGAGGATATGCCGGATGATGCGGAACGGCGGGGCATCGGCACTCCCGCCACCCGCGCCGCCATCCTGGAAAAGCTGGTGGCCACCGGGCTGGTGGAGCGGAAAAAGGCCAAGAAGATCACCAACCTCCTGCCAACTCAGGCGGGCAGCTCCCTGGTGGCCGTCCTGCCGGAGGCCCTGCAATCGCCCCTGCTCACCGCCGACTGGGAGCAGCGGCTGGGGCAGGTGGAGCGGGGGGAGCTGTCCGGCGAGGACTTCATGGGGGACATCGCCGCCATGGTGAAGGAGCTGGTGGAAACCTACCGCCCTGTCCCCGGCGCACAGGCCCTGTTCCCCTCGGCACGGGAGGCCGTCGGCCCCTGCCCCCGGTGCGGCGGCGCTGTGGTGGAGGCCAAGAAGGGCTTTTTCTGCGAAAACCGGGAGTGCCGCTTTGCCCTGTGGAAAGACTGCAAATTTTTTGCCGCCAAGAAAAAGACGCTCACCAAGCCTATCGCCACCGCCCTGCTGAGTAAGGGCCGTGTGAAGCTCACCGGCTGCTTCTCGGAGAAAACCGGGAAAACCTACGACGCCACGGTGGTACTGGAGGACGATGGGGAGCGGGCCAGTTATAAGCTGGTGTTCGGCCATGGGTGAGCTGCCCCGGATGAGCGAGGGACAGCGCAGGCGGGCCAAGACCCTGATCCGGCGCTTGTGCGCCAACTATGACGGCGGCAACTGCCTGCGCCTGGATGACGGCGATCTCCACCCCTGCCCCCAGCTTATCACGCCGGTGCCCATCTGCAAGTATTTCCGTGCCGCCGTCCTCCCGGCTGACCCGGAGCTGAACGCGGAAGTGATGGGCGTCGTTTACACCTGGAAAAACTGTACCTTGTGCGGCAAGCCCTTCATCGCCCGGAGCAACCGGGCAAAATACTGCGCCAAATGCGCCCAGCAGGAGCGGCGGCGAAAGACCCGTGGCCGGGTGCGCCGCCACCGGGGGGGAATGTAACGCTTTAGGGGTGAAAAAAGCGGCTGTTTTCAACGGGTTCCGGGGGTGGTTTTGCCGTCCCCGTATCATTTCCCACGCACCCCGGAAAAACAGGGGTCTAAAGCGTTACAAAATTTGAAAGGAGCGTATCATCGTGGCTGAAAAAAAGCCCACCAACCGGGAGCAGATCAAGCAGATCGTGGCGGGCATTGAGGGCAGTATCCAGGAGTTATTCCAAAGCGAGCGGTATCTGGACTACCTGCGTACCATGTCCCGGTTCCACACCTATTCCCTCAACAACACCATCCTGATCCATATGCAGATGCCCAACGCCACCCACGTCGCGGGCTATAACAAGTGGAAAAATCAATTTGGGCGTCATGTGAAGCAGGGGGAAAAGGGCCTGACCATCATCGCCCCCACGCCGTTCAAGAGGAAAATTGAGGAAATGAAGCTGGACCCGGACACCAAAGCGCCGGTGCTGGACGGGGACGGGAATGTGGTCATGGAAGAACGGGAGGTTGAGATCCCGCTGTTCAAGCCGGTGAAGGTGTTCGATGTGAGCCAGACCGAGGGAGCGCCCCTCCCCAGCCTCGTTTCCAACCTGACCGGGGATGTGCAGCAGTACGAGGCGTTCATGGAGGCCCTCCGGCGCTCCTCCCCGGTGCCGGTGCAGTTCAAACCGCTGCGGGAGGGCCTGGATGGATTTCTGAGCCCGCAGGATCAGACCATCACCATCCGGGAGGATATGAGCCAGGTGCAGACGGTATGCGCCGCTGTCCATGAGATCACCCATGCCATGCTCCACAACCGGGAGCGGGATCAGGCTGCCGCCGCTGCCGGGAACACGGATCAGGAGCCGCCCAAGCCCAAGGATAAAAACACCAGGGAGGTGGAGGCGGAGAGCGTTTCTTATACGGTGTGCCAGTATTACGGCATTGAGACCGGGGCCAACAGCCTGGGCTACATCGCCACATGGTCCAGGGACAGATCCCTGCCGGAGCTGAAAGCCAGCCTGGAAACCATCTCCAAGACGGCCAGCGCCCTGATCGGCAGCATTGACCGCCATTTTGCGGAGGTTTGCAAGGAGCGGGGCATCGGCCTCACCACCCAAAAGCCGGAACAGGACGCGCCCGACACGTTGGAGCTGTTTGCCGCCGATCTGTACGACTATATGGACCAGCTTTATCAGGCAGGGACATTGGAGCATCCCTTCACCCAGGACACCAGGGAACAGTCCATTTCCGATCTCATAGCCGAGATGCGGAAAGGATATCTTGAAAGTATACGCAGCCCTCTGAATCATCTTGTCAAGCATATGGACCTCACGCAAGCCAAAGCGATGCTGGGACGGCTGGATAAGCTGATCCGGGCGCAGACTGTGCCAGCGGCAGATCTGCCGGACACCCCGGAGCGGTTCATGGGCGATGTGCTGGACCTGATGGACCGGCTGTACGCCGCAGGGCAGATCGACAGGAATTTCCCCCCGGAGAACCGGGAACAGCTCAAGGCCAAGCTGGTCCGAGACCTGGGCGCCAACCCCACCACGGTCCGGGCTGTGCTGGAGAAGTTTGTCCGGGAGGGCACCGGCGCGGCGGAGGCCGGGGAGTTGCTGGCGCGGCTGGATGAGCTGACACGATATGCCTACAAAATGGAACCTAATCTCCGCGCAGTCGGCGCAAATGACCAGCATTTCATCCAGGTATATGAAAGGACAGGAAACGGGACCTTTAATCCGGGGCAAGTGCTGTTTTTCGGTGCGCCTGACAGGTGCGCCGGTCTGTTGGAGCGGCTGCGATCCGGCGAATTGAGGCCGGATGATTTTTTCCAGACCAGCACGGCCAGGGTAAGCCATTACAGGCTTAAAGACGGCACAGATCTGGATGCTTTCGTGGGGCCGGATCAAAAGGTCTACATCGGCAGGCGTGACCATTATGACAATCGCGGCCATTACATGGATGATGACAAGTCCCTGTTGTACCTCTCGGATAACGAGAAGATGTTCGATTTTATATCCGGGAACAATTTCTCCGTTTCCCAGGCGGAGCTGTTGGCGGAGGACTGCTTCACATTGGAGGATTACGCCGAGTTTGACGCCCTGCGTGTTGGTGTGCTGGCACAGTTTGAACAGGTGGAACCGCTGCTGTTTGCCGGGGAGCCGTTCCAATTCATCCAGCCGGAGCAGGAACAGCCCGCGCCGGTGGCCGAGGTTCCCGATCTGCCGGAGGGATCGCGGGACACCACGCTGGACGAGTACCCGGTGCCGGACGCCTCCCTGGCGCTGGACGGCCTGACCGGGGACAGCGACCTCCTGCCCCTGTCCATGGAACAGGCGGAGGTCCTGCTGGAGCAGGACATGACCGTTTACATGGCGGAGGCCGGGAAGGAACCCGCCATGGTCTTTGGGCCGGACGATATCATGGAGCTACCGGAGGGGACGATGCTTGCCATCCCACGGGAGGAATGGGAGCAAAGCCCGGACTTCCGGCGGGCGGTGCTGGACAGGATGCGGCATCAGGAGGAACGGGAGCAGGCGTTTTTGAACCACGGCGCGGATTGCTTTGCCATCTACCAGCTCAAGGGTGGGGACGGCACCAGGGATATCCGGCATGAAGGATTGGAATGGCTAAAATCCATTGGGCGCAATGTGGAACGGGAGAATTACGAGCTGGCTTACACCGCCCCGCTTCCCTCCGCCAGCAGCGTGCAGGATGCGCTTGAACTGCTTTGGGAGCAGTTTAATACCGATCCTCCCAAGGACTACCTGCGCCCGTCCATGTCGGTGAGCGACATCATTGCATTGAACCGGGGCGGTGTGGTAACGTACCATTACTGCGACAGCCTGGATTTTGTGCAGTTAGAGAATTTCAGCCCCCAAAAGCCCACGGTGGCGGAGCTGGAGGCCCAGGTCAAGGCGGGACAGACCATCTCCCTGACGGATCTGGCCGACGCCGTACACCGGGAAAAGGGGCAGAAAAAATCCGTGGTGGCCCAGCTCAAAGACCAGCCGAAGCGGGAACGGAAAAAGACAGCGCCCAAAAAGAGCGCGGAAAAGGAGATTTGAACTATGGAAAATTTGACGTATGAGGAAACCCAGCTTCTGTGCATCTACAACAGCACCGGCACCCGCGCCGGGGTGATCGCCGCCCTCACCGAAATGCGGGGCTGCCTGGAGCCGGACGAAGACGAGCTGCGGGCGCTGACGGACAGCGCCCTGGACAAGCTGGGGCGCATGACTGACGCTGAGTTCGCCGCCCTGGAGCTGGCGCCGGACTTTGATCTGGAGGCCCCGGCCTATGGCGAATAAGCTCCAAGCCTACGCGAAGCTGGCCGACCACGCCGCGCGGCAGATCACCGCCAGCTACCAGGAATGGACGGCGTTTTTGGACATGGCGGGAAGGTTATATAAATACCCCTTCTCGGAGCAGCTTATGATCTACGCCCAGCGGCCCGACGCCACCGCCTGCGCCGACTACGACCTGTGGAAAGAGCGGATGGGCCGGTATGTGCGCCAGGGTTCCAGGGGCATCGGCATCATCGACATCAGCAGCGGAAAGCCGGTCCTGCGGTATGTGTACGATGTGGCGGACACCGGCGGCGAGGAAACCACCCGGCCCCAGCTATGGGAATACCAGGAAGAACACCGGGATGTGGTGTCGGCGGCGCTGGCGCGGCGGTTTGAGACGCCAGCCGGTGAGGGTGGTCTATCGGAGCAGTTGGAGGCCATCGCTTCCCAGCTTATGGCGGACTATTGGTATGAACACAAGCAGGACATCCTCGACATCGTTGACGGAAGCTTTCTGGCGGAGTATGATGCGTATAACATCGGGGTGCAGTTCAAAACCGCCGCCGCCGTCAGCATGACCTATGTTCTCCTGTCCCGGTGCGGGCTGGAAGCGGAACACTTCTTCCATCACGAGGATTTTCTGAATGTGTTCGACTTCAACACCCCGGACACCCTCACCGAGCTGGGCACGGCGGTGAGCCAGGGCAGCGAGGCGGTGCTGCGGCAGATCGAAGTGACCATCAAAAAATATGAGCGGGAGAGATCCGCGGAAAGGAGCGCCGAGCATGGAGAACACGCTGACTTATACACAGAAGGGGGACATTCTGATCCCCGACCTGACCCTGGGGGAGCAGCCGGACCGGGACCTGGGCAAGTACGGGAGGATGCGCC
>CAJTTS010000071.1 GCA_910579155.1 uncultured Oscillospiraceae bacterium | reverse complement strand
AATTTCAACCCGCAATATGACTGACTTATTGTAAAAAGAAGAAAGGCCCTAAGCGTATTTCGATAGAAACACGCTCAGGGTCTTTTCGTCCAGATATCCGATTTCTTATTTTTCTTTACATAGAACAGACCACAAAGCCGTGGCTTTGTGGTCTGTTTTGGTGGAGATAAGCGGGATCGAACCGCTGACCTCCTACAATATAGTTACGGTGAAAGGCACGACAGCCAGCCGTGTCTTTTGTCGTCTCAAAGCTGAAGCTGTAGAATGGGGGAGTAAATGGCCTGACACAGCTGACCTTGGGCCAACACGCCCGATCAAGAGTCCGTCAGCCGCCTCTCTCATTCGCAGCATTCGATTTGCGCAGGTAGAGCCATCTCGTTGGGGGAACTCCACCCGCTTCGCTGGGCGGGTTTTGGTGAGCGTCCAGATGTGGTGCGTTCGGGTCAGTCAGGAGATTGAATAAGCGGCGAGGAACAGGGGCGGGAGCCAGAAAGATTGCCAAATACGGGCTTGATAATTGGACGGATCTGCGGGAATATACTCCCACAGAAGCAATCAGAGAACAACTAAAATTGGCCTCCCGGCAGTGCGATTTGTATATGAAGAACATGGTGGCACTGCAAAACAACCTCATTTCCCTCACTGATAAGGTCTTTCCGGGTGTGAACGAGCTGTTCTCCAGTCCGGATCGTGCCGATGGCAGCCAGAAGTGGGTTGATTTTATTATGGTTTTTTGGCACTGCGAGTGCATCAACCTGGCCAGCGAGGCTGCTTTCACCGAGCGTTACCGCAAGTGGTGCAAACATAAAGGGTATCATTTCAGCCAGAGGAAAGCTGCGCAGTTGTACATGGACAGCATGGGCCATATCACCACTCTGCCCAGAAACAGCAATACCAAACTGCTCATCACCACTGCCGCCAAGCAACTGGCCTCAGCCAAGGCTACGCTGGCTGTCCTGCGTGCTGAGAGAACTGCTCCTCAGCTGATAGCTGAGATTGGCGACGTGCGCCGTTTCCCCCGCCGCAGCTCCATCGTGAGCTTCGCCGGCGTCGATCCGGCGGTGGACGAATCCGGCAAGCACATTTCCAAGAGCAATCCAACCACCAAGCGGGGTTCGCCCCACCTGCGCAAGACGCTGTATCAAATCGTCCGCACCTATCTGCTCAAGGCCCCTGCTGACGAACCGGTATACCAGTTCCTGGACAAGAAACGGGCCGAGGGCAAGCCGTATTTCGTCTACATGACCGCCGCTCAGAACAAGTTCCTGCGTATCTACTATGCCCGCGTGAAGGAATGTCTCCTTGCGGCTGACGCCCAAGAATCCTCCGAGAGTTAACCTGTACTAAAATCCACAGCTTGTGTAGTCTGCGAAAAAACCGCTTTTGCAGGCTTGGTTTGTTATACCCTTTTTTACCTCCCCAAAATTTTTCTCATTTTAGGGCTTGACTTTTGCATTCGGAAAGTTCTTAATTTTCATATATTCAGCGAAAGCCGTGCACTTATAGAAAAGAGGCGGTGGGGTCCCCCTGGTCACTTGCCTGCAAGTGACCAGTAAAACACCCCCCAATTTTGTCGCAACCCTTAAAATAGGGTCTGCTGAAAAAGCCAGATTTGGATGAATATATGCAGTTTATACAGCGTATACCAATAGCGCAGAGGCCAACGGAGACCCCCAAAATGGGCAGTTTCCCGGATAAGCCGCCGATTTTGGGCCGTTTTTAATTTTTGACAATCCGAAATATTGCAACTAATTCATCAGATAACAGACAGTTTTCTTCCTGTATTCGCATATATACATCACATATACGACTTTTTCAGCAAGCCCTAAAATAATAAATATGGGTAGTTCAAACATATGCGATTTGGTTTGGCTGCTTTAGCAACCAAACCGCCATCATCGCACGAAGTGCGATGATGGCGGCAAAAATTTTGAATTTTAAAGAAAGGTTCGGCGTAAAAATTTGTGTACAGCCGAAGCAACAACAACTGACTCAATAACCTCTTAATCACAAGTGCTCTACAGGAATAGATGAAATATGAGCGACCTTTTCTCGATATTTCATCTATTCCTGGGAGAAAATGACATTGTCAGTTGTTGTTGCTTTTTAGCGTTTACACAACTTTGTCTGCCCTCTCTAAAGAAAATGCTAATTTCCCAGTGTAGCATTCTTCTGTACAGTTAGGAAAGCAAGATAGGTAGGGCGTTACGTGGCAAATGCCAACTGGTTTATCAGTTTGACAAAGACGTCACTATTGAATGATTCAAATTCTGATCGATATGAATGTAGAGCTTGAACATTTATGATTTCCTTTGGCAATTCTTGCAGCTCAAATGCAAAAGGCTCTTTTCGTTCCTTACCAGCCGCAAGCAAACTCAAATTGTTTTTGTTTTGCATAATCAACCAATCCCCATAAAGGTCATCGCATTCAATCAAAAGGATATTGAACCCGAGGTTTTTTTGGTTGGACACTTTTCCCCAAGCCAAAATGTTCTTCTGCCTATATTGAGGAATATAGTTTTCTGTTCTGGGGGTACGATGGAGCGCATATGGTTCATCATATAAATCGGCAAAAGGATCTGGAGGCAAATTCCTTCGGAAATTTTCCTTGAGAATAGCTTCCATTTCTATGGTTATCGCTTTTGTCTGAGAAATGCGCATCTCCCAGGCAAAACGTTCATCTGAATATTTTTTCTTTGAAAGCAGAATTTTTTCACGCCCAGCATACTGAGCATTATATTTTTCTGCAAATTCTTGAAGCAGGGAAATGATCTCATTTTCAGCTTGTGATAATACTAGTTTACAAAAGTCTGATTTCTTTTTTTGCTTTTGCCGGATGGCGCTTTCTTCATTCTGCAGACTAACATCCTCTGCATTCTTGTATGCAATCGCTGACTGGACGATTTGATCGACAGCAGTAACCGGCTCCGTTTGCTGATCGAGAAGTTGGAGTATTTCGCCCCAACTAGCAAAACGTTGGTTTGCTTTTTTCATGAGCATACGGTTGATCAGTGAAATTAAACTTTGCGGCAACGCTGAATTGAACTGATCGACTCTTGTAATTGCACGATACATATGTGCTTCCCTACATTCTTCGTTTGACTGAGGAGATGGACTGTAGGGATAATGGAGGGTAGCCAATTGGTAGAAGATAATTCCCATAGAGTAAATATCCATTTGGATGGTATTCTTGCTAAAATCCCACGCTTCTGGGGCCATATATAAAGGTGTTCCTGCTCCCTTGAATGTCATTGACCTTGTTTCTTCTACAGCAATCTTTGCTAGTCCAAAATCAGAAATTTTCCACGTACTACCACATTTAAGGATGTTGTCTGGTTTAATATCTCGGTGAACGAGCACCCGGTTTATGTCCTCCATCCCACTGGCAAGTTGCTTGAAGAAGTCAATTAGCACAGCGTTTTCCAGCATTGTATGATTTTTGATCAGTTCTTCTAAAGTAGAACGCAATGTACCTCCGTTGGCATATTCCATGATTATATAGGGAGGAAAGCCCAAAAAGGTTTCGCCGTCATGAACATACTCATATGAAATAACATTTTCTCCTCGAACTTTTGCTGCCGATTGAATTTCATTCTTAAATGCGTTTGCTGAAGATGAGTCACCAAACGAGGGAAAAGTAGTTTTTACTGCAAAAATTGAATTATCGCCGATTCTATGTGCTTTATAGACATAACCAAAACCACCCTGACCAATGATATCATCCAAGATATATTTGTTGCTCTTATCATCTTGTATAGTTGACCCAATGTTCAAAAGCATAGCCATACACCCCTATCTGGTATTTTATCCCTAGATATGTCCCTAAAGAATTTTATAATTATACCATAAAGATGCGCTCATTTCAAATATTGCCCTGTAATACTATATGGGTTCTCTGTGACCTGCTCTGGCGTACCTACCGCCACGACGCGGCCTCCGGCCTCACCCCCGCCGGGACCCATGTCGATGATGTAGTCAGCGTTGCAGATCACATCCAAGTCGTGCTCGATGACCACCACCGTGGCCCCGTGCTCGATCAGCGTTTGGAACACACCCAGCAGGGTTCGCACATCCAGGGGGTGCAGGCCAATCGTTGGCTCGTCGAACACGAACAGGGAGTCGGACTGGGCCCTTCCCATCTCGCTGGCCAGCTTTAGCCGCTGAGCCTCGCCGCCGGACAGGCTGGGAGTCTCCTCACCCAGCGTCAGGTAGCCCAGGCCCAGGTCCTGCAAAACCCGCAGTCTCTGGTGGACCAGCTTCATGTCCTTGCAGACCTCCAGCGCGGTATTCACATCCATGGCCATCAGATCTGGCAGGGAGTATTCCCCGTGCCACACCCGGCTTGCGTCTTTTCCGTACCGGGACCCATGGCACTCCGGGCAGGGGATGGTCACGTCGGGCAGAAACTGCACGTCCAGGTCGATAACGCCTGTGCCGTCGCACACCGGGCAGCGCAGCTTGCCGGTATTGTAGGAGAAGTCCCCAGCCTTGAACCCCAAGCGCTTGGCGTCTGGGGTTTTTGCGTATAGCTTCCGCAGCTCGTCGTGGACGTTGGCATAGGTGGCTACGGTGGAGCGGACATTGATGCCGATGGGGGTGGCGTCAATGAGCTTCACCTGCCGGATGCCCGCCGCCTCCACTGCCAGGACGTGCTCCGGCAGCTTTTGTTCGTTTACTGCCGCCGTCAGACCGGGGACCAGGCTCTCCAAAATCAGGGTGGTCTTGCCCGAGCCGGATACCCCGGTAACCACCGTCAGCCGCCCCTTTGGAATGTTCACTTCCAGGGGTTTCACTGTGTGGATGGCCCCCGTGGACAGGTGAATGGTTCCCAGGTCAAACAGCTCGACGGGCTTGGTCAGATTTCGAATATGAACGTCCGCCGTTCCGGCCAGGAAGGGGCCGATTTGAGAGCTTTTATTTTGGGCGATGTCCGAGATCGTCCCCTGGGCTATCACCCGTCCGCCGTTGGCCCCGGCCTCTGGGCCCATCTCAATAAGCCAATCAGCTTCAGATAAGATCTGCGTGTCGTGATCCACTAGGATTACTGAATTGCCGTCCGCCACCAGATCGCGCATCACCCCGGTGAGTCCCACGATATTAGAGGGGTGCAGGCCGATAGAGGGTTCGTCCAGCACATAGAGCACTCCGGTGGTGCGGTTGCGCACCGCCCGGGCCAGCTGCATCCGCTGACGCTCCCCGGTGGACAGGGTGGACGCCGCCCGGTCTAGGGACAGGTAGCCCAATCCCAGATCCATCAGCCGCTTGGCCACGGTCTGAAAGGACTGGCAGATGCTTTCTGCCATGGGCCGCATTTCCGAAGGCAGGGAGGTGGGCACCCCGGCCACCCAGTCCATCAGCTCAGACAGAGACATTCTGCAGGCTTCATCCAGGGGAATGCCCCGGAGCCTGGGGGCTTTGGCGGTCTCGGACAGCCGGGTGCCGCCGCAGTTCGGGCAGATGCCCTGCTTCAAAAACTTCTCCACCCGCTTCATACCCTTTTCGTCTTTTACCTTGGATAGGGCGTTCTCTACGGTGTAGGTGGCATTGAAGTAAGTGAAATCCATATCTCCTGCCGCGCCGCTGGTCTTGTTCTGGTAGATGATGTTCTTTTTGACTGCAGGGCCGTGGAACACGATGTCCCGTTCCTCCGGCGTCAGCTCCCGGAATGGCACGTCGGTGCGCACCCCCATCTCCCGGGCGATGTCCTTCATCAGTGACCACATCAGGGTCTGCCATGGGGCCACCGCGCCGTCGTCAATGGACAGCGACTCGTCCGGCACCAGGGTGGACTCGTCCACGGTACGCACGATTCCAGTGCCGCTACAAGTGGGACAGGCCCCCTGACTGTTAAAGGCCAGCTCCTCCGCTGAGGGAGCTCGGACCTCTGCGCTGCACGCCGGACAAAAGATAGGCTGCTCTGCAGCCACGGCCGGGGTGGGCGGGACATAGTGCCCGTTGGGGCAGCGGTGGCTGGCCAGGCGGGAGAACATCAGCCGCAGGCTGTTGAGCAGTTCGGTGCCGGTGCCGAAGGTGGAGCGGATGCCGGGAACGCCGGGCCGCTGGTGGAGGGCCAGGGCGGCAGGGACGTAGAGCACCTCGTCCACCTGGGCCTTGGTCGCCTGGGTCATCCGCCTTCTCGTGTAGGTGGACAGGGCATCCAGGTATCGCCGGGAGCCCTCGGCGTACAAGACCCCTAAGGCCAGAGAGGATTTCCCGGAACCGGACACTCCGGCGATGGCCACGATTTGGTTCAAAGGTACATCTATGTCAATATTTTTCAGGTTGTGTACCCGTGCGCCGCGCACTTTGATCTGTTCCGGCATATCGTGTTCCTCCAATTCCGTTGAGCACCACGCGTTTTGGATTCTGTTTCGATTAATGGAAATATGAGGTTAAGTATATCATATAAAGTGCCTCTTGTCCAAGTGGGTGAGGACTGATAAAAACCGCAGGTGTGCTTCTATTGAAACACACCTTGCGGCTTTTTGTCCAGGTATCCAGATCCTCGATTTTCCCTTAAAAAGTTCAAACCACAAAGCCTTGGCTTTGTGGTTTGTTTGGTGGAGATAAGCGGGATCGAACCGCTGACCTCTTGAATGCCATTCAAGCGCTCTCCCAGCTGAGCTATACCCCCATATTCAATTCTCCGGTAACTTTTCAGGCGTGAAACCGCTGGTTTTCTATCAAACCTCGCTGATTGTAGAACAAATTTCTGAAAATGTCAAGTGGAAATTTTGCTAATTTTTTGGACAAATTCAGGGTAGTTTTACTGGTGACTTGCGCTCCCAGCTGAGCTATACCCCCATATGAACTTTTTTCAGAACTTTCTTTGACCATTGCCCGCTGATTCTTCAATCAACGTGGCATATTATAGAACATTTCTTGCGAGTTGTCAACTGCTAATTTTGCGAACTTTTGGAACAAAATCGGGGCCGTTTCACTGGTGACGTGTGCTCCCAGCTGAGCTATACCCCCATGTTTTGTTGCGCTTGCCTCAGCGCAAGATAGATGATAACAAATACTGCGAGATTTGTCAACACCTTTTTTCATTTTTTAGAAAAATTTTTGCGGCCCCACTCCAACCGGAAAGGGGCCGCATGCTTACGAGCGCTTCCAGGCGCTGCTACTGAACAGCACCAGAATGGGGTACATCTCCAGCCGCCCCAGGATCATGGCGAAAGAGAGCACCAGCTTGCTCAGCACGGAGAAAGCGGAGAAGTTCCCCGCCGGCCCTACCAGCTCCAGGCCGGGGCCCACATTACTAATGCAGGTGATGACAGCGGTGAGGGTGGTGCCGAAGGAGAAGTTGTCGAGTCCGACCACGATAGCCATGCCAAACACCAGGAACAGATTGACGATAAAGTAGCACTGTGCGGTACGGATTGCCCCCTCGGACACCGGCGCTCCGTCCAGCCGCACGATAGACACCGCACGGGGGTGGATGATGGAGCGCACCTCCCGACGGGCGGAGCGTATCAGGATCAGGATGCGCCCGCACTTAATGCCGCCGCCGGTGGACCCGGCGCAGGCGCCGATAAAGGTGAGCACCACCAGCAGCATTTTGGAGAACTCCGGCCACAGGTCATAGTTGGCGGAGGAGAACCCGGTGGTGGACACGATGGATGCCACCTGGAAGGCCGCGTACCGCACGCACTCGCCCACGCCCTGATAAAAATCCCTCAGGTTCCAGGCGATGGCGGCGACGGACACTGCCACCATAATGAGGAAGAACCGCAGCTCGTCGCTTTTCAACGCCTGCCGGGCCTTGCCGGTGAGCATGAGGAAGTAGATGGAGAAGTTGACGGAGAACAGCAGCATGAACACTGTGATGATGATTTCGATGGCGGGGCTCGCGTAAGAACCGATGGAGGCGTTCATGCGGGAAAAGCCGCCGGTGCCTGCGGTGGACATGGCGTGGGTGATAGAGTCGTACCAATCCATCCCCGCGATGCGCAGACACAGTACCTCCAGCACCGTGAGAGCCAGATAAATGCCATACAGGATTTTGGAGGACTGGGACGCCCGGGGCACCAACTTGTTTTTCACCGGTCCGGGGCTCTCCGCCCGGATGAGGAAGTTGGAACTGATACCCAGAAAGGGCAGCAGCGCCGCGGTGAGGATTAGCACCCCCATACCCCCTAGCCAGTGGGTGAAGGACCGCCAGAACAGCAGGCCCATGGGCAGCCCTTCAATGGCGGTGAGGATGGTGGCCCCGGTGGTGGTAAAGCCGGAGATGGTTTCAAAAAAGCAGTCCACATAGGACCCGAATTGCCCGGAAAACCAGAAGGGCAGCGCCCCGAACGCCCCGAACAGGACCCAAATGAGGCCTACGGTGAAGAAGCCCTCCCGGGCGAAAAAGTCTGTCTTGGGCTTGAAGAAAAACACCGGCACGGCGGCCGCAGCCAGCACCAGCAGGATGGCGCACAGGAAGGGGATGGGGCTCTCCCCGTAGAGCAGGGCCACCCCCATAGGGATGAGCATAGCCGCGGCCTCAATGAACAATGTGAAGCCGGTGATGCGCAGCACCAGTTTGAAATTCATAGGCCGACGCCCTCATAGATGTCGTTCAAGTCCAGAATGCCGCTGTCCCGGGCGATGACGATGACGTCGTCCCCGCGCTCCAGGCAGGTGGAGCCCTCGGGGATGATAACCTTGTTTCCCCGGACAATGACGGCGATCAGGATGCCCTCCCGGAGCTTCAGATCCTTCAGCGGCACCTTCAGATTCCTGGTGGCAGGGGAGACGAGAAACTCCATGGCCTCCGCCTTTCCCCCGGCGATGCGGTACAGGGCGTTCATCACCGTGCCCTTGGAGTTCTGGAGCCCCCGGATGAAGCGCAGAATCAGCCCCGCCGTGGCCAGCTTGGGGGATACCACCGACTCCACTCCGGCGGACCGGGCGATGGCGGTGTAGTTCTGGCGGCTGGACTTGGCCACCACCTTGGGAACCCCCGCCTGGTGGGCGTAGAGGGAGATGATGAGGTTGTCCTCGTCCCGGTCGGTGAGGGCAACGAAGGCGTCGCTGGCGGCCATGCGCTCCTCGGTGAGCAGCTCCGGGTCGGTGCCGTCCCCGTGGATGAGCAAGGCGTGGGGGAAGTGCTCGGCCAGCTCCCGGCAGCGCTCCGGGTCCCGCTCCACCAACTTGCAGCCCATGCCCAGCCGCTCCAGCAGGATGAGCAGGTAGAAGGCAACGCGTCCTCCGCCGATGATGAACGCGTTCTTGATGCGGTGGGCCTGCCGGCCCAGCAGCTTGAAGAACTGGTTGACGCCGCTGGGGGTACCTGCCACAGACACCCGGTCCCCCACGGCCAGCAGGGACGCGCCGTTGGGGATGAACACGTCCTCGCCCCGCTCCACGGCGCACAGCAGCAGGGGCAGGCCCTGAATCTTGGAGGACAGGGCGGCCAGGGTTTTGCCTGCCAGGAAGTCCCCCTCCTGGACGGTGAAGGACACCAGCTCCACCCGGCCCCGGGCGAAGGAGTCAATGTTGGCCGCGTTGGGAAAGCGCAGCAGCCGGGAGATCTCGGTGGCGGCGGTGAGCTCGGGGTTGATGAGCATGGTGATGCCCAAGTCGGCTTTCAGGGTGTCCAAGTCGTTAACGTACTCGGTGCCCCTCACACGGGCCACCGTATAGGGTACGCCCACCCGGTGGGCGATGTGGCAGCACAACAGGTTGATCTCGTCGGAGCCGGTGGCGGCGATGAGCACGTTGGTCTCCTTGGCCCCCGCCTCCAGCAGCACGTCCCGGGAGACGCAGTTGCCTTTCAGGCACATGACGTCCAACTGGTTGGAGAGTCGTTCCAAGGTATCGCCGGACACGTCCACAATGGTGACGCTGTGGCCCTCGTCGGCCAGGTGCTCGGCTAAGGTGGAGCCTACCTTGCCGCCGCCCGCAATGATAATGGTCAAGTCAAATCATCCCATTTCCTTGATGGTGAGAGACGCTGGGGATTAATGCGTGAAAACAAAAAGCATTATAGCACTGTTTTCGTCCGAACGCAACGGGGGATCAAAGGGGCCGGAGTGGATGCGAAAAATGAATATGCATTTATAAACAAGAAAGTTTTGGAAATTCCCTTGACAGGAAGAAGGTTTTGGCGTATACTCAGAATAAAAGGAGAAAAGGAAAACTTTTACTTTTGACTTTTGAATGGGTGTCCAAGCCACGTGAGTGACCTTCTGGCGGCACAGTGCCGCCCGGGCAGGGAACGAGCGTTGGCATGGGCGCTTGCTTTTTTCAGGACGGCTGCCAGAGCGGGCGGGGGAGTGTCCCCCGGCTCCAGACGGGCGGCGGACCGGTGCGCGCCCGGATGGCTCGGACGCGGGGTTGAGAGGAGAGAGAGCATGAAAAGCGCGCTATCACGACTTCGGGAGAGCCGAGACTCCATGAGCGCCACCGAGCAGGCGGTGTCCGACTATCTGCTCAGCCATCAGGGGGAGGCCATGGAGCTATCCATCTACCAACTGGCGGAGAAGACCTTTGCCTCCCCTTCCACCGTGATCCGAATGTGCCAGCGCATCGGTTTTGCGGGATACAAGGAATTTCGCCAGGCGGTGACCTGTGAGGTGGCGGTGCGCCGCATGAACCAGGGACAGGAGCGCCGGGAGATCACTCGGTCCGACAGCCTGGACGAGATCGTGGACAAGGTGACCTATAAAAACATTATGTCCTTGCAGGACGCCAAAGACCTCATCGACACCGACACCCTGCGCACCTGCGTGGAGCTGTTGAACGAGGCCCGGACGGTGCTGCTGTTCGGGCTGGGGGCCTCGGCGTGCGCCGTGCGGGACCTGAATTTGAAGCTGTTGCGGTTGAACAAGCCCTGCGTAATCAACGGCGACTGGCACACCCAACTGCTCCAGGCCAAAAACGCCACGGATCAGGATATGGCCATCGTGGTGTCCTGCTCAGGGGAGACGGCGGAGGTCGTCCAGTGCGCGAAGGCCCTGCGGGAAAACCGCACGCCCATCGTGGCCATCACCCGGCAGAAGCCCTCCCCGGTGGCGGAGTTGGCGGATTACAACCTGTATACCACCGACGATGGCGCCGCCTCCGAGACGGAGACTATGTCTGCCCGGATGTCTCAGCTGAACATGGTGGACATCCTGTTCGCTGCCTATGCCAACAGCCAGTGCGGCTGCGGGGCGGATGAGATGGCCCAGGCCGGCATGGATGGACCCAGCCAGCCCCGCGCCGTGGGTATGGTCTGAGCCCTGTGCCCAAAATGGAAAAACGCCGGACGCCGCAGCCGCGGGGGCCGGCGTTTTTTTACTTGCCGAACGGTGGTTTATCCTGTATACTGAAGAAAAACGGAACTGGAGAGAGGACAAATGAAGATTACCACGGTACTGTTTGATCTGGACGGCACGCTGTTGCCCATGGACATTGACACCTTTACCAACGGATATTTTGCCATGCTCACCCAAAAGCTGGCCCCACGGGGCTACGATCCGAAAAAACTGGTTGCCGCCATCTGGGCGGGCACTGGAGCTATGGTGAAAAACGACGGCAGCCGGACCAATGAGGAGGCTTTCTGGGACAAGTTCGCCCAGACCTTCGGGGAGAAATCCCTGGAGGACAAGCCTCTGTTTGAGGAGTTCTACGCCAACGAGTTCCAGCAGGCCAGGAAGTTTTGCGGGTACAATCAGTGGGCGGCCAAGGCGGTGCGGGCCGTCAAGGAGTCGGGCCGCCGGGTGGCGCTGGCCACCAACCCCATCTTTCCCGCCGTAGCCACCGAGAGCCGCCTGCGCTGGGTGGGGCTGGAGCCGTCGGACTTCGAGCTGTACACCACCTACGAGAACAGCCGGTACTGCAAGCCCAACCTGGACTATTACCGGGATGTGCTGGACCGGCTGGGCGCGGCGCCGGGGGAATGCCTTATGGTGGGCAACGACGTGGAGGAGGATATGGTAGCCCAGGCCTTGGGGATGGAGGTGTTTCTCATCACCGATTGCCTCATCAACAAGGCGGGGAAGGACATTTGCGCCTATTCCTACGGCGGTTTTGAGGACCTGATCCGGTTTGTGTGCGGTTGACATGCCCTGACAGGCGAGAAGGCGCCCGGCTATGGATGACTTTTTTTGTTCCATTTTCCCCAACGATAATTTCCTGGACCTGCGGCTGGTCCAACCAGCTCCATTTCTCCCGTGCGTTCAAAAAACGGTACGGCGCCTCTCCCCGGGAGTGGCGGCTGCAAAATAAAGGGCGGTAAAAAAGCGGACGCTTGGGCGTCCGCCTTTTTCTGCCGTTTCACGTGAAGTGTTTGTTCTATTTCTTGGCCCTCAGATAGAGCTGCAAGGACTGGTAATCCCCGAACAGCACGGGCAGGGGATAGCCCGCCGCCATGAGCGCGTCGCCGCGCCACAGCTCGTCCCCGCCGTTGATCCGGTAGATGGCCTCGGGGTCCAGCCCCTTCAGGCGCAGGGTCAGGAAGGAGGGGGCGGCGGCGGTGGGGCCGGTGACCAGGGAGACCAGCGCCTCCCGCCTGTCGGGGGAGACCTGCTCCCAGGCGGTGTAGGGCCCGTTGCGGAAGGGGTCGCTGAGCCGGTAATAGTCCCCGTGCTGGATCAGGTCGTAGTGCTCCTTGAAGAAGGCCACCTGCCTCCGGATGATGTCCTTGTCCTCCTGGGAGGTTTTGCTCAGGTCCATCTCATAGCCGAAGGTGCCCGCCATTGCCGCTACGCCACGGGTTTCCATAGGGGTCAATCGCTTGTTCTCCTCATTGGGGATCACGGAGACGTGGGCGCCCACCGCGCTGACGGGATAGCAGAAGGAGGTGCCATACTGGATGCGCAGGCGGTCGATGGCGTCGGTGTTGTCGCTGCACCAGATTTGGGGGGTGTAATAGAGCATACCGGCGTCGAACCGGCCGCCGCCTCCGGCGCAGCCCTCGATGAGGATGTGGGGGAAATCCCGGCGCAGCCAATCCAGCATCTCGTACACGCCCAGGACGTAGCGGTGGTATACCTCGCCCTGGCGCTGGGGGGGCAGGGCGGCGGACCACACGTCCGTCAGGCTGCGGTTCATGTCCCATTTTACATAGGCCACGTCGGCGCTGGACAGGACGGCCTTGATCTGATCGTAAATATATTGGCGCACCTCCCGGCGGGAAAAGTCCAGCACCAGTTGGTTGCGGCACCGGGCGGGGGCCCGGCCGGGGATAGTCAGCGCCCAGTCCGGGTGTTCCCGGTAGAGCCGGCTGTTCTCGTTGACCATCTCCGGCTCGATCCAGATGCCGAAGCGCATCCCCAGTTCGCTCAGCCGGGGGACCAGGGCCTCCAGCCCGCCGGGCAGCTTGCCGGTGTTGACCTGCCAGTCGCCCAAGCCCCGGTTGTCGTCGTCGCGTTCGCCGAACCAGCCGTCGTCCATGACGAACAGCTCAATGCCCAGAGGGGCGGCGGTTTTGGCGATGTCCACCAGCTTGTCTGCGTCGAAATCGAAATAGGTGGCCTCCCAGTTGTTGATAAGCACCGGGCGGCGCTCCCCCTGGCAGGGGTCCTGAACCAGCCGCTCCCGGATGGCCCGGTGGAACTGGCGGCTCATTTGCCCCAGGCCGCCGGGGGAGCACACCAGCGCCGCCTCGGGCGCGGTGAAGCTCTCTCCGGGGGCCAGGGTCCAGGCAAAGTGGTAGGGGTTGATCCCCATGACCAGCCGGGTGTTGTCGTACTGGCTCAGCTCCGCCTGGGCCTGGAAGCTGCCGCTGTACAGCAGCGCAGCGCCGTAACACAGGCCGTAGTCCTCGTTGGCATCGTGGCCGCACAGGATGACGAAGGGGTTGTGCTGATGGCTGGAGGTTCCCCGGACGCTGCCCACGCCCTGGACGCCGGAGCGCAGTGGAGCGCGGTCGGGGCTGCGCTCCTTCATGTGGCAGCCGTTAAAGGTGACCAGGTCCAGGTCGGCGCGCTGGAAGTCCAGGCACAGGGAGGCGCACTGGCGCAGCCGCACCGTCTGCCCACCCCGGTTTACCACCCGCACGGCCCGGGTAATCAGATCGTACTGCTCCAGAACGCCGTAGTAGAGCTCCACCCGCACCTGGGCCGCGGCGTCCTCTAGGAACAGAACCAGGGTCTGGGCGTCTTGATCCGCGCCGCGGAAGGCGGGCAGGCCCTCCAGGGCGTATTTTCCCTCCCGCAGCTCGTGGCCCGTGTAGCGCAGGTCCGAGCTGAGGCTACCGTTGGGTAGCTCCAGCTCGATGGATGGCAGGCGGAAGTCCCCTACGCCGCAGGTGGAATACTCCTGGGGAAGGGTGTCCAGGGAGTAGGTCCGGTCCAGCCCGGCTTCGTCAGGGTTGGGGGCACAGGCCCGGTCGGCGTACCGGACAAGGTAGGACAGGTCGCCGTCGCCCACCCGGGGGCCGTAGTAGGTGTGGAGCAGGACCCGGTGCCGGTCGGCTTTCATCTGGTAGGTGGTGTTCCGGGTATGCAGGGTAAAGACGTTGTTAGCTTGATCGAGCACGATCATAGGGATACCCCCTATACAAAGTTGTTTTGCAGTGATTGTACGGGATTTTCCACCGGGAGGCAAGAGGTAGCGAGAAAAAATATGGCACAAATCCGCACCCCGCTTCCGGAGAAAAATTGGGCATAGGGTGCAGTCGGCCCCGGGCAGGCCCTATGGAAACAGCCCCGGACGTAGCGACGCCGGGGCTGTTCCAAGTAGGGGGGGAACATGACCTTATAGAAGGTCTGCCACTGGTTGCAGCCGTCCAGGTAGGCGGACTCGCCCACCTCCTTGGGGATGCCCATGTAGGTCTGGCGCAGGAAGAACACACCGAAGGCGCTGACGATGCCGGGGAACACCAGAGCGAAAATGGTGTTGGCCAGTCCCGTGTGGGCCACCATCTGGTACTGGGGGATGATGAAGATCTGGCTGGGAAGAGACATCTGCACCAGCACGATGCCGAACAGCAGGTTCTTGCCCCGGAAGTTCAGCATGGCGAAGGCGTAGCCCGCCATGGAGCTGAAGGCCACCGCGCAGATGACGCGGAAGAAGATCATCAAGGCAGTGTTGAGGTACAGCTTCATGAAGGGCAGGCTGGCGGTCGCCTCCTTAAAGTTTTCCCACCGGAAGGAGCTGGGGAAGATGACGGGGGCGCCGCGTTGCTTTCGGTGACGGTTTTCAGGTTGGCCAGGATCATCCAGACGAAAGGGAATACTATGATTTTATTCTGAGCAGGAGTAATATTAGACTGGAGATACTGTCTTATTCTGTGAAGGCCTTCAAAAGCACGATAGAAAGGAGGGCGCAGATGGAGGACAGCGAGATTGTGGAGCTGTACCGGCAGCGGGACGAGGCCGCCATCCGGGAGACGGAGCGGAAATACGGCGCGCTGTGCCGCAGCGTGGCATGGAACATCCTGGGCGGCGCGGAGGACGCGGAGGAGTGCGTCAACGACGCCCTCCACCAGGCTTGGAACGCCATCCCGCCCCAGCGCCCCGACAGGCTGGGGGCGTGGCTGGGAAAGGTAACCCGCAACCTGGCCCTGAACCTGTGGAGCAAAAACCACGCGCAAAAACGATACGCGGGGATGGAGGCGCTGCTCAGTGAGCTAGAGGACTGCATCCCCGCGCCGGGCGGCGTGGAGCGGGAACTTGAGGATAAGGAGCTGTCCGCCGTCATCGACGGATGGCTGAGGAATCTGGGGCGGGAGGACCGGGTGCTGTTCCTGCGGCGGTACTGGTACGGCGTGGAACTCCAGGAGCTGGCGGAGGAGCGGGGGACATCCCCCAACCGGCTGGCGCAAAAGATGTTCCGCCTGCGGCGGAGCTTGAAGCAGACATTGGAAAAGGAGGGCTTTGCTTTATGAAGGACGAAAAGGCAGAAAAGCTGTTCCGGGGCATTACAGGGGTCGGGGAGGACCTTATTGAGGAGGCGGAAATGATGCAAAAACGAAAGAAAACCACCGCATGGCGGTGGGCATTGGTTGCGGCCTGCCTGAGCGCGGCCCTGCTGGGTACGGCGGCTGCGGCCAACGTGTTTGCGCGGCAGTCGAGAACACACCTCATCAACGAAAAGGATGAACTGTGGAACGTGGTCGAAAGCGCGATGGCGGACAAGGAGGACGACGATGTGCCCGCGGCGGTGGCTGTCGGCGGCGGTTATGATGGTGCGTATGAATATAAGACCTCGGCGGATGACCTGGAGAATTGGTGGAACGCCTATGGAGATACCCCGCTGGAAGAGGTTGAGGGAACGGAAGAGGACGGGTGGACAAAAATGAGAACATTCCAGCGTGAGGGCACCCTGGAGCACAGGTATTTGGGAGAGACGATATCCGACTTCAACAGCCTCTGGGACGGGACGCCCATAGACGCCTCCTGGCTGGAGGAACACTATACTCCTGTACCCGATACGCAAACTGCCTATATGAAGTTCATTTCGGGACAGAAAGAACATTTTTCTTATAGTGGGGCGTTCCGAGGCCAGGATGATGCCGCTTTTACGGTACAGGTCAGTCAATGGGACAGGCCCTTTGCCGACACCACCTTCCAAATGACGGAGGGTTATGACCATGTCGAACTTTACCAGACCAGCGACGGTGTGGAAGTGCTCATTAAGATTGGAACGTCCAATTCGGGAAAATCCGTCTTTTGGGCGAGCTTTACCGCCGGATGCAATAGCTTTAGCTTGCACGGAACAGAAATGGAGCTGGAAGGCATCCGCGCTGTTCTGGACAGCCTGAGCCTGTCCAACCTGTTGGAATATACGGCGGCGGAGTAAAGCAAAAATCCCTTCTGCGCATTGCGCAGAAGGGATTTTCCATCCTGTCAGAATTCCGCGTTGCCTACGGTCCGGGGGTGGAGCTCCACGTCCCGGATGTTGGACACGCCCGTCAGGTACATGACCATCCGCTCGAAGCCCAGCCCGAACCCGGCGTGGCGGCAGGAGCCGTAGCGCCGCAGGTCCAGATACCACCAGTAGTCCTCGGGGTTCAGCCCCAGCTCGCCCATGCGCTTTTCCAGCACGTCGATGCGCTCCTCGCGCTGGGAGCCGCCGATGATCTCGCCGATGCCGGGCACCAGGCAGTCGGCGGCGGCCACGGTCTTGCCGTCGTCGTTCATGCGCATATAGAAGGCCTTGATGTCCTTGGGGTAGTCGGTGACGAACACCGGTTTCTTGAACACCTGCTCGGTGAGATAGCGCTCGTGCTCCGTCTGGAGGTCGCAGCCCCACTCCACCTTGTAGTCGAACTTGTCGTTGTTCTTCTTCAAAATCTCAATGGCGTCGGTGTAGCTCACCCGGCCGAAGTCGGAGGAGGCCACGTGCTGGAGCCGCTCCACCAGCCCCTTGTCCACGAAGGAGTTGAAGAAGGCCATCTCGTCGGGGCAC
>CAJTTS010000070.1 GCA_910579155.1 uncultured Oscillospiraceae bacterium | reverse complement strand
AATCTCCTCCAACTATTTCGTCCCATCAAAGAAGTTGGTCACCCAGCCCTCCGTCTCAAACCGGAAGAACTGATCCGGGCCCAGCCGAAGCTGCCCATTCTCACGGAGCACCGGCACCAC
This sequence comes from uncultured Oscillospiraceae bacterium, assembly GCA_910579155.1. The sequence continues at coordinate 17,706 of CAJTTS010000070.1, read as the reverse complement.
GGTAAAGCCCCACCGGTTCTCGTCCGCCAGGACAAAGAATTTCAACTCCCGATCCACGATGTCATCCAAATCATCCTGTAGAATTTGCTGGTTGTACTTGGCAACAATCTCCTCCGGCTGCCGGTTCGTAAACTTCTCCGGGTCGCAGGAGCAGTTATAGACATACCGCTGCCGGCCCTCCAGGTCCTTCAAATAGAGCTTTAAGGTCAAATCCGCCATGTTGCGGGAAATGAAGCCCCGGATATTCTTCCGGTCCAGGCTGTGGATCAGCGTCTTCTCCTCGTTGGTATGGGTGAACGCCGTAATCACATAGGGGAACGCCGCCTGGTCGTGGGTGATCTGCACATCCGCGTAACCGAATTTGCAGTCCTTCAGGTATTTGATCGCCCCGTTCAAGCAGATCAGCTTCAGCTCACACAGCTGGTCGCCGGCCCCCCGGCGGCGGGAGGACTCAATAATCTTCCCGGGGATAAACTCCTTCAGGGCCTCGCGGAAAATATCAATCCGGCAGGACTGGCCGGTGAGCCGGAGGATGGCATATTCCTGAAGCTCGTCCTTCTCATAAGGGCCCTCGATGAACTGCCGGACAATGCCATAGATGTCCGCCCGTAGCAGCAGGTTCAGCTCATAGCTGTTGACATAGGCTGTGGGAATATCCTTCAAGGTCTGCAGCCGGCCATCCTCCCGATAGGAGAGCTTCCAGCGGTCTACCAGAAGGCACTCCGTCACGGTTTCCCTGAGCTGCAGGCTGGAGACCGCCATGCGCAGGATATTGGTATGACTGTAAAAAGCCTTCTTAACCCGCTCCGCAATCTCAAACAGGAAATAGAAGTTGTTTTTAACGGCGTAGTAGTCGGCGCGGCTGCTGTGCTCGTAATCCCGGAACCGGGTGGGCAGGATCTGCTCCGCCTGCTCATAGGCATTGTCCAAGGCGGCATAGACGGCGTTCACACCGTCATGATCCACATTGCGGAACACGTCCACATCGAAGGCGCGGATCAGCTCGGTCGGGTCGGGGAGGTCATCGCCGCCCAGCTGGCGGGCCAGGGTGAGCTTGAGCAGCTGCATCACCCGGTAGGTCAGGTTGTTGCCGCCAAAGTCGGTATTGCCGTTCTCGTAGGCCGTGGCAATGTCAATCTTATAGGCTACCCGGTTGTTGTTGATGCGGAACCGGCAGGAGGACAGGTCCGTTGTGCCGCCGCCGCAGTCGATAATGAGCGCCTGGTAGAGCTGACCGTCCTTGTACCGCTTATCCTCGATCATTTCGGAGATCGTGTTATAGAGGACGGCCACGCCCTCGTCCAGCATATTTTCGCTCTCCAGCTGGTAATCCGGCAGAATCTCCTGGAAGAGCTGGATGAAAAGGGGCTTCTGCTTCACCGGTGCGGAGATATGCAGGCTGCTGAAATTGCACTTGAACCGCTGCCGGGCGCAGCCGATCACATACTCCAGAAACGCCTTGATGATGTCCCTGCGGGGGGTGAACACCCGGTGGCCCTGGCGGTCCACCAGCTCCTCCACCCGGTCGGCGTCGCCCACCCAGCGTTTGAGGTCGTAGAAGACGCAGAAGCCCTCGTCGATGTAGCTCAGGTGGAACAGCCGGTTGGCCTCATGGCCGAAGGCGTAGCGGATCTCGCCGTTGTCGATGCCGATGACCGCCGCCACGGTGGGGAGGATCAGCGTTTCCGCGTCATCATGCTCCACGTCCAGGTAGGGCACATAGTTGATCTGGTCCCTCTTCAGAATCTGGGTGATGGGGTCGCCCTTCAGCCCTTCAAAGTAGGTGTTGTCCAGATAGATGCCCGCGGTGGTGTTGGAGGAGCCGAAGTCGATGGCCAGGGGCATCCGGCTCTCCAGCAGGGGCCGCACCTCGAAGTTCAGGACGGGGACTGCGTGGAAGCGCAGGTGCTCGGGCACGATGGCGGCGTCCTCCATATAGAGCCGGTACAGGAGATCGGACTGAACCCGGTCCATGCAGTAAAGGGTGTAGTCCCGGACCCTGGACTCCTTGCAGTCCAGCCCCGCCGCCTTGGTGATGAACAGACAGTCGGGATTGCTGCCATAGGCCCGGAGGTTGAAGATGGCGCACAGCTCCCCGCCGCTGACCAGCAGGGCGTTGGTATCCGCCAGCTCAGGCAGATAGCCGATGGTGAAGTGGTCGAAGTATTCGATGGAGATTCCATTATAGGCGGTGATTTTGGCGCAGCCCCGGAGGGAGTTGGTGTTGTGCAGGTTCAGCCGTGCGGAGGAAAGCAGCCCCTCCAGCCGCTCCCAGCCGCCGTCCACCGGCTTCGTGATGAACAGCCGGTCCTCCCGGCCACGGAACCGCAGGATCTGACGGATCAGCACGTCCTTGTCCAGCGGGGCGTGGATGCCGTTGATCAGACGCTCCTGGCGGCAGATTTCCCGGAGCTGGTAGGTGGTCATCAGCTCCAGTTCTTCCCGGCCGTAGTAGTGCAGGGTCTCCTTGGGGATCGCGCCGCGGTTGAGTGTATAGCTGTACCGGCTCAAATGGATCGCCGCCTTTCCTGCTAGTAGATTTCGATATTGTCGGTGTGCATGGTGGCTTCAACACCAATGACGCCGAAGTGATGCTCCCAGAACACGCGCAGCCGGTGGCTGATGGGGAGGAACAGCTCCTCGACCAGCTGCGTGTGGTGTTCCAGCCGTTCGTCCTTTTTATCCGCGATGAAGAGCAGCAGCTGCTTGGGCTCATAACGCTCCTGATAGAGCAGGGCGTCCGGGAACAGCAGCACCACCGCCTTGCGGAACAGCAGCAGGGAGGAGCCGGTCTGCAGCTGTGTCAGGGCCAGGGAGGACAGCCGTTCCCGCCTGTCCAGGTCAACCGCCTGAAGGTGCGCGGCAATGGACGGGCCAAACCCGCCGCGCTCCATCTCCCGCATCAGGCAGCGCACATAGAAGGCACGTTTTGTCAGCCCGTGGTGGAAATCCACCTGGACGAGGAAATGGGACACCGCGTCAAACAGGTATTCCTGGAAGGCTGGCGATTCCGTGAAGTCTTCCCGCAGCAGGTCATGGAACATGGCGTCAAACCGATACAGTGGGTTGTACTCGATCTCCGGCCCCTCGGCCCGGGTCTCATTCAGAATGGGAAAGGATTGCTCATACCACGGGCTGCGGTCCTTCGCCGGACGGAAAAACAGATCCCGCTCCTCCGTACCGTGCCGTTTGGCGTTGAGCACAATGTCCCAGGTGAAATTCATCGTCAGCCCTCCCTATACCAGCTTCCCCTGGCAGACATATTCCGGGAAAAGGCTCTGCACCTGTGAAACCAGAAAGCTCATGATGTCCAGGGTGAGGAAATGCTCCGGCTGTTTGGAGGAGAAGGTGAGGGTCATGGTCATGCCGGCCTTCTCGGTTCTCAGCTCGTCCAGAATGAAGTCGTCCATGGGATAGGTCTGGCATCGCGCGTCAGCGGATGCCTCCAGGGTCACATTCTGGAACACGACATAGTCCTCATAACTGTATGCGGCCAGAATCCGGGAAATCTCTGCCTTGGTCTTGATCCCGCGCCGGTAGCGGTCGGACAGGTTCCCGGCAAAGCTCTCCCGGCTGAGGTTGGACAGGACCGGATAGGAGGTGTGCGACTGCTTGCTGGGTCGGTCCACCCGGTAGAGCATCCACTGATACGGGTTCTCCTCCGGACAAGTGATGAACAGGTCGCCCTCCAGCCGCCGGACGTTGGTGATCTCCACATCGGTATTGGCCACCAGGTACTGGCGGTCCTCCATCAGCCGGTGGGCAAAGATACGGTGGTCATAGTTCGTCCGGTCCATGCAGGGCTCCGGGTAGGTGCTGGTTTTCTCAGAAACCGGCGCCAGATTCCACAGCGGGAAGCAGTCGTACCGGACATGGGCGGCGTACCCCTCAAAATCCACACGGATTTCCTGGATGGTTTCCTTGGGGTCGATATCCTCCACCGCGATCAAATTGACCTGGAAGAATTTGTGGAGGTAGGCGGCGCACACCGTAGACCAGGGCAGGTAATTGGCCGTAAAAATATGATATAAATGCTCAATCTGCTTTCGGTAGGCAGTATCCGGCTGTACGGTATACTTGGCCCTGTACTGGCCATGCTCCGTAAAGACGGTGCCATGATAAACGTGCCCGGGAACAGAAAATTCCTGAATGGTCTGATAGTCCGTCTCAAGAAAAACGGAGTAAAGAGGGTAAGGCTGATTGGCACGCAGGCACTTTTGCAGTTCTTCCACTGAGTGGACGCGCTTCTCCGTGTCCGAGGGGAGGATGGGATGGAGGAACGGGTCGGTGGCGTCATAGTGCGCCCGGTCTGTCATGCCGATGTAAATGGCATAATCGCTTTGGACGGACTGGAGCTCACCGAACACCCGCGCCTCCAGGGCGGCGTACTCCCCCCGGGTGTAGTGATACAGCTCGATCAGCAGCTTTTCCACCACATCCTTAAACAGCTTCCGCTCACCCAGATCCGGAATCTCCAAGGCGCGTTTTGCCAGATACTCCTCCATATCCAGGCCAGGTTCAAATACACTTTCCGCCATAATCCCTCCAAGAAGTCTCATATCATAGAACAGCAGCCCCTTGCTGAAGCCTGTGCTGGTACTGAGACAGCCGCTTTTCCGGCAAACGGCAGCCGAATTTTACAGTCTGACAGCCTGCATAAAAGAATCGCATCATCCAAACCGGCCCAAATCACTACTGACAGGATACCAGGCTCAGCCCACCGCCTCCGGCGGAACCGGCGCAGAGGGAGCCTGCCCGTCCTGGCCATCCTGTCCGGCGTTTTTAGCGGCCTCCTCCTGCTCCAGCCGAGCCTGTTCCTCTGCCGCCTTCCGGGCAGCCTCCTCTTCCGCGCTGATGCCCATTTCCACCAGCTCCATCCTGCGGGAGACCTCAGCGACCTTATCGTCGTTCTGCATACTGGAATAGACGTCCTTTGCCAGCAGGTAGTATTTCTTGGCCTGGACATAGTTCTTCTCCAAGTAGGCCGCCTCCGCCAAAGACATATATTCCTCAGCTTCCGCAGCCAGGGCCTGCTGGGCGTCAATCTTTTCCTCGGTCGCGGCAATTTTAACCAGCAGGGTGGCCACCTGCACCTCGTCCTCCAGCTCCGTATATTTCTGGAGGGAGGTGGTGTAGTAGGCGAGGGCGGAGGTATAATCACCCTTGGCAAAGGCGGCGTCGCCCTCGGACAGCACACCCGCTGCCGCAGACTGCGCTTCAGACGCCTGCTGTTGTGCCGCCGCATTATCCGCCTGCTCCTGCTTCATAGTTTCATACAGGCGCTCCAGCGCGGCGATGGCGCTGTCCCGGCCCTCGGTGAAGTAGATGCTCCCGGCCAGAAGCTGGGCGGCGGCGTACTGCTCTTCCGCCTTGTCATACTGGAGATTGGTCACCAGTGTGTCCCCAAGGGCGATCAGGTCATAGACGGTGATATACTGGCCCGTCTGCTCCAGGCGGTCCTGAATGTAGTCCAGGCCCAGGTTATCGGCATAGCGGGAGCGGTTCTGTGCGTTGAGGTAGTTGCGCTGCGCGTCCCGGTATTCTCCGTCGTTGAGGTCAGTGTCGCCGGCAATGACGCTCTCGATCAGCTTCATGTAGTTGGAAGCGTCGGTTTGGATTTCTTCATCCTTCAGTTTGTTGGCCAGGTCCAGGGCGTTCTGGCACTCCGTTTTGGCCCGCGGGTAATTGTCGGCCTGAATGTACTCTATCGCGTCATAGAAGCTCTGCTCCATGGCCGCAATATCTTTCTTCCGATTGTTGTGCAGGACCAGCAGCACAACGGTCAAAATCACCAGCACCAGGAGAATGGGTATGGCGATCATCAAAATCTTGCGGATCTTCCGCTTGCGGTTTGGGTCAACAAAAATCTTGTTGAAGAAAATGGTGGCAAAGGTGTACTTCTCCAGCCCCTCCGGCTGGCGGGAGAGGAGCATATCCTCCACCGAGTCCACAATGGGCTGCGGCTCGTCGGAGGCCTCCGCAAATACGTCCTTCAGCTCGCCCTCGTCTACGTTTTCCCAGATGCCCCGGGTATAGAGGGCAGCGGCGTCGGCGTTGGCCAGCTTGAACTTTTTGGATATGTAGGGGGAGAAGCCCTTTTCCTGGCCCAGGTAGCAGTAAAGATTATGGCGCTCCTCATGCTGGGCCAGCTTGTCCTGCTCCAGCTTTTCCTCCCGGACCATATCCATGCTCAGGGAGCTGTCCTGGCTCTGCATCCGCAGGAAGCCGTCCCGGTAGAGCCGGAACCGGGTGTTGCCCGCCTGCCCGTAGCGCAGTTTTACATAGTTGGTGACCAGCACCGTCACGGACGCCTTCAGCTTCATCTTGCTGCGGGCCGTGAGCAGGGCCCGGTTGGCGGCCCGCAGATACCGGCGCACCGCCCGCTTGCTCATGGAGGGGGACTCCATAAAGGCCGAAACGACGGTATCCACCGCCAGCTTGGCGCTGATTGCGTCCACATCGTCGTCAATGCCGTCGGCAATCACATAGCAGGCAAATTTATCAAGCTCTACAAAGCCGAAAAAATCCGTATTTTTTATTTTACGGCTGGCCTCTGAGGTAAAGGCAGTCAGAAACTCCGAGTTCTGTTTTCTCATTGCCCGCCTCCGTTCCAGCGCACCAGAATCACGCTGGCATTGTCCTTATGCTCCGCGGCCATGGTATTGACCCGCTCTGTGATTTCAAAGGCCATACGCTGGCAGTCCTGCCCATGGGCAAGAATATCCTCGATGTCCCGCCAAGGCAGGAGGTCGTATACGCCGTCGCTCATGAGTGCGACAATATCGCCCCGGCGCAGGGCCACGGGTCGGTCAATGTATTCCACATCCTTAAAACCGTCCTGCCCCACATAGTTGTACAGGCGGTGGGTCTCCAGCAGGACCAGGGCATCCTCACGGGAGAGGCGGCCAACGCGGAACTTCTCCTCCGCCAGAACATCCAGCGTGTGCCCTGCAGACATGGGAATCAGATCCCCGTTGCGGTAAACGCAGACCTTCACGTTACCTACCACGGCATAGTACAGCCAGCCATCCCGGATCATGGCCGCGCCCACACTGGCGGAGCCCCGGCGCTCGTTGTCCAGAATCCGCAAAATCGCCCGGTTGGCGGCGGTAAACGCCTTCCGAAAATAGTACTGCGGGTTGTCGAAGGCGTTGTAATCCTTAAACAGGTCCAGAAAAGTTTCTACGGCCGCGCGGCTGGCGATCCGGCCGCCGTATTCCTTCCCCATGCCGTCCGCCAGAACAGCCAGCAGCCCGGAGTGGGTATAGAGCGTCCCCACCTGGTCCTCCTGCACCTCCCGGCCTCCAATTGTCATGGAGGAGCCGACATCCGGCCCGCCGGACATCCGGGGCGTCCTCAGTACGACAAATCGCACCAGCAGCAGTATGGCCGCCAATCCGCCCAGAATCCATAAAATCGTTTCAGGAGTCATGCGGTTCGCTCCCTTCTATTCGGTGTTACTCGGTCTTTTGTCCCCACATGAAATGGTCGCCGCAGAAGGGAACAAACAGGAATTTGGACTTGCCCAGCTCAATCTCGTCATAGGGGTTGAGGGGAGTGGGCGCATAGAGCGCGTTGCCGTTGAGGTAGACGATGCCGTTGGCGTCCCCCGGCAGCAGGACAGTTTCCCGCTTCTTTGGGTCGAACACGATCACCGCGTGGTTTCGGCGGGAGATCTCGTTGTCGCCCAGAATCTGAATGTCCATGTCATCGGCCCGGCCCACAAAGTTCTTGCCCTGGACGACCTGGTAGTCCTTGCCCTGGCGCGGGCCGTCGATGCAGACGATCCAGCCGCACACCGGCTTCACGTCCTCACGGAACAGGTCCTCCTCGATCTCAACCTCCGTCCGCCCGGTTTCCTGCTTTTCTTTGGTTGCGGTCTCAATATTGCAGTAGGGGCACACAGTCCCATACCGCCGCTTGCTGAACATGTGCCCGTTCTGGCAACGGATCAAATTGGATTCCGCCATAACTCTATCTCCCTTATCGTTTATTTTCCCGGTTTTTACCGGATCAGCAGCCGTGCCAGGCCGATGTAGATGATGTCGCCGGTGTCCAGCTTGCAGGGCTGGTCTGGGGCCAGCTTATATTTCCGGCCGTCCCTACGGGACTGGACGCTCACGCCGTTTTTGGATGCCAGGTCTTCCACGTACCACGATCCGCCGGTATAGTTCAATACTGCGTGCTCCACATCGACCGTGCTGGCGTAGGTGGAGGGCATCAGGTTAATGTCAACCCGGTTTTCGCCCACATCCCTGCCGATAATCATACTGACCTTCCCATACAGGGGCCAGGTGGCAAGCGTCTGGTCCTCTTCATTCAGCAGGAGAACTTCTGTGACCTTGGCTGCGGGCGGCATATCGAAGATCGGGGCGCCGGCCTGCAAAGGGACTGCGGGCCTCTCTCTGATGGCTAAAACCAGGAATGTGAGAATCATCCCGCAGCCCAGCGCAACAAGCCACCAGCGAATATCCCCATCCAGATAGAAGTAGCTGATCAAGGCGATGGCGCCGCCAGTTATAATCAGAAGCAGATCAACAAATCTTTTTTTCTTCATTGCACAGCCTCTTTCCCTGCTTTAATTCGTCTCTTGCCTTGAGAAAAGTGTCCAGAATGATAAATAGCAACATGGCCTCTTTGAACGGGATGATAAAGAAATCTAAGGCGAACTTTGTATCTATGCCAAACAGTGTACAGTCTGCGACATTCCAATCTACGCTCCATTCCCAGAGTATAAAGAAGCCGTATGCGACTGCGTAAGCCCAATATTGCATCTGCTTTGGATTCCTAAATGCACAAAAGAAAACAATATATAGAAGGAAGGCAGTGGCTTGTAAGGAAAACTCCAAGTGTTCGACTTTACTAATATGGAAAGCCTCTACCACCTTTTGTAAAAGCTCTATGGTCAGATACAGGGTTAAAAGATAACCCGTACCATATAAGACAAGGAAAGCCGCATTGTGATCGTACCAACCTTTTTTCTCCCAAATACCCAATATAGGTGAGATACATAGTACGATTATTAAACTCATTGCAGACGAAGTAACTGGAGGAATTACAAGGGCGAGGACAGCTGAGACGAAAGGACTGACAACCCAGAGAAGCAATAACCACAGCACCTCAAAAATGACAAAAATAATTTGTTTATGCGCTTTTACGAAGCACCAAAGCTTTCCGATTACGCTATTCACCCACATCATTTATTTAAACCCCATAAATTTTTCAAACATATCGGACATATCCAGCGGATTTTTCTTCGGACTCTGGCCGGACACCTTGGCTTCGTCGGTAATATCGCCGGTCTTGGGGTCAAACCCGAAGAAGCTGGCAAAGCCGCCGGCCATCTGGGAGAAGTCTATCGGCCCGCCGGCCGGCGCTCGCGGCGCAGTCCGGGCGGCCCCAGGCCGTTTTGCCTGCTCCCTCTGGGCCGACTGCTGGGCAGCATCGTAAGCTTTCTTCTTCTCTGGGTCGCTCAGGGTTTCATAGGCCTCGTTGATTTCCTTGAATTTGGCCTCTGCCTGCGGGTCATCCGGGTTTAAGTCCGGGTGCAGCTTTTTGGCCAGCTTCCGATATGCTTTCTTTATCTCAATGTCCGTGGCGGTCGGCGCCACGCCCAGCCGCTTATATAACTCATTCATTCGATTATCCTCCCATCATATGGCCCTCGCGCAAGAACCGCTGAACTGGCAGCGATCCTTGCGCGGCGGTCACAAAACAGGTGTTCTTTCCAAAAAGGGCGCGCCCAACTAACAGTCGGACGCGCCCTCTGCTTTACGCGAATTGCCGCGCCGCACTATGATTTGGTTAAACGGGGTTGTGCTCCGCTCACGCAGCGGGATAGCCGCCCTCGATGGTGATGTTGGCCAGCTTATCCTTCTTCTGCTTGATGTTCAGGTGGAAGGTACCCACGCCCTCGGTGTTGCCGAAGTCCTCGGTGTAGTTGACCACGAACGCATTGGGGAAGGTGTACTTCCGCTCCACGATGCCGGCCTGGATGATCTCCACCGTCACCTTGCGGTAGCAGTGGGAGACCTCAGCGGGAACCATGGACCACAGGCCCATCTGGCGGGTGGAGTCCTCGGGGTCGCCGTCCACGGCGGTCAGGATCTTGCCGGAAATGTCCAGCGTGCTGCCCACGTCCTTGGTGCGGGCATTGGAGTCCAGAGGGATGTCGGTCTTGTAGACGACCTTCTCGACGCACTCCTTGGCAACTTCGAAGCTGCCCTGGCCTTCAATCGTAACTCTCAAAGACATCGTTCACTCGCTCCTTTCTTTTATTCGCCGCTGAACCCGCCCTCAATGGCGGTGTCCGTCGTCTTATCCTTCTTCTGCTTCACATGCAGGTAGAACTCGCCCACGCCGGTCTTGTCGTCCAGGCTCTCGGAGTACTCCATGACGAAGGCGTTGGGCAGGGTGATCTGCCGGACCACCTGGGAGGCGGAGATCACGTCCACCTTCACCTTCCGGTAGCTGTCCGCAGACTCGCTGGGCACCACGCTCCACTTGGCCAGGTTGAGCGTGGAGTCCTGCTCCTCGCCGCCCAGGGAGAAGAGCATTTTGCCCCAGATCTTCAGCGAAGCGCCGTTGTCGGTGGCACGGGCGTTGGAGTCCTCGGGGATTTCGCTGCGGAACTCCACGTTCTTAATGCACCGCTCGCTCAGCTTGACGGGGCCGGATCCATCAATTTCCAGTCTGAATCCCATGGTTACATTACCTCCTGATCATTTATTATTTTTTAGAAGAAAGGCGGTTGATCATGACTTCCAGATTGCGTGCGTTGCCATCGAAGTAGATGGTCAGGTCGCACATGCCGGTGGCTTCATCAATCGAATAGCCAAGGTCGTCGCCTTCATCTAACACAGCATTGATGCAGTCCTGCTTGGCCACCCACTGGCTCTTCTGGCTGGCGGGATTGTTCGAGAAGAACATCTTGATCCGGTCTTCCTTGAAGTCGCCGGTGGCATGGCGCAGGATGCGCTCGATATAGGTCGTCACCTGCGTTTTGTAGGCGGGCTCATAGGTGGCACGCTCAGGGTCGTACAGCAGGTTGCGGGCCTTGTAAATGGTGATCTCCGTGATGTTTTGCCCCTCCAGGGAGGCGTTCTCCGACGCGAATACCCAGCCGAAATTCCGGCGGTTGATCTGGTCCTTGATCGTATTGGTGAAGCCGGTGATCTCCTTGGGCATGGTGGTGCGGGTCCACAGGGCATGGTCCCCGGACTCCACGTCATAGCGCACACCGGGCAGCTCGGAATCATACTTCTTCTTGCGGTAGTAGTCATGCAGGTAGTCGGGGCACTGGCAGGCGGCGCGGAACCCTGCGGCGACATAGGCCGCGCCGATGTAGACGCCCTCGATCCACAGCCGCATGATGTCCTCTTTGGCGTCGGAGAGCTGGGCCACATTGTCGTCGTTGATGGTCATCAGCTTATCCAGCGTCACGCCGGACTTGTTCTTGGGGATCACGGTGAAGTTGGGGATACAGGGGATGGCGAACTCACTGTAGGGCCGGCCTATCAGCGGCTCACAGCGGTCGATGTACTTCTGGATACCCTCGGCGGCCACATTGTCGAAGGTGGTGTCGTCCCGCCCCTCGAAGGAGAAGAAGGTCTCCACCTTGTAGTCCTTCAGCACGTCCAGCAGGGTGGCCAGCGTCTCCATACTGTTCACATCATCATTCTGCTTGTGGATGTTGCCGGCGAACCGCTCCCGGCGCAGTTTGGCGCCTTCCTTGGGGTTGATGGAGACATTGGGGAAGATGGCGTACCAGACGGTGTCGGCAAAGTTGTTTTTCCCGTTGGTGCTGTTCAGATAGGCGTGGAGGGTGGGGAGATTGGTGCTCTTGGCCAGCATCTCCGGGCGGATATTGGCCACCAGCAGGGTGGGCACCATTCCCTTCACCCGGCACTTGTACTGGTCGAAGAACATCTTCACGCCCAGCATCTTCTCCACCAGGGGCTTGACCACCTTGATGAAGCCGTCCTTGGCCTCCTTGTAGAACTGGAGGTAGGAGTTGTAGTTGGCCACCTCACGCTCCACGTCGATCTCCGTCTGGATCGTGGAGGGCAGCGGACAGAAGGTACGCACAACCAGGTCCTTCACATAGTCGGTGGGGCACTCGTTGACCTGCTGGTAATCCTCCTCCAGCGCCGCCATCAGGCCGGTGTTGATGTGGTCGTCGATGGTGGCCAGGGCGGTGGTCTCCTGCTTGGGGGCCTCCAGGACCTTCAGCTCGCCGTTGTCGCCCATGGTCAGCATACCCAGGGCAATCTGGTTGGGATTGATGCCCTGGTCGCCGGCGCCCAGGAGCAGCCGGGTCTTGATGTCCTCGATGGCCAGCGGCAGCATGGCCAGGACGTTGTTGTAGTTGTCGCTGGCGGACTCGAACAGGACGTTCAGCTTGTCGCCCACATCCAGACGGGCGGGGTCGCCCTCCTCCAGGGCGGCGTACTTCCCGTAGTTGTACCGGATCTCCTTGCGGACCTGCCGGATGTCCTCCATCACCTTCTTGGGGGAGATCATGTCCAGCAGATGCTCAAACCCGAAGTCCACGTTGAGGACGCCCTGGGACTTCTTGGCCTCCATGAGGGAGAACAGCATCTTCAGGAAGTCGTTCTGCTGGTTCAGCGGGATCACGGTGAGCATATTCTCCGGGATGCTCTCCGGCTTCTTGAGGGTGTAGCGGACGGTCTGCGTGTTGGCGTCATAGAAGCTGTAGATACAGGGTGCGAATTTCTCCTGGAACTCCTCGTAGCTCCGGCACAGCAGGGCCTCGTTGATCTCTTTGATCTTGTCGTCACTGAGGCTGTCGATGCCCCTCACGTCGCCGATCATGGTGAGCAGGTCCAGCTTTTCCGGATTGAACTCCTCCAGAAGAAGGGTGCGGTTGGTCTGACTGATGATCTTCAAGTAATCACATCCCTTTGTTATAGTTTAATATGTAGACCATGGTGGGCGGAACATTTAGTGGGGTTCTCCCGCCAGAAGTCTCATGTCACTGGGCTTTACATCCCGGTACTGGAGCGCGATTTCACTGCGTTCGTCCTCGAACGTGATGTCCACCTTGGAGTTGAGGCTGATTTGATAGCTGCGGCCCTTCATCAGAATCTCACGGTTCTGCATCAGCGTGCAGTCAGATTCGTTGGTCAGCAGCAGGCAATGGCCTGCGCCGGGCTGGAAGAAGATTTTGTCCGCCCCCTCGAAGGGCTCGTCCACCTCGCAGCCGTCCAAAATCTCCTGCAAAGAGAGCTTCTTTCCGCCCGGAATGCGGAACAGGTTATAGGTGAGCGGCGGGAAATCATGCCCGGACAGCGTGTTGGTGATGTAGATATTCAGACGTCCCACATACCCATATCGACCGGGTTCCTCCGCCCTGGCCACCGGTGCGGCGGCTGCGGGGGCGGTAGGGGCGGCCGGTGAGGCGACTGCTTTTGCTTTTTTACGTCGGGATGCCAGCCAGATAATAAGCATGGAGATAAGCGCCAGCAAAATCAGGGCCCCAACAATCATCTGCGGGCGGTAGTCCTCCAATGGGGGCTTGGGCAGCGCGGGCGGCCCCTCCAAATCCAAAAGAATCGGCTGCTCCAGGATCAGGTTGGTATCCAGTCTTGTGAAGTCAAACTGAACCGGGAGCTTTGCATCCGCTGTAACGGTGCGTTGGAAGGTGATAACCCCATCCTTCAGGTAACAGGTCACAGGGTCACCACCGGCTGTTGTCGGAACCAGCAGCCCCTGGAAAACCGGGTCCGTCAGCATCTGCCTGTCGGAGTCTCCCGCGTCATAGAACGCGGCGGATATCTCCGCGGCCCTATCAAGGTACTCCGCCTCCGGCGATTCCGGCTCAGAATCGGTATAGGAAGCGGCGAGCTTCGTTGTCAGTACATACTCTGAAATGACGTCGACCTTCACCTGGCCCCCAGCCCGGCCCTGGAACGTGATATGTACCGCGGTGTCTGTCGGGTGATCCAGCTCCAGCAGCGTATACCGGGAGCCGCTGTACTGCCAGCCGTTTACCGCGCTGAAGTCCGCCTTCAAATTCTGGATGGGGCTCCCGCTGGTCAGCAAAATGCGCGTCCGGCTGGTATTGGCAGAAGGGATGGACACCGTAATATCCTCTGTGCCGCCGTCCGTGTCGATGATGGCGGCCCGGGTCTTCTTAACGCCCAGCTGCTCCAACAGGATAGAATCAATCACACTTTGGATATCCGTGGATTGCGGCGCATGGTAGTTGACACCCTTCGTTTGTGTTGCGGCGGAGAAGATGGTGTTGTCCTCGTCCGCCATATCCGCGCCCAGCCCAATGACGTGAATCCGGACGCCCTCGGCCTGTGCAGCCTCGACAGCGGCCTGAAATTGGCTGACAGACTCCGCTGTGGCTTCATCGCTGTTCATGATGATCTCGCCATCCGACAGGATCACAACTGTTTTCTCGGCTGCATCCACCGTCTCAAGCAGCTCCATCCCTGTTGTCAGGCCAGCCCCGGCGTTGGTGTAGCCGGTATAGGCCACGGCGTCAACCTCCTCCATGACCGGCTCCCGGGCGCTGCTGCCCTGCATTCCGATGCTGGAGACAACACTGGTATTATAGGCGGCAAAACCAACATAGTAGTTGGAGGGCAGGCTGTATATGAGCTGGGCGATGCTGTCTTTTGCCAGCCGTTCCCGGTCGTTGGTGTTCATGCTGTTGCTCGCGTCCAGCAGGAACACCACGGCCTTTGATGTGCCCGGCGGCAGGTTGGCGGCAGCGGCCTGCGTCTGTATGCAGGCCATCAGCATGAGGAAGGCCAGGATGAAAGAATATAGACGCGAACGTTTCCACTTCACTGCGATATCCTCCCCGGAACTGTTCTGATAATAGGAGGGGACGGTTGGTCCTTGGCAAAGTCCCTGTTCTGCCAGTGACCGGAACTCTCCCTCGCTGTGTCTCTCATAAGTTATAACGATGAAACGGGTCGATTTTGGACACCTGGTTTTTAAAAAATTTCGTAAAAATTTTATTTCATTCTTTTTTCTTTGGGCTTCACTTGCTATTGCATGATTAAAATAAGCTATAGCATATAAAATGAGCAATCTCTGTGCTTACTCCATCGTATCAATGTGACCGTTTTTCGTGTAGATTCTCCCATTGGGCCCGGTCGGGCTCTCAAACCCAATCAAGGGAGTGTCCAAGGGGATGCCGTTTTTCTTCAAATTGTTGATCTGCTTGTACCCGCCCCAGACCATAAGCACAATCATCGCAATCAACATCCACTGGTCCGTAAGCTCAATTTTGAACAGCGCAAAGAACAGGTCAATAGGGTCAAACAGATATCCAATATCGCCGGTAGCCGCAAAGAAAATTCGATTGATCCATTCTGAGACCACGGGGGCGATCTGGCTGGCGCCGATAAAGGTACACCCCAAGACAAATGCGCTGACACGCATCTGAGTCCAGGCCATCAGCGCAATACCAACTACAGTACCCACTGCAAGAGGAATCATGATGGTCTCCTCAATGCCAATAGCCCCCTCTTTCGCCAATACTGTGGTAAGCATGAAGAGCAACTTACTGCTGACCAGGAAGCCCAAAACAAACCGGTTCACGGTTGGGGACACATAGGTCAGGATGGGCAGGCCAATCAGCCCAACCAGGACACAAAGGATTGCGCCCACCTCTCCAAACGCTTCGCCAACGAACATAGCCGCAATGACGCCAAGGAACAGGCCCCAGGCTATGGCGGTTGTTGTCAGCAGGCCTCGGCGCCATTTCAGCGCACCAAAGCAGAGACCAGCTCCGACCGTGACGCTGATCAGGTCAATAACGATCTGAAATGCCAGTAAACGAGCAAGGATTTCTTCCATAGCGAGTTTCCCTCCCAAACGAAGTGTACGATAGGGTTAGATCCCTATTGCCCTATCTAATAATCATATGTCGAAAAAGGGCGACTTGGGGACAAGGAATTTTGAAATCCCAGAAAAATTTTTTCAAAGCGGCTCTGACCTGAAAAGAGAGGTCAAAGCCGCTTTAATACAGTATAGCGCAATACATTCTGCCCAAGAGATACAGGGCTAATGTATGGCGTACTTTTGCCATATCGAAGATAGAAATGTGTCATTAGGAATAAAAAATAACTTTTTCTCCATTCCCCTTGAATGTAGCGCAGAAAAGGGGTATAATAGAATTGCTGGTTAAGTGGAAGGAGGAATCTGCGGTGAGGGTTCGAGTTCAATCGGCAACAATCAAATATTTTCGGAATGTCCACCTTGGTGAGATTCGCTTCCCTTGTAATTTGGCATCAGACAATTTTTCAATGAAGTCTGATGTTCTTGGGATTTATGGTCAGAACGGATCCGGCAAGACAACATTTATTGACGCATTGGAAGTTTTAAAATGCCTGCTGTCAGGTTCGCCTATCAAGGAATCTATGGAAAGCTGTATTTCCAAGGGGCATGATGCGGCAGAACTGGATTTTGAGTTTAGTGTGGAAGATGACCAGGGGCATAAGTTCCGAACGGTGTATTCTGCCCAAGTGGGGCGGGATTACCTGAATGAATCTGTGAAGGCATCTGTACTTCAGGATGGCGAGTGGACCAGGATGAACCTTATCTTGGAGAGCCAGTCCTCACATACGAAAACACTGATTACCCCAGAGACGAAAAAAAAGGAGTTGTTTGGCAAGGATCCGCAAGTTCTGGACGAACTTCGGGTCACAAAGAGACTGTGTGCCAAAGAGCATCGGTCATTCCTCTTTTCAAATGAAGTTTTTGTTTTACTGCAGCAAGGCTCCGGCAACACTTTATGGTATCATATGTTGTTCGCACTTCGGCATTTTGCGGGAGCAAGTTTATTTGTAGTCAATAGCAGGGGAACAGGGCTATCCTCTATGGGGGCTGCACTCCCTGTGATCTATCGCAAAAAAAACTCCCTTGGACAACTGAAGTTGCCCTTGGATCAGCCCGCAATTATTCCGGTTATTGAATTTTCGATTGCCAGAGAGGTTATTAAAACGATCAATGTAGTGTTGCGCGAAGTCATACCCGGTATGGAAATCGAACTTGCTCCTCTAGGTAAAGAGTTTACGGAAAAAGGAGGCATAGGTATCCAGGCACAGTTGGTGCGAACCATATCAAGCCCAGAAACCAATGAGCCCATTCAATTACCTTTAAAATATGAGTCGGAAGGCATCAAGAAGATTATATCAATTCTGCACCTCTTTATCTGCACCTATAACAGCCCTAGTATCACGCTGGCCATTGACGAATTGGATTCCGGCATTTATGAGTACTTGCTGGGGGAACTGCTGCAGATTATGCAGAAATCTGGACAGGGCCAGTTGATTTTCACATCCCATAACCTCCGGCCGCTGGAGATGCTGAACAGCAGCTCCATTGTCTTCACGACGACGAACCCGGAAAACCGCTATGTGCGAGCTTCCAATATTAAACCCAGCAATAATCTCCGGCTGCGCTACTTTAGAGACATCACCCTGGGTGGTGATGGTGAGGAGCTATACCGGGAGACAAACAGTATTGAGATCGCCCATGCAATGCGTAAGATCGGTATCCCCAGCGTGGACAGGGTGGAGGACGGATGATGGCAAAAAAGAAAATCATGCTCTTCATCGTAGAGGGGCCGACCGATGAAACCTCGCTCTCCACAGTCCTAAGCCGAATCTTCTCCTCAGATACTGTAAAGTTCCAGGTTGTGCATGGTGATGTGCTCACCCG
>CAJTTS010000069.1 GCA_910579155.1 uncultured Oscillospiraceae bacterium | reverse complement strand
CGATGCAGGGCAGCAGGCGGATGGTATCGTCCCCGCCGATGGCGTTGAACACCGCCTTGATCTCCGGGTCCCGGAAGGCGTCCATCAGGTCCTGGGCCCGGGCCTCCGGGTGGCGGTACAGGTAGTCCTTGCCTTTCAAGGCGTTGGGCATGGCCACCACACGCAGGCCGTAGTCCCGCTCCAGCCGCTCACGGGCCAGATGGTATTTGTGGATAAACTGCTCCTCCCCCAGCATTCCCCTGGACAGGGAGACGATGGCAACTTTGTCGCCGGGGCGCAGGCGTTGTGGTTTTAACATGGATATCACCTCAAATTTCATTTAACGCGGCAGTTGCCGCACGGGCCATGGCCTTGCGGTCCAGGGGCCGGTTCAAAAAGTGCTCCAGGGCCAGCACCGCCTGGTTTACCAGCATGGGCAGGCCGTTCAGCGTCCGCAGACCCCGGCGGCGGGCCTGGGCCAGAAGCTGGGTCTCAGCAGGGTGATAGATGGCGTCGAATACCCCCGCCCCGTCCGGCAGAGCGTCCAGGAAGGAGAAGTCCTCAAACTGGTTGGGAGAGCCCGCCATGCCCAGGTTGGTGCAGTTCACCAGGAGCTGGGACTGGGCCGCCATCCGGCACAGCGTGCCGATATCAAACCCGGCAGGGGACAGCCGTCCTGGGGGGGCGTGCGCGCAAAGCTCCTCCGCCCGGCTGAGGGTGCGGTTGCACACAAACACCCGCTCCGCCCCTGCCTGGGACAGCGCCAGGGCCACGGCCTTGGCCGCGCCCCCCGCGCCCAGCAGGGCGACGGTGAGGCCGTCTGGGTCCATGTTTGCATTTTTCAACGCCGCCACGGCCCCGCCTCCGTCGGTATTGAAGCCCACCCATTTGCCATTCCGGAGGCAGACGGTGTTTGCCGCGCCCAGGGCTTTTGCCGCCGGGTCGATCTCATCCAGCAGGGGAATCAGGTCCTCCTTGTGGGGCATGGTGGCGTTGAAGCCGGTGACGCCGTTTTCCCGGGCCCGGCGCAGATAGTCCGGCAGCTCGCCCCGGCGCACTACATGGGCGGTGTATTGAATGTCCAGCCCCAGCGCCCCCAGCATGGCCCCCTGGATCACGGGAGACTTTGAGTGGAGCACCGGGTCGCCGATCACTTGCAGTTTCATGTTCCGCCCTCCAAAAACCAGTTCATGGCCATAAGGTAGCCGTCAAACCCGTGGCCGTAGAGCTGGCCCACGCAGGCGGGGGCGGTGACGGACACTGCCCGGAAGGGCTCCCGCTGGTCGATGTGGCTGATATGCACCTCGTAGGCGGGCACGTCCACCGCCTTCAGCGCGTCCAGGATGGCGTAGCTGTAGTGGGTGTAAGCGCCGGGGTTGATGACGATGGCGTCGTATACGCCGTCGGCGGCGTGAATTTCGTCGATGATGGCCCCCTCGTGGTTGGACTGGAAGCAGCGGGCCGTGGAGCCGTGGGCGGCGGCGTGGTCCTGGATGAGGGTGCACAGGGCCTCATAGGTCTGATCGCCGTAGATGCCCGGCTCCCGCTTGCCCAGCAGGTTCAGGTTGGGGCCGTTGATGATGAGAAACTTCATGGTTTAGACACCTCCTGATAAATGGTGGAAATCAGCCGCTCCGCGGCCTGGGGCCCGTCCCCGCAGGGGATGGCATAGTCCGCCCAGCGGCGGTAGACGGGGGCCCGGTCCTGATACCGCCGGATAAAATCCTCCGGCCCCGCCTGGGCCAGGGGACGGCCGGACACGTCCAGGCCGTCGTAGGTCTCAACCGGGTCCCGGTCCAGCCAGAACACCAGGCCGCTTTCCTTTAGGGCGGCAATGGCCCCGTCCCGCAGGGGCAGGCCGCCGCCGCAGGCCACGACCAGGCCCGACCGCCTGCCCAGCTCCCGGCCCAGCTCCAGCTCCAGCGCGCGAAAGCGCTCCTCGCCGTCTTGGGCGAAAATATCCGGGATGGAGCGGCCCTGGCGCCGCTCAATGAGAACGTCGGTGTCCGCCAGGGGGCGGCCAAGCCGCCGGGCCAGCAGCCCGCCCACAGTGGTCTTGCCGCAGCCCATCATGCCGATTAAAACAATATTTTTTTCCATTATCATCTCTCCAAGTCAGAGAACATGCGGTTGCCGGGCGAAAGTCAAATCAAGTTATGCCTGGATCGTCAGCGGGCTAAAGTTCTTTTTGGTTCCTTTTTCTTTCAAGAAAAAGGAACTAGCCCAGATTGGAGGAGAACCATCCCAGTACCCGGAACTCCCCGGTGGTCTGGGCCAGCTCGTGGAGGGCGTCGTTCACCGCGGGGTCGTCGGGGGCCCCGGCGAACTCCAGGAAGAACATGTACTGCCAGCTCCGCTGGGGCAGGGGGCGGGACTCCAGCTTGACCATGTTCAACCCGTGGATGGCAAACACCGTCAGCACCTCGTGGAGCGACCCCGCCTCGTGGGGCAGGACGAAGAGGGTGCTGACCTTATCCGCGCCGGGGCGCAACTCCAGCCGGGGGGACACCACCACGAACCGGGTGGTGTTCTGAGTGTTGTGGTTGATGCCCTTTGCCAAAATTGTAAGCCCGTACAGCGCCGCCGCCCGTTCCGAGCAGATGGCGGCCTTGGTGATGTCTCCGCTGGAGGCCACCATCTGGGCCGACCCGGCGGTGTCCGCCTGGGGCACCTGCTTCCAGTCCGGGTGGCTGTTGAGATAGCGTTCGCACTGGAACAGCCCCTGCTCGTGGGAATAGACGTGGGTAACGGTGTCCAGGGTGGCGTCAGGCAGGGCCATCAGGCAGTGCTCCACCCGCACGGTGGTCTCCCCCACCATGTAGCACTCGTACTGGGTCAGCAGGTCGTAGATCTGCCGGATGGCTCCGGTGGAGCTGTTTTCGATGGGCAGCACGGCGTAATCCGCCCGACCCTCCCGCAGGGCCTGGAAGCAGTCCTCGAACTGTTCCAGGCCGTCGGCGTCCACGCCGGCCCCGAAGAAGTTGACGGCTGCCTGTTCGCTGTAGGCCCCCGGCACGCCCTGATATACCACCCGGGGGGCGGCCACGGGCCGGCGCTGGGCGGCCTGGGCGTCCAGCCAGCGGCGGACGCCGGGGTTGTCCGCCCCCTGGCCCATCAAATCCCGCTGCTGCCGCCGGGACAGGGCCATGATGGTCTGGTACAGGGTGATGACGGCGGGGCGCAGCTCGTCCCCGGCCAGCTCGCCCTTATTTTGCAGCACCTGGCGTTCCCGCTCCTGGTCCAGCACGGGAATGCCCTGGGTGCATTTGTATTCGCCCACTTTTTGGGTCACGTCCATGCGCTGCCGGAACAGCTCCACCATCCGGCGGTCGATGGCATCGATGTCCCGGCGCAGATTTTGAAGCTCGTCCATCAGCGGTATCTCTCCTTCAGCTCGGCGTAGTGCTCCGCGTTGTGGCGCAGTGCGGCGATCTCTGCCTCGGTGAGGGGGCGGACCACTTTGGCCGGATTGCCCAATATCAGGGAGCCGTCAGGGGCGTCCATTTTGCCCGTGACCACCGATCCCCCGCCCACCATGCAGTTTTTTCCGATTTTCGCAAAGTCCAGCAGGGTGGCTCCCATGCCCACGATGGTGTTGTCCCCCACCACGGCCCCGTGGACGATGGCCCCATGGCCCACGGAGACATAATTGCCCAGCACGGTGGCGTGCTTTTCCGAGTGGAGGACACAGCAGTCCTGGACGTTGCAGCCCTTGCCCAGGACGATGGGTTTGCCGTCGCCCCGGAGGACGGCGTTGAACCATACCGAGCAGCCCTGGCTCAGGGTGACGTCGCCCACCACGGCCGCGCCGGGGAGGATGACGGCGTCGTCATCTGTTTGACGTAACGTTTTTAAATCCATAATCAATTCCTCACAGTATTCAAATTCCCATCAGTTCACACGCGGCGAGCGCTGCCGCCGCCTCGATAACGGGCACCGCCCGGTGGACCACGCAGGGGTCGTGACGGCCCTGAAGCTCCAGCACGGCGTTTTCATTTTTTGCCATGTCCACGGTGAACTGCGTCCGGGCGATGGAGGGGGTGGGCCGCATGGTCACCTCGAAGGTGAGGGGCATGCCGTTGGTGATGCCACCGTTGATTCCCCCGGCGCAGTTCTGCTCGGCCTTGACGGAGCCGTCGTCGTCCACATACAGCGGGTCGTTGGCCTCGGAGCCCCGCATGAGGGCGAAAGCCACCCCGGCCCCAAAGGCCACCGCCTTCACCGCCGGGACGGCGAACAGGTACTGGGAGAAGATGCCCTCGGCGTTTTGGCCGAAGCCGGGGGCCCCCAGCCCGGGAGGCAGGCCGAACACCCCGCACTCGATGGAGCCGCCCACGGAGTCCTGGTCGTTTTTTGCCTCTAAAATCGCGGCCTGCATTTCCTCCCCGGCCCGGTCGTTGAGGACGGGGAACTCTTTTTCCGAGGCCGCTTTCAGACTGTCCCAGTCCTCCAAGGAGTCGTCGTTGACGCCGTAGATGGTTGCGATGTGGGCCCCCACCCGCACGCCCTTCCGGGCCAGAATCTGCTTGGCGACCCCGCCCGCGAACACCAGGGGTGCGGTGAGCCGCCCGGAGAAGTGCCCGCCGCCCCGGTAGTCGTTGAACCCATCGTAGCGCACATGGGCGGCGTAGTCGGCGTGGCCGGGACGGGCCAGGTCCTTGGTCCGGGAGTAGTCTTTCGAGCGGGTGTCCGTGTTCTCAATGACGGCGCACAGGGGCGCCCCGGTGGTTTTGCCTTCAAACACGCCGGAGAGGATGCGGGGCTCGTCGGCCTCCCTCCGGGCGGTGGACAGGACGCTCTTGCCCGGAGCGCGGCGGGCCAGGTCGAAGCGGACGGCGTCCAGGTCCAGCTCCAGCCCGGCGGGGATGCCCTCCAGCACTATGCCGATGGCGGGGCCGTGGGATTCACCGAATATGGAATATTTCATGGTGTTATAACTCCTCGTATATGGTTAGAGGGTGATCCAATACCGTTCCACGTCGATGTCCTCGCCGGGCTCGTGGACGGTGTTCTCGTACACGCCGCCGTTGGCTATAATGGTGCGGCGGCTGCCGGGGTTGTCCGGCTCGCAGGAGATGAGCACCCTATCAAGGCCGATCTCTTGACAGAAGGGCAGGGCCAGCCGGAGCATCTCCTTGGCGTAACCTTTCCGGCGCTCGGACGGGCGGGTGGAGTAGCCGATGTGTCCAGCGTACTTCTCCAGATACTCATTGAAATAGTGCCGGATCTGGATCATGGCCACCACTTTGCCGTCCGATTTCCGGATAGCAAGGAACTGTGTGGCCTGCACCTTCCCCTCCGGAACGGTGGCGGGGTCCATATACGCGCGGACGTGCGCCAGCCACTGCTCCTTGCTTTCGCTGGACCGCAGGGGGCCGCAGCCGTCCATGGAGCTGCCCGCGTCAATACACTCCTGGCGGTAGGCCCACACCTGATCCAAGTATTCCTCCGTGGGGAGGACTAATTTGATGGTATCCATTATCTTCACTCGCTTTTCTGGATTTTTCCGCCCAGCCGCTCATATACCTCCCAGAAATCGGGGTAGGACTTGGCCACGCACTGAGCGTCTGTAATGGTAATAGGCTTTACACATCGGGTGGCGGCCACGGCGGCCATCATGGCGATGCGGTGGTCGTTGAAGCTGTCCACTGTGGCTCCTCCTGCCAGCGCTTCCTTTCCTCGGATGGTGAGGGAATCCGGCCCCTCGGCCACGTCCGCGCCCAGGGCGCTGAGCGCCGCCGTGACGGAGGCCAGCCGGTCGCTTTCCTTGATGCGCAGGCGGGCGGCGTTGACCAGACGGGTGGTCTCTCCTGCCCGCAGCGCGGCCATAGCCGCCAGCGGCGGCACCAGGTCGGGACAGCCCGACACGTCCAGCTTTATGCCTGGCTTCGGGTCCAGGGACTGGCCCAGTTGCCGGGCAAAGCCGTCGATGGCCCGGTCCCCCTGGGCGGAACGGGTATCTAAGCCGGTAATTTCCACCGGATTCCCTAAAAATTCAGCCGCATACCAGAATCCTGCCTGGGACCAGTCGGCCTCAATGGTCATATCGCAGGGGCGATAGATCTGCCCGCCAGGTATGAAAAGCGTGCTGGTATTCTCCCATTTGGCCTGGATCCCGAAGGCTTTGAGCACAGCCAGCGTCATGTCAATATACCCCCAGCTCTCTAAATCGGAGGTAAGGACAATTTCAGAATCCCCATCCAGCAGGGGCAGGGCGTACAGCAGCCCGGTGACGAACTGGGAGGACACGTCGCCGGGGAGCCGGTAGGTTCCCGGCGTAAGCATTCCGCTGACGGTGAGCATGCCGTCCTGCTGCTCGTAAACGATGCCCTTTTCATCGAACAGGTCGAAATAGGGCTTCTGGGGCCGTTCCATCAGCCGCCCCCGGCCCGAAAAAATGCCGCCTCCCCGCACCGCCAGAGCCACAGGAATGAGGAACCGCAGCGTAGAACCGCTTTCCCCGCAGTCCAGCCTTGGATAAGCCATGCGCCGCAGGGGAGACATGGGGTTTGCCCCCATACCCTGGACGGTGACGGCGGACCCGTCCAGGACAAAGTGTGCGCCCAGGTTTTCCAGGCAGTTTATGGTTGCCTCAATGTCCTGGGAGAAGGCCACGTTGGAGATGACGCTCTCCCTCTCCGCCAGGGCGGCGGCGATGAGGGCCCGGTGGGCCTGGGACTTGGAGGGCGGCGGGGCGACCTGCCCCTTGAGCTTGGACGGCGTGATCGTGATGTCCATGAAACTACCTCCCGGAACATACAGGTCAGGGAACCTGATTGAAGGAATTGAGCAGACGTATCAGCCGCGCCTTGGGCATTTTATGGGGGACGGCATGGCCCATTTGGTCCAGCAGGATGAGGGTGATGTCTGAGCCCGCCCCCTTTTTATCCAAGCCGATGGCGGCGGCGTACTCCTCGGCGGTGCAGTGAATCAGCGTGGGCAGTCCCAGGCTTGCCAAGGCATCTTCCAGCCGGCCGGGCAGCTCCGGCGGGGTGGTCCCCAGCGATACGCCCAGCTTGGCCGCGGCGCACATACCCGCCGCCACCGCCTCGCCGTGGCTCCACTCCACGTAGTGCCCCGCCAGCTCGTAGGCGTGGCCCAGGGTGTGGCCGAAGTTCAAAATCATCCGTAGGCCGGTGTCCAGCTCGTCCTCTATGACCACTTTACGTTTAATATCGCACGAAGTATACAGAATGTGTTCGATGTCCGCCATCAGTGATTCCCGGGAGGGGCGGGCGGTGAGGAAATCGAAGAACTCGGCGTCCCAGATGCAGCCGTATTTGATTACCTCCGCCATGCCGTCCATGAACCGGGGCAGGTTCAGGGTGTTCAGTACATCCGGGTCCATGAGCACCAACTTGGGCTGGTAGAAGGCCCCGGCCAGATTTTTCCCTGCTTTCAGGTCCACGGCCACCTTGCCGCCCACGGAGGAGTCCACTTGGGCCAGCAGGGTGGTAGGGATCTGGACGAGGGCAACCCCCCGCAGCACGGTGGCGGCGGCAAAGCCCGCCAGGTCCCCCACCACGCCGCCGCCCAGGGCGACCATGCCGTCGGTGCGGGTGAGGCCGAAGTTCATGAAGCCCTCCCACAGCCGGACCAGTTGGGACGGGTTTTTGCTTTCCTCCCCGGCGGGGATGGGGAAGAGCTCCGCCTCAAACCCGGCGGCGGTTAAGCTGTCCAGCACATGCTTGCCGTAAAGGGGTTCCACGTTACTGTCGGTGACCACGGCCAGCTTGGCGGCCTTCGGCAGGACCGCCCGGACGTGCTGCCCGGTCTGGGCGAGCAGACCGCGTTCAATCAAAATGTCATACTCACGGCCCGGCAGGGCCACAGTGAGAGTTTTCATAATTACACCAGCTTCTTTCCCATCAGCTCGATCAGCGGGTTCAATTTGCCCATCAGATGCCGGAACTTCTCCGGCGTCAGGGACTGGGCCCCATCACACTTGGCATGAGGGGGGTCGTTGTGGACCTCCACCATCAGGCCGTCCGCCCCCACGGCCACGGCGGCCATGGCCAGCGGCTCCACCATCCAGTACATGCCCGCGGCATGGGAGGGGTCCACCACGATGGGCAGGTGGCTCATCTTTCGGATGGCCGGGATGGCGGACAGGTCCAGGGTGTTGCGGGTGTAGGTCTCGAAGGTACGCACGCCCCGCTCGCACAGAATTACGTTCTCATTGCCCGCGGCCATGATATACTCCGCCGACATGATCCACTCTTCGTAGGTGTTGGACAGCCCCCGCTTGAGCAGCACCGGCTTGGACAGCTTACCCACCTCTTTCAAAAGGTCGAAGTTCTGCATATTCCGGGCGCCCACCTGCACCAGGTCCACCTTCTCCTCGAACAGCTCGCAATACCGGGGGGCCATGATCTCGGACACGATGGGCAGGCCGGTGGCGGCCTTGGCCTCCAACAGCAGCTCCAGCCCGTCGGTGCCCATGCCCTGGAAGGAGTAGGGGGAGGTACGGGGCTTGAACGCCCCGCCCCGCAGCAGGGCGGCCCCGGCGTCTTTCACGTCCCGGGCCACGCCGATGATCTGCTCCTCGCTCTCCACCGAGCAGGGTCCGGCGATGACGGTGAACCTGTCCCCGCCGCCGATGGGGACCCCGGACACGTCCACCACAGTGTCCTCGGGGTGGAACTTGCGGTTGGCCTTCTTGTAAGGCTCCTGTACCCGCATGACCCGGTCCACGTCGTCGTTCCAGGACAGCTTGTCCAGGTCGATATGGGCAGTGTCGCCCACCAGCCCCAGGATGGAGCAGCCCACGCCGTTGGTAATACCCACGGTGACGCCGTGGTCGTGTTCCAACTGGGACACAAGAGCCTGAATCTTTTCCTGGCTGACACCGGGTTTCATGACAATAACCATAATAAAAGCTCCCTTTTCTTTGAAAAATAAAGAAGCCCACAGACCGCGCGCGGTCCATGAGCTTCCCGATGATGCACAAACTCAGGCGGGGCCTGCCGCCCCTCACTCACGCGCCGCGCTGGAACACGCCAAAATAGCCGGACACGTTAAATCGGGTCCAGCCATAGGTAAAGGTGAAGCTGTTGGCGTGGGGGAGAGACATGAGGGGATACCTCGCTGATTTGGATTTTGGGGCCCCTTTCACAGGCGCACAGCGCCATTGTGATAGGAACTTGAGCTATTATATACTTTAATCAAGTGAAATGCAAGAACTTTTTTGCCGCGTCCCCTGGGGGCCGGTCACCGCGCTGCTCTTTTCCCTTGACAGGCCGGGGGCTGCGGGGATAGAATGAGAAGAAATTTCAAGGATTCAAGGAGGCCGTCGTTATGAGCCATACCGTGGAACTGCTGAGCGTGGGCACCGAGCTGCTGCTGGGCAATATCGTCAATTCCGACGCCCAGGCGCTGAGCCGGGAGCTGTCGGGATTGGGGCTGAACGTGCTGTACCACTCCGTGGTGGGGGACAATCCGGGCCGGCTGAAGGCCGCTGTGGAGCTGGCCCGGAGCCGGGCGGACGTGCTCATCACCACCGGCGGCCTGGGTCCCACCTGCGACGATCTGACCAAGCAGACCCTGGCGGAGTGCTTTGGCAAGCATCTGATTTACCACCCCGAGTGCGCCGAGGGCATCAAGCGCTTCTTTGCCCGGATGGGCAAGGAGATGACGGAGAACAACCTTCAGCAGGCGTATCTCCCCGAGGGCTGCGACGTGCTGGACAACGCCTGGGGCACCGCCCCCGGCTGCGCCTTTGAGGCGGACGGGACCTGCGTGGTTATGCTCCCCGGACCGCCAAGCGAGTGCCTGCCCATGTTCCGGGAGCGGGCCGCGTCTTGGCTGGCCCGCTTGAGCGAGGGGGTCATCCGCTCCCGCACGCTGCGCATATTCGGCATGGGGGAGTCGGCGGTGGAGGACAGGCTCCGGGACCGGATGAACGAGTTGACCAATCCAACCCTGGCCCCCTACGCCAAGGAGGGCGAGGTGGAGCTGCGCATCACCGCCAAGGCGGAAACGGAAGCGGAGGCGGACGGGCTCATTGCCCCCATCGAGGCGGAGGTACGCGGCCTGTTTGGCGACCTGGTTTACGGCGCGGATGTGTCCGGCCTGGAGCAGGTGGTGCTGGACGGGGCCCGGGCGCGGGGCCTGACCCTGGGCACGGCGGAGAGCTGCACCGGCGGCCTGATTGCCAAGCGGATCACCGACGTGCCGGGGGCGGCGTCGGTGTTCAAAGGCGGCGTGGTCAGCTACCACTGCGAGGTAAAGGCAGGGGCGCTGGGGGTGTCCCAGGCCCTGCTGGACGAGAAGGGCGCGGTGTGCCCCGAGGTGGCCGAGCAGATGGCCCGGGGGGCGCAAAAGGCCCTGGGCTGCGACCTGGCGGTGGCCGTCACCGGGGTGGCTGGCCCGGACCCCGACGAGCGGGGCAACCCGGTGGGGCTGGTGTATACCGCCCTGGCGGCTCCCGACGGCCTGTGGGTGAAGCGGCTGAACCTGTCCGGCCCCCGGGCGCGGCGGGACCGCATCCGGAACCTGGCGGCCAACCACGCCCTGGACATGGCCCGGCGGTGGCTGGCCGGGCTGGCGCCGGATAGTGAACGGGCAAAGGAGGCGGAGGGGTGAGGCGCTGGAAACAGGTTCTTTTACCGGTGCTCTGCGCGGCGCTGCTGCTGGGACTGCTGGTCCCGGCCGCCGGCGCGGTGGGCAATGTGAACCTGATGGCGGTGAACGAGCGCGTGCTGATGGACCTCACCGTGGAGAACATGCCCCGCACCGTGAACGGGGTGCTATACGTGCCCTACACCATGCTGTCCAACCAGGTGAACGGCTTCAGCCTGGGGGTGAGCGCCCTGTACAGCAACACCCGGCGCACGGTGCTGGTCACCGACGGCGGGCAAAAGGGCGTCATTTTCGACACCCAGGCCAACACCGCTGTGGATTTGGAGGGCAATTCCGCGCCGGTCCGGGCCATGGTGCGCAATTCCACGGTATTTTTGCCCATCGACTGGCTTTGCGAGTATTTCGGCACCATCAACTGTACCCGGACACAGACCCCTTACGGGACGCTGATCCGGGTGACCAGCGCCTCCGCTATTCTCAGCGACCAGGATTTTGCCGACGCGGCCGCCAACAACCTGGCCAGCGCCCGGAACCGTTACCTGGAGTCCGGCGGCCTGGGGGAGGGCGTGGACGCCGTCCCCTCCGGCGAAGTGGAGCCCTCCGAGCCGCTCAGCGGGGCGGAGCTGTACCTGGCCTTCCGCTGGGGCGAAGAGGCCGGGGAGTGCGCCCGGCTGGTGGAGGGCGGAGAACAGCGGGCGCTGTTCCTCTTCGCTCTGGAGGAGATTGCCGGGCAGGATGATTTGGTCCGCCGCCTGGTGGGGGCGGGCCATACACTGGGGCTGGTTTTGGACGGAGAAACTGTGGAGGATTGCCTGGCGCAAGGGGCGGCGGGGCGCAGGTTGCTGGCCGTGGCCGCCCGGTACAACGCCCTGGTGGTCAGCGCCCCCAACTTGGACGAGGCGGGGCGGCGGGCCTTGGCCGGGGAGGGGTATGTGGTGTGGACTGCCACAACGCTGGGGGAAGATTTCTCCACCGGCTCCGCCATGGTGCGGGGGCTGGACTCTCATCGGGTCAATTTTGTGGAGATTGCGTGCGGCTCCGGCGGCTCGGCGTTTCTGCGCGATGCGTTGGGCGCCATGGAGGAGGGGAACTGCCAGGTTTACCAGGGGACCGCCCCGGCGCTCGCTTGAAAGCCGTCGGGCCTTCGGCGACCTGCTTTCTGCTTGTGCAGAAAGTAGGCAAAGACACACTTAGGGGGGAGCCCGCCGGTTCGCTTCAGGCCGCCGCGGCGGCCCTCGCTCTCAGGCGTCTTCCCCCTAAGAACCCCCTTTTTACGGGGGCGCACGAATGGATAATTGATGGTAAACTACCGGCGCGTGCGGCTTTCGGACGCGCCGGCGCCCTTTTTCGCTCAGCCGCTCCCGTGTCTGAATCCTGCCCCGGGGCAGGGTCCACCACCCGCGCTTGCGCGGTCAAGGCGTTCCCCCCGGTGCGGTTTGTGCGCTTCCCTATCTCGGTTCGTCTGTCCGGCCCAGCAGGTAGTCGGTAGTCACGTCAAAAAGGTCCGCCAGGGCAACCAAAGTCTCAAAATCAGGGCGGCGTTGTCCCCCCTCATATTGTTGATAGGAATGTGCGGCCATTTGTATATGCGCCGCCACTTCTTTTTGCTTCAAACCTTTCTGCTTTCGCGCTTCTTTTAACCGTAATGCAATCGGAACCATAAAAACACCTCAAACCTATTGACAGGCTCAATCTGAGGGTATATAATATACTCGAATTGAGCCGCTTTTGTTTATGAAAGGAGTGGAGCACAATGACTGATTTAATGGAAGTTCTTTATTCCTATGCCCAGGATTATATGCTGCGGGGGTTGTTGGACCGGGAGCCTGAGTACGCGAACGTGTGCCATTGTGGGGACCGGCAGGAGCGGGTTCTCCGGGAACTGGTGGGTGAAGAAAACAAAGAGGCTCTGGAGGGGTTGCTGGAGGAGCGGAGGATGATGTCGTTTTACGAGGGACAGGCCATGTTCCGCGCCGGGTTTCAGGTGGCGGTGGAGCTGCTGCGGTAAAAATTATCTCCCACCCAGGCGCAAATTGTGGACGCGGCGGGTCAAAGATCGAGCATCACCCGCTCGATATTCCGGACCGCCTCGTCCACGAGGCCGTCAATATCGAGGACCTTCTCGGCTTCCTCCAGTTCTTCGAGCTTGGGTTTGGTTCTGGGATGCTTAGGCGTGAACACCGTGCAGCAATCCTCGTAAGGCAGGATAGAGGTTTCAAAGGTGCCGATCTTCCGGGACACCCGGACGATCTCCTCCTTATCCATTCCAATCACAGGCCGCAGGACGGGCACCGTACACACCGCGTCGGTACACGCCAGCGCGTCCAAGGTCTGGCTGGCCACCTGGCCCACCGACTCGCCGGTGACCAGGACCTGGATACCGTTTTTCTCCGCTACCCGGCAGGCAATGCGCATCATGAACCGCCGCATGAGGATGGTGAACAGCTCTTCCGGGCAGGACCGGCGCAGCTCCTCCTGGATTTTCGTGAACGGCACCACATGGACGCACTGCTTGCCCGTGTAAGGCACCAGCAGACGGGCAAGGTCCAGCACCTTCTCCTTGGCCTCCGGGGAGGTATAGGGGTAAGAGTAATAGTGGATCATGTCCACGATGACCCCCCGCTTGGCGATCATCCAAGAGGCCACGGGGGAGTCGATCCCCCCGGACAGCAGGGACAGCGCCCGTCCCCCCATACCCACGGGCAGGCCGCCCGCCCCCGGCTCCGGGTCGGCATGGATGTAGGCGTCGAAGTCCCGGACCTCCACGTGAACCGTCAGCTCCGGGTGGTGCATGTCCGCCGTCAGGTGGGGATAGCGGTCATGGAGCTCGCCCCCCACGTACTGGGACAACTGGATGGAGGTCATGGGGAAGGTCTTGTCCGCCCGCTTGGACTCCACCTTGAACGATTTCACCGCGCTGAGCTTGTCCCCCAGGTATTCCACGGCGCAGGTGACGATAGCGTCCTTGTCCTTGGGGCAGGCCCGCGCCCGGCACACGCCCACCGCGCCGAACACCTTGCCCATGGCCTCCCACGCGCCCTCGAAGTCGGCGGCGGCGTCCAGCGGCTCCACGTAGGTGGTGGACTGGCGGGTGTATACTTTGAAGGAACCGTATTTTTTCAGCCGCCGTTTGACGTTGCCCATCATCTTTTCCTCAAAGCCCCGGCGGTTCAGGCCCTTGAGCACCATTTCTCCCTGCTTGAGCAGGATGATCTCTTGCATAATATCCCTTGCTTTCTTTTGTTGTCCCCCTATTTTACAGGGGAGGGAAGAGTCTGTCAAGGGTGGCGGCGCGGGAAATCGCCCTTGCCCAATCCGCCGAATTGTGCTAAACTCTGGTAAGTGAACGCAACGAGAGACGAGAGGGGGAACGGGGCCGTACCGGATGGGATGCGGCCCCAACATCATATGTCCAAGATCGGATTTGACAACCGGCGCTATGTGGAGACTCAGTCCGCCCGCATCCGGGAGCGCATCGCCCGGTTCGGGGGGAAGCTGTACCTGGAATTCGGCGGCAAGCTGTTCGACGACTACCATGCCGCCCGGGTGCTGCCCGGTTTCGCCCCGGACAGCAAGATCCGGATGCTGCTGGAGCTGCGTGACAGCGTGGAGATCGTGGTGGTCATCAACGCTGCCGACATCGAGCAGAACAAGGTCCGGGGGGACCTGGGCATCACCTACGGCGAGGATGTGCTGCGGCTCATCGACACCTTCCGGGGGGAGGGGCTGTACGTGGGCAGCGTGGCCGTCACCCGGTACGCCGCCCAGCCCGCGGCGGACGCCTTCAAGCGCCGCCTGGAGGGACTGGGGGTAAAGGTGTACCTCCACTACCCCATTCCCGGCTACCCCCACGACGTGGCGAAAATCGTGTCGGAGGAGGGCTTTGGCCGCAGCGATTACATCGAGACCACCCGGCCCCTGGTGGTGGTCACCGCTCCCGGCCCCGGCTCCGGGAAGATGGCCACCTGCCTGTCCCAGCTCTACCACCACCACATCCGGGGCGAGCGGGCGGGCTACGCCAAGTTCGAGACCTTCCCCACCTGGAATCTGCCCTTAAAGCACCCGGTGAACCTGGCCTACGAGGCGGCCACCGCCAACCTGAACGACGTGAACATGATCGACCCCTTCCATCTCCAGGCCTACGGGGAGACCACCGTGAACTACAACCGGGACGTGGAGGTGTTCCCGGTGCTCCAGGCTATCTTTGAACGGATCATGGGGGAGAGCCCCTACAAGTCGCCCACCGACATGGGGGTCAATATGGTGGGCAACTGCATTTCGGACGACGAGGTGGTGTGCGCCGCCGCCAAGCGGGAGATCGTCCGGCGGTACTACGCCGCCCTGTGCGACCGCCGCCGGGGCCAGGGCAGCGACGAGATTGTTTACAAGCTGGAGCTGTTGATGAAGCAGGCCCAGGCGGGGCCGGAGCTGCGGCCCGTCATCGCCGCCTCCGAGGAGAAGGCGGAGGAGACGGGGGAGCCAGCCGCCGCCATCCAGCTCCCCGACGGCACGGTGGTGGCAGGCAAGACCTCCGACCTGATGGGCGCGGCCGCCGCCGCCCTGCTGGACGCGCTGAAAATGCTGGCGGGCATTGAGGACAAGGTTCATCTCATCTCCCGGGAGGCCATCGAGCCCATCCAGGCGCTGAAGATCGGCCACTTGGGCAGCCGTAACCCGAGGCTGCACAGCGACGAGGTGCTCATCGCCCTGGCTATCTCCACCGCCACGGTGCCCTTGGCAGCCCGCGCCCTGGACAGCCTGGACAAGCTGCGGGACTGCGAGGCCCACTCCTCCGTCATCCTCACTGCCGCTGACAGCGGGACCTATGCCAAGCTGGGCCTGCGCCTGACCTGCACCCCCCGGTACCAGGGCAGCCAGCTCTATCACAAATAAAGTCCCTGTTCAAGCCCAGTGTTGCCGGATAACGCTCCGCCGGTTCTTTCGAAATGAGTTGAACAAGGTATGCGCCCATGATACAATTGAATGAAGGTCCGGAATCTGAAAGGATATCTGTAAATAAGCGGCGCTGACAACACGAATTTTGAAAAGGGAGCAAAGGATTGCTATTTGCTCCAATTCAGTATATAATGATAAAATCAATTTTCCGTAGTCACTTGAGGAGGAAACCCGCTATGAAAGACCTGCTACAGCTTCTGGAGGACGACTCCACCCTGACCCACGCCCAACTGGCCGCCATGACCGGCATGTCCGAGGCAGAGGTGTCGGCAACGGTGGCACAATATGAGAAGGACCGCATCATCCTGGGCTATAAAACCATCGTGGACTGGGACCGCACCCAGCAGGAGTCCGTCACCGCCCTGATTGAGGTGAGCGTCACCCCCCAGCGGGGCG
Organism: uncultured Oscillospiraceae bacterium; assembly: GCA_910579155.1. The sequence goes on along the minus strand of CAJTTS010000069.1, from coordinate 1,941 downwards.
AGGGCTTTGACCGCGTGGCCCAGCGCATCTACCAGTACGAGGAAGTGGAATCCCTCTACCTCATGTCCGGCGGGGCCTATGACATGACGGTCACCATCTCCGGCCGCACCCTGAAAGAGGTGGCCCAGTTCGTGGGCGAAAAACTGGCCCCCATTGAGGGGGTCACCGGCACCGCCACCCACTTCATTTTGAAAAAATATAAAGAAAAACACCTGATCTTCCCTGTACAGGAGGTCCAGGAGGAAAGGTTCGTGTTTGAATAATGGACTACGACAAACTGATGTGCGGTCGGGTGCGGGACATCCAGCCCTCCGGCATCCGAAAATATTTTGACCTGCTCCAGGGCCTGGAGGGGGGCATCTCCCTGGGCATCGGGGAGCCCGACTTCCCCACCCCCTGGCACATCCGGGACGCGGGCATCTACTCCCTGGAAAAGGGCTTCACCAAGTACACCCCCAACGCGGGCCTCAGCGACCTGCGCGCCGCCATCTCCCGGTATTTAAAGCGCCGGTTCGATTTGGAGTATGCCCCCGTGGGCCAGACTCTGGTCACCGTGGGCGGCAGCGAGGGGTTGGATTTGACCTTCCGCTGCCTGCTGGAGCCGGGGGACGAGGTCATTATCCCCGCCCCTTCCTTCGTGTGCTACGGGCCGCTGGTGTCCATGATGCACGGCGTGCCCGTGATGGTGGAGACCAAGGCCGAGAACGATTTCCGCCTGACGCCGGAGGAGCTGCGCACCGCCATCACCTCCCGGACCAAGGCGCTGGTGCTCCCCTTCCCCAACAACCCCACCGGCGGCATCATGGGCCGGGAGGATCTGGAGGCGCTGGCGGACGTACTCCGGGGCACCGGCATCATGGTGGTGTCCGACGAAATCTACGCCGAGCTGACCTATAGCCGGCGCCACGTGTCCATGGCCAACCTCCCGGACATGTACGAGCGCACCATCGTGGTCAACGGCTTCTCCAAGGCGTATTCCATGACGGGCTGGCGGCTGGGCTACGTGTGCGGCCCCAAGCCGTTGATTGCCGCCATGACCAAGCTCCACCAGTACGCCATCATGTCCGCCCCCACCACCAGCCAGTACGCCGCCATCGAGGCGCTGAACCACGGCGACGGCGACATCGAGGCCATGCGGGACGAGTACGACGGCCGCCGCCGGTTCTTGGTGGACGGCTTCCGCAAGCTGGGCCTGAGCTGCTTTGAGCCGCTGGGCGCGTTTTACACCTTCCCCTGCATCAAGTCCACGGGGCTGTCCAGCGAGGAATTTTGCGACCGCTTCCTGGCGGAGCAGCGGGTGGCGGTCATCCCCGGCACCGCCTTCGGACCCGGCGGCGAGGGGTACGTCCGGGCCTGCTACGCCGCGTCCATGCACGATCTGGACGAGGCGCTGAAACGGCTGGAGAAATTTTTGAGCAGTCTGCGCTGAGAAAGGAAGCTTTGCATTATGAATATCGTCTGTTTGGATATGGAGGGCGTGCTGGTTCCTGAGATCTGGATCGCCTTTTCCGAGGCTAGCGGCATCCCCGAGCTGCGCCGCACCACCCGGGACGAGCCGGATTACGACAAGCTCATGACCTGGCGGTTGGGGATTTTGAAAGAGCGCGGACTGGGCCTGAAGGAAATCCAGGCCACCATCGCCAAGATCGACCCGCTCCCCGGGGCAAAGGAGTTTCTGGACGAGCTGCGCTCCCTCACCCAGGTGGTGATTTTGAGCGACACCTTCGAGCAGTTTGCCAAGCCCCTCATGGCCAAGCTGGGCTGGCCCTCCCTGTTCTGCAACACGCTGGAGGTGGCGGAAAACGGCGAGATCACCGGGTACAAGATGCGCTGTGAGAAATCCAAGCTGACCACGGTAAAAGCCCTCCAGTCCTGCGGCTTCGACACCATCGCCGCCGGGGACAGCTTCAACGACCTGGCCATGATCCAGGCCAGCAAGGC
>CAJTTS010000068.1 GCA_910579155.1 uncultured Oscillospiraceae bacterium | reverse complement strand
TCGGGGGAGGAGGTGACCATGGACTCGGTGATGACGATCTCGCCCACCACGGCGGACAACTGGTCCAGCTTGCTCAGGTTGACGCTGATGAGCGTCTCCTTGGGATGCTGCTGCTGAGCGGGGACCGCTGCGGCGGGAGGGGCTGCGGGCGCGGCGGCAGGAGCCGCGGCAGGCGCGGCGGCAGCCGGGGCGGTCACAGGGGCGGCGGCAGGGGCGCCAGCGCTGGCGGCAGGCGCGGCGGGGGCCTCCGGAGGAGGCGCGACCACGTAGGTGGAATAGTCGTGGACCGAGCCCACGGTCTTGATGACGCTGATGGCGCTCTCCCGGCCGCCCAGATCCTTGAACATCAGATGGAAGCCGTCAGAGAGGATGCTCTCGGAGGTGGAGGGGTCATTCTCTACGTTGGCGGGGGAGAAGGTGAAGTCGGACTCCTCCACCACATCCTTCACGGCGGTGACCAGCATGAAGGCCCGCAGGCTCTCCATACCGGAACCCTCCTCGAAATTCACCCGCAGCGCAAAGGGGAAGCCGTCCTCGCCGGACGGGGCCGCTACGGGCGCAGGGGCCGGGGCGCCGGCCGCAGCGGGGGCAGCGCCAGCCGGGACCGCAGCAGGGGCCGGAGCGTCCTCCGGGGGTTCTTCCCCCTTAATTTTAGCAATCAAGGTATTAATATTTGCCATGAAGCTGTCGATATTCTTATCAAGAGGTTCGCCCGCTTCCACCTTGTCCACCTCGCCCCGGAAGTAGTCGATGGATTGGAACACCACGTCGAACAAAGCCGGACGGTCCTCCTCCTGGACCACGGACATGGTCTGCTCCCGGATGATGAAGAACATATCCTCAATCCGGTGGGCCACCCTGGCCAGTGTGTCAAACTCCATCATGGCGGAGGAGCCCTTGATGGTGTGCATGATGCGGAAAATCTCGTTTACATTCTCCTGCGAGAAGGTATCCACCTTTTCCGCTTCCAGGACGATGGTCTCCAGCTGCTCCAGCAGAGTGCCGGTTTCATAGATGTACATATCCAGGATTTCGTTTCCGCTTCCCATAAAAAGCACCACCTCAGTAAATATCTTTTATCCTTAGTATTATCGGCAGAGAGCAGATGAAAATTAAGTAGGTTTTATAAGTTTTATCGCAGGAGTGTGAAAAATGCCTGATCTTTTGGGAGCAACCAACCCGGTACCGGGTTATGACAATACCGTAACCAACCGCAATATCCCCATCTCTCCGGACAACACGCAGGTCCAGAACGTCCCGGACCCCAGCCGGGTGACGGGGGCGGACAACCGCACCGAGCAGCAGGATGCCAGCCAGTCCGGCGGCCAGGTCCGGTACGATTCCAATTTCCAGACCTTCATCCAACAGCTCCGCCAGAGCCAGGGCGGCATGGAAAGCCTGTCCAGGCTCATCCTCCGGGAGGGCACCACGGTGGCCTCCGGCATGGGCGAGGGCATCGCCGAGGAGATGGCCCAGGCCATCGAAATGCTGAAGATGGACCAGACCCAGCTTCTCAATTTCCTCACCGGTCAGATGAGGGCGGGCACCCGGTTTGGCGGAGCGCTGTTCGCCCTGCTGCGCAACGCCTATGCCCGGGCGGACGCCGAGGGGGTCCGGCTGGATATCCTCAATTTTTTGAAGAGCTACAGCGACTTCTCCTCCACCGGCCACATCGAGGGAAACATGCTGCGCAACCTGTCCAATATGGCCAACGCCATGCCCGCCAGTTGGGGGGACCGGCTGCGGGAGCTGCTGGCCCAGTTGGAGAACGGCATCGCCGCCGGGGACCGGCAGGGCAACATCGAGCTGCTCCAGCAGAAGGTATTCCCCTTCATGTCGGAGTACGTCAACGCCACCCACGACCTGGGCACCCCCCGGGAGCTGCTCACCCTGCTGGCGCTGGACCTGGCCCGGTACGAGAACGGCTCGGAGGATAAGCTCCAGGAGATGTTCCACCAGCTCAGCGGCTACGGCACCCTGAAGGGAGTACTGGGCGGCATCGACGGCCCCTCGTTGATGAAGCTGCTCCAGGCCAGCCAGTTCAGCAAGGCCAGCGACGCCACCCAGTTTGCCGACCACCTGGCCGCCGCCGCCGCCCGGGCCCTCCGGGGCGAGGGCAGCGCCGAGGTACAGGATGTGTTCCGCAACCTGGTCCGGGCCATGCTGGTGAACGAAAGCGTATATATGCCCCTGGCCCATTTCCTTCTCCCCATGGAGATGGACGGGCGGATGCTGTTCTCCGAGCTGTGGGTGGACGCGGACGCCGAGGAAAAACGAAACGGCCAGGGCTCCGGCGAAAAATGCATGAAGTTCCTGTTCAAAATCGACGTACAGAACCTGGGCCTGTTCGACGTGATCCTCACCAGCCGGGAGAGGGATGTGAGCATCGTGGTGGCCTGTCCCCAGGGGGTGGCCCCCTTCTCCAAAGATATCGAGCAGACCATCTCCCAGATCCTGGCCCGCAACGAGCTCAACTCCGCCGGGGTAAGCGTGCGGAAAATGGAACGCCCGGTGACGCTCACCGAGGTGTTCCCCAAAATCTTTGAAGGGAAGAACAGTGTCAATGTCAAAGCATGACGGCAGGCGCAACCCCTCCAAGAAGGCGGTGGCCCTTCAATACGATGCAGGGAGCAACGCGCCGGTGATCGTAGCCTCCGGCATGGGCTACATGGCGGAGAAGATCGTGGAGGTGGCCGCCGACAGCGGCGTGCCCATCTACGAGGACAACTCCCTGGCCACCATCCTGACCCAGCTCCAGTTGGGTCAGGAAATTCCTGAGGAGCTTTATAAGGCCATTGTAGAAATCTATGTGTATTTTCTGCACTTCGACCCCAATAAGCCCAGGGAAATCGGCAAACCCGCGGCAAAGCCCCCCGCCGGCGCGGGAGGGGCCCAGGCCCAGACGCAGACAAAACAGGAGGAGTGAGGATGGATCAGACAATTTACCTGCTGCTGGACAGCAAGAACAACCCCATCGCCCGGGGCAGGATTCAGGGAAAGACCGACGGTCCATATTGGCAGATCCAGGTGGAAGACGGCAAAATCGACGAGATTCTGGAGCACAAAAAACTGAAGCTGCTGTCCATGACGGACAGCGGCCCCTCCCACGAGGGGACCATTGTGCGCAGCCGCAACGATATGATTCAGTTGGAGGTCGTCAAGCTGGCCCCCGCCACCGGGGATATGCGCAGGAACCTGCGGGTAGTGGTCCATTTCAAAAGCCTCGTCTATCCCGTCACCGGACATTGGCGGGGCAGGCGGGAGATCGAGTCCAACGACCTGAGCGCCGGCGGCATCGCCTTTTTCACCGACCACAGCCTCCAGATCGGGGAGCAGTTGGAGGTTGTGATCCCCGTCACCAGCCAGCCGCTGGTCATGCGCTGCCAGGTGCTGCGCATACGCCCAACCCCGGAAGCGGCCGTCCCCATCATGTACGCCGCCAAGTTTGTGGACCTGTGCGACGATGAGGAGACCTTGCTGCGGGAGTCGGTGTTCAACCTCCAGTTGAGAGGACGGCCAAAGACAAGCTGAGCGATTCCGCTTGGTTCAACATATCACAGGCAGACCATAGACATGGACCGGCGCGGACCGGCCCCGGGGAAGGCTCCCCGCCCGCCGCGCCAGAAAGGAACGGACGACACATGAGCAAGCAACACACAAAACCCACCGTCTCAAACCGGTTGCGCCGGGGCCTGGCAGGCATCCTGACCCTGGCGCTTCTGCTTGGGCTGCTGCCCTCCACCGTTGTGACCGCCCAGGCGCACTGGGCCGACCCCTATGTGGAAACCCTGACGGAATGGGGCGTCATGCGGGGCGATATCAACGGCAACATGGCCCCTGAGCGCTCCATTACCCGTGCGGAATTCGTCACCATGATGAACCGCGCTTACGGCTATACCAGATTGGCCGGGCACCCCTTCACCGACGTGCGTACCCGGGACTGGTATAACGAGGATATCGACATTGCCTATAACGTGGGCTATTTCAAGGGCACTTCCCCCACCGCCGCCTCCCCCAACTCCCCGCTGACCCGCGAGCAGGCGGCGGTGCTGCTGGCCCGGAACATGATGCTCCAGGAGACCGTGGGCGAAACCCTGGGCTTCTCCGATACCCGCACCCTCAGCGACTGGAGCCGGGGCCTGGTGGGCGCCGCCACCGAGAACGGCATCCTCGGCGGCTACAGCGACGGCTCCTTCCGGCCTCAGAACAACATCACCCGGGGCGAGGTGGCCGCCATGCTGGTGCGCGCCATCGGCACCCCCATCCAGGAGGCGGGCGACCACACCCTGGGCAACGTGTACGGCAACGTCACCGTCAACACCTCCGGCGTGAAGCTGCGTGACGGCGTGATCACCGGCAACCTCTACCTCACCGGCGGCATCGACCTGGGCGACGTGCTGCTGGAAAACGTCACCGTGCTGGGCGAGATCATTGTCAGCGGCTCGGGCGAGAGCAACTCCGCCCAGAGCAGTATCGTGCTGCGCAACGTCAAGGCCAAGAACATGACCGTGGACAACATCAGCGGCCAGTTCGTCACCATCCGCGCGGAGGGCAACACCGACATCAACACCACCACCGTGCGCACCAGCGCCTATGTGGACGACTCCTCCCTGCCCGGCTACGGCCTGTGGAAGATCATTCAGGACGGCGGCAGCCTGCTCCAGTTGGCGGGCAATATCAAGGAGGTCGTCAACCAGACCCCCGACTCCGAGCTCCAGGTTGTCCAGGGCGTGGCCGACAAGGTCACCATCGACGAGAAGGCCACCGGATCCTCCGTCCTGGTGGACGGCGACGCCCGGGTGGATGAGCTGGACCTGGACGTGGCCACCAACGTCACCGGCGAGGGCGACATCAAGGACCTGAACGTGGGCGCCGCCGGCTCCACCGTGGAGCAGTTGCCTGACAACATTACCATCCGTCCGGGCATCGACGCGGACATCAACGGCTCCGAGATGAACAGCTCCCAGGCCGCCCAGGCCTCCTCCGAGCCCAGGCTGCTGGCGGGCTACCCCAAGGCCAAGAACATCGCCCCCACCTCCGCCACCCTGGTGTTCAGCGTCAATAAGCCCGGCACCATCTATTGGGCCATCTCCGCCGTGGCCGACGGCTCCGTCAGCGAGGACGACCTGATTGAAAATCCCTCCTACGGAGGCAAGATCATCCAGGCCGGTACGATCAACGCCACCGCCGCCAACACCGAATACACCGCCGAGCTCACCGGCCTGACCCAGGACGGCTCCTATTACATCAGCGCCATCCTGGTGGACGGCCGAGACAAGCGCAGCCCCGTGAAGGTCACCGCCTTCGCCACTCCCGACGGCACTGTGCCCGCCTTCATCAGCGGCCCCACCGTCACCATGCACACCACCAAGACCGCTCAGGTCACCGGCACCCCCAACAAGAGCTGCCAGTTGTACTGGGCCCTGCTGCCCGAAGGGGCCGCCGCCCCCACCGCCGCCCAGTTCAAGGCCAACGCCATCACCGGCAACCTGGGCTACGGCTCCATGGACGTGGTCAAGAACGCCAGCCAGTCCGTCAATGTCAACCGGGGCGTGCTGAAGGAAAAGACCAATTATGTGGCCTATCTGTGGCTCACCGACCACGACGGGGCCCAGAGCTCCCAGGTCTACCGCGTGCCCATCTACATCCCCGACGAGACTCCGCCCATCGTCAACGACATGAAGCAGACCGGCGGCACCGCCACCTCTGTGGAGGCCTCCTTCACCATGAACGAGACCGGCCAGCTCCACTGGGGCATCGTCACCGACGAGACCCATGAGAAGCAGTTGTTCCTGGCCTACGACGACCTCACCACTACCACCCTGCTGTACGACGACGAGGACATCGCGCTGGGCGAGAAGATTCGCCTTGTCTCCGGCACCGGGGCCATTGTCAGCGGCTCCACGCCCGTTACCGGCGCAAACACCCTCACCCGCATCCTCTCAGCCGCCACCCAGGGGCTGGATCCGGAGGTTTACAACACCTCCTCCTTCGTGCTGTACTACGTCGGTGAGGACGACGAGGGGAACCTGTCCGACGACATCGGCTTCCTGGAGGTGAACGTGGTCGATCAGACCGCCCCCTTGTTTGTGGAGCAGACCTTCAGCAGCTACGGCACCAACGACCGGATTCACCCGCTGGCGGACACCGACATCACCCTGGTCTTCTCCGAGCCCGTCCAGAGCGGCGCCAGCCGGGACCGCAGCAACTACTTCCTCTCCATGTATCAGGCTGTGGAGAAGGCCCTGGCCGACGTGCCCGACGGTGAGGACCCCGAGCAGAACGAAGACGTCATAACCGCCCGGGAGGCTCTGGCCGAAGCGCTGTACAATAGCATCAAGCTCTACTCCGGCACCGATACGGAGGTGGCCTCGGACCAGAATCCGGCCACTGACGTACCCAACGTCCTGGACTACCGCTATGCCAAGGTGGTCAAGGATGGCGGGAAGATGTATATCACCTTCCCCCACATTACCGGCCTCACCACCACGAACAGCAACGGCGAGACCGTGCCCGTCTACGGTGCGAACCTCACCAGCGGCACCACCTACCATTTTGAGCTGCAAAACATCTATGACTGCGCGGTCCCTCCCAACGCTATGGAATACAACTCCAACGCCTGCTTCCGGGTAGAGGAGTTCCGCGTCGCCTCCGCCCAGGTCGATGTGAACGAGGGCACCCAGCGCCCTGCCTGGATGGCCATGGCAAAGGATGAGAACGGCAAAACCATCTTCACCTCTACGCCGGACGCCACCAACAACGGCGGCATCCCGGCCAAGGAGATCGGTTCCAACCGGGTGAGCCACTATGTCACCCTCGGCAACGGCGCCGCGGATAACAACATTGATACGGCAAACGCCACAGCCAACGATCCCTCCCGTGTGGACGTGTCCTTCTGGGTCCATCCCGCCGCCAGCAATGTTGACCCCAACATCTGTTACGACATGCTGATCTGGTCGGACACCAACATCGAGTTTACTCTGTACTCCCGGCCCAGAACCGCATCGGGCACCCTCACCCCCTGGAGCACCTCCAACGCCAACTCCTGGAGCGAAACGGGAGCCCCTCTTGAGGACGCGACCTGGACCAAGGAGGGCTCCGGCAAGATCATCGGCGCGTCCAAGACGGACTCCACCAGCGTGTTCAGCTACACCAGCCTGTTCGGCAACATCAAGCAGACCACACCGGACCTGCAGAAAAATATAATCGACTGTGAATACGTCATCCACGTGGACAAGGTGAGCGACGGCCGATACGGCCAGCAGGATCAGGCCAATGTGTGGAACGAGACCATCCAGTTCCGCATCACCTTTGTGTCGGGCGCCGAGAACCGGATCAACGACCTGAAGTTTACCCCGCCCACCGGCGTCTCTTACGAGGAATACTACAACTCCCTGGTGGCGCCGGACGACGGCCTGTCCCCCATCAGCAACCCGGAGCACCGGCTGTTGAGGGTGCGCTTTACCGACAGCCAGGAGCCCACCATTGAGCGCCTCTCCATCGTCAACAGCGACACGATGCCCCAGGTCAACGTGACCATGGACCGCCCCGGCACCGTCCATTGCGTGGCCGTCCCCCTCACAAACGTGAAATTCGAAAAGAATGGTGCCCCCGTCACACCTGCCGCCGGGCAGTCGCTCAGTCTGTTCCTGGCGGAGCCCGGCGTCAAGGTAGTCGACTTTGAGAACCTGGAGGCCGTGTATTTGCAGGACGGCGTAACCCGGGGCGACCCCAACAACCTTAACCCCATCCCCTATCCCGATACCAGCCATACGTCGCTTGTCAACCTGTCCGCCCCCAGCGCGGTCAAGCTCACCGGCACCAGCTTTGGCGAGGGCGCGGTCAAGGGCACCGGCACCACTGCGTCGGCCACCACGGCGGCGGCCGTCCGGTTTGAGAAGGCGCTGTCCCCCAACACCATTTACCTCCTCTGCATGGCTCCCCAGGGCTCCACCTCGGAATCCCTGGCCACCTTTGCCTCGGGCTTCTACTTCGTCACGGAGCCCGCGGAGCGGCCCATTCTGCGCCTGACCAACGCGGGCAGCGTCAACGTGACCGCCTGGGTGGACCGCACCGCCCAGGTGCAGGCCCGCCTGCTGCTGGCAAGCAGCCTGACGGACGCGACGCGAGTTGTCTTTGCCGAACAGTTCAGTAAGACCGGGAACATCGACTCGACCAAGACACTTCCCACCGGCAGCGGATATGATGCGCCAACCTATACGGTTTTGAACGCCCTCCAGGACTACTACCCTGCGGGCAACAGCAACAACGGCTCCGTGTTCGACGAATTTGCCTCCGCTGAATTGAAGCAGCGGATTCAGGACATCGTGGAAAACGGCTCCGGCGACGTCATCGGCAACACCTTCTACGGCAACTGGGGCCCGGTTGAGGTCCCGAAGGACGGCAACACGTGGGGACACGACGACACGGAATTCAGCCAATCCGAGCTGGACGACAACGCCTTCTATGTCTGCGTAGCCGTGGCCTACACCTCGGCGGAGGGCCCCCGGGCGTTCCGCGCCCTCACCGGCCTCCAGGTGGTGAACGACGAGCCCCCGCGGATCACCAGCGTCAGTGTCGGCAATATCATCTACGACGGAACCTGGATGTCCGGCAGCGTGACCATCAACTTCGACAAGGCGCTGTACCTGCCCGCCGCCAGCGGCAGCTCCGGCATCCTCCCCATGGCCAACACGCCCAAAAACGACTCCGGAAGCGGACTCACCGGCTTCCGCCCGCTGGGCGGCGTCATGATCATGCCCACCGGCAGTAAGGTTCAGATATACGAAGCGAGCAGTTACGCGGAGACCTCGCAAATGGTCTTCACCATCATGGGCATGGGCAACAGCTTCTCCATTGACCTGCCCAGCGAGCTGTGTAGCAAATGGAACCGGTCCATCGGCGCTATCGGCGGCGGCAGCATTACCTGCACCGTCAGCGGCCCCACCAACCAGGGCGGCACATGGACGAAGGACGTCTCCGACAACCTGAAGGCCCCCAACTACCGTTAACCCCCACGCAACCGCGGGAGCGGGCGGAACCCCGCCCGCTCCCAGCTTTGAAATCAAACCGCGCGAAGGAGTACGATCATGAAATACAATTTTTTGCGCCGCGCAGGCGCACTGTTCCTGGCCCTGGCCCTGGTTCTGCCCATGGCGGTTCCCACCGCGTGGGCGGCGCCGGGAGACGCCTTTGGCGTTACCCTGCCCTCAACGCTGGACCTGACGGTCAACGGCGACCCCGCCACCCTGACGGCGACCCCTGCCGATGTCCCCGACGGAGGCACGGTCGAGTATACCTGGAGTATCGATGACCCCGCCGTCGCAAGCGTCTCCTCCCCCAGCGGCGACAACACCGCAACCGTTGCTCCTGTTACCCAGAGCAGAGACCCCGCCACGGCCACCATTACGGTGACCGCTGTTTGTACGTGGGAAGAGCCCAACCCGGCCCATGATCCGGATAACCCTGATCCGAACATCCCAGAAACGATAACCAAGACAAGCGCTCCCGCCACTGCGGCCTGTACTGTGACGGTCACCTACGCGCCCGTCACCGGGCTGAGCTTTGTGGGCGCGCCTTCCACGATCAAAACCAACGAAACGCTGGCTTTGAGCCAGTATCTCGTGGTTGAGCCGAGTAACGCCTCCAACCCGGGCGTCACCTGGTCCAGCAGCGATGTGAACGGGGACATTGCCACGGTGAGCGGCAGCGGCCTTGTAACGCCCAAAAAAGCGGGAAGTATCGTTGTCTATGCCCAGTCGCAGGATAACCCCGCCATATCCAGGTCCTGGGCGCTGACGGTCCTCGACGCCGACTCGCCCGAGCTCTCCCTGTCCGTAGACAGCGTCCCGTCCCTGATGACCGGCCAGACCTTCCCGATCACAGCGACGCTGACGCCCGGCACCGCCACCCTTACATGGAAGAGCGGCAACGAAAAAGTGGTGACAGTGGCACCGGCGAACGGTAAGAGCGTTACCCTCCAGGCCATAGGCGTGGGCCGGACCACCGTCACCGCTACCGCAAAGGGCGTCAACGGCGTCGAGGTGAAGAAAACCCTCAATGTGACTGTCAGCGACCCGAACAGCTCGTTTGCCAACACCATGACGGCAGGCGGTCCCACCACGCTCTCCCTGTCTTCCGGCGAAAAAACTCAGTTGGCCGTCAACGTCAGCCCCGCCACGGCCAATGTCACCTGGACCTCCGACAACACGTCGGCCGTCACGGTGGACTCCACCAACGGCACGGTTACCGCTGTCGCACCGGGGGAGGCCACCATCACCGCCACGGCCCAAAAAAAGGACAACACCCTGCTGACCGTCCAGTTCAAGGTCACCGTCACGGCCAAGGCCGAGAGCGTCGCGTTTGTGGACAACAAAAACGACGACATTGAATCCGACCCCGTTCTCGGCGGGCTGTACACCCAATTCGACGAGGGCGAAGGCCGGACCAGGACCGTATCTGTTGAAGTCACCCCCTCCAATACCAACACCTACATTGTCTGGAACAGCAGCGACACCTCCATCGTCACCGTCGCCGCCAACGCCACCCGCTCCACCAGCGCGGAGCTGACCATCCCCATCGCCCGCCCCGCGGGTCAGGCCACCGTTACCGCCACAGTGTACGACAGCACCACCAGACAGCCTGTGCTGGGCGCGGACGGCGAACCCCTCAGCGACAAGCTGACGGTGGTGGTCTCCGGCATCACCCTCACCGACTCCTCTTTACTTCTGTACGAGGGCGAGGCCAAGTCCCTGACCATCGCCAACGCCTACGGCGAGGCGGCGGGCACCACCGCCACCAGCGTGCGGTGGACCTCCAGCGACAACAGCGTCGCCTCCATTGAAAACGGCACGGTTAACGCCTCCAGCAAGGGCACCGCCACCCTCACCGCCACCACCCGGGACGGGAAGTACAAGGCCTCCTGCACCGTCACCGTCACCGAGGACCCCGGCACCATCGTGAACGCGGGCAGCGCCAACGCGGGCAACGCCATCAAGCTGGGCACCAGCAGCGTCATCAGCCAGATGAACAACATCGCCCGGGACCGGGCCGGGGCCAGCCAGATGGAGTATATCACCGGCATCTTCATCTCCCCCACTCAGGGTGTGGTCTACAACAGCTACACCTCCGACGCGGACACCGGCTCCGGCGTGTCCATGAAGGAGCGGTACTACGTCAACCGCGCCACCCCCGCCGCCGAGTATGTCGGTGCGCTGTCCTTCGTGCCTGCCAAGACCTTCAGCGGCGAGGCCCGGATCGGCTACGTCGGTTACGCCAACGGCCAGCCCATCTCCGGCATCATCTCGATCAAGGTCACCGGCCTGGGCGAGGGCAACAGCGATGTGACCTATACCTCCAACGCCGCCCCGGTCACCTTCCTGGCGGACGACTTCAACGCCATCTGCGTCAACCGGACGGGCCGCACCCTGAAATACGTGACCTTCGCGCCTCCCCAGTCCAGCGTGGGCACCCTGTACGAAAATTACACCAACGACACCCATCCCGGCCAGAAGGTGGCGTCCACCACCCAGTATAACCGCAACGGAAAACCCAACATCAGCGACGTGACCTTTGTCCCCGCCCACGGCTACAGCGGCGCGGTGAAGATCAGCTACCGGGCCGTGGATTCCAACAACAACGGTACCTCTGGCGTGGTGACCATCAACGTCAACGCTGCGGCCGGCACCAGCGATCCCGCCGACATCTATTACTCCGCCCCCCAGGACGGTTGGGCCACGTTCCTGGCCGCCGACTTTGCCGGCGCCAGTTTGCGTACCATCGGCGAGACCCTGTCTTACGTCCGCTTCGACCTTCCCAACTCCAGTGAAGGCACCCTGTTCTATAATTACCGGAGCTTCGGCAACTATGACAGCGCTGTGGAGTCCACCACCAGCTACTACGTGTCGGGCACACCGTCCCTGAGCGGCGTCTCCTTCGTCCCCGCCACCACCTCCTCCGGCCAGACCGCCATCGCCTACACCGGTTACAGCACCCGGGGTACCACCTTCACCGGTACGGTCTATGTGGGCGAGGGAGGCACCCGGCCGGGCACAGACACCACGTATTATGACTACACGGTCAACAGCGGCTCCTCGGTGAACCTGAACGCCACCGCGTTCAACAACGCCTTCCGCGCCGCCATGGGCGTGGATCTGAGCTATATCCGCTTCAACTCCCTGCCCTCCAGCAGCCAGGGCACCCTGCGCTACCGCACGGGAAACAGCGCCTATTATAACAACGTTTCCACCGCCCAGTCTTTCTACCGCATCGGCACCACCAGTTCCGCGCTGTTGATTGGCAACATCTCCTTCCTGGCCAACGCCTCTTTCACGGGCGTCGTGCGCATCCCGTACACCGGCTACAGCGCCAACGGCAGGTCCTATACCGGTGAAATCACCATTCAGGTCAACCCCAACACCATTTACTATACCGGGACCACCGCCAACTCCTACCGGTTGTCCTCCTCCCGTATCAGCGGGGCCTGCGGCATCTTCACCAAACCGCTGTCCTACATTGAGTTTACCGGCCTGCCCAGCGACAGCGCCGGGCGCATCTACTCCAACTACAGCGGCTACGGCACCGGCGCCCAGATCACCACCGGGGTGAAGTACTACGCCTCCGGCTCCCCCAGCATCGACCAGCTCAGCTTTGTGCCCAGGGGCCGGTTCACAGGGGACGCCACCGCCACCTATATCGCATACAGCACCAGCGGCGAGAAGATGTCCGGCCAGATCACCTTCCGTATCTCGGCGGCCTCCGGCTCCGGCTACTTCACCGACCTGTCCAATTACGGCTGGGCGGCCGCGTCGGTGGACTACCTTTACCAGAACAGGGTAACTAACGGCATGACCTCCTCCACCTACGGTCCCAGCCTCCAGATCCGCCGGGGCGACTTCATCCTCATGCTGTACCGGATCTTCAACTTCCGCGGCGGGAATGCCGCCAACCCCGGCTTCGCCGACGTGCCCGCCAACGCCTACTATGCCCAGGCGGTGTCCGCCGCCAAGCAGATGGGTATCGTCAACGGAGACGGCAGAAACTTCATGCCCAACAGCCCCATTACCCGGCAGGACGCCATGGTCATGGTCAAAAACGCCATGGAGGCGGCGGGCAAGATTCACGGCTCCGCCTCAACCACCATCCTGAACGGCTTCCCCGATGGCGGCTCGGTGTCCGGCTATGCCAGGGACGCGGTGAGCACCCTGGTGCAGATGGGCGCGGTCAACGGCAGCAACGGCATGTTGAATCCCCGCATGTCCATCACCCGGGCGGAGGCAGCGGTGATCCTCCACTTTGTCATGACCTATTGATCTCCCGCGGCATCATAGAATAAGGAGGCAAAAACCATGAGCGACGAATTGGAAGCGCGGCCCGAAGCACAGCAATCAATCGAGCTCCAGCCCGGCATCATGGCTGAGGTCATGACTCCGGAAAACCGCCTGATTTACGTGGGCAAGGTGGAAAAGGTCCAGAACGGCGGAGTATACATCAAAGAGGCCAACGACGACACCTTGCCCATGGTGCTGGTGAACAAGCCCGTCAAGGTACGCTTTTACCGGGAGGAAGGCAATCTGGTCCTCCGGGGCAAGGTGTGCGGCAGCACTATGCGGATGTGGAAGGTAGACCGGCTGGAGGGCACCTTTACCCGGGAACAGCGGGCCTTCTTCCGCCAGAACATCAGCGTGAACATCAAGGCCCAGTGCGGCAAGCTGCTCAAGCGGAGCGGGCGGCCGGATGTGCTCTTCCCCTGCCAGGTGCTGGATATCAGCGCCGGAGGGATGCTCATCAGTTGCGCCGAGGTCTTTGCAGAGGGGGAGCGCCTGGCCATTCTTGACGTCCCCCTGGTGGCCAATGCGCCCACCTTCGCTTTTAACTGCCAGATCCGCCGGGCAGACGTCTGGAAAAAGGGCGTGTACCGCTACGGCTGCCAGTTCGAGGCCCTGGCGCCCCGGGACCAGGACCGCCTCCTCCAGGCGATCTTCACCATCCAGCGTGAGGAGATCAAAAAGCGCAAGGGCCGCTAGGGCCTCAAACGGTAAAGACAGGGCTCTGCCTCCCGCCGGAGCGGGGGACAGAGCCCTTGTCATTTTCAACAAAGCAAAACCGTCTAAATGGCTTCAGTTGTATATTTTCTGTTTTCTTAATTGGTAATCTCGCCATATCCTAGAAAAAACAGAAGAAAAACTTGTGAAAAAAACCACTTGTATTCTAGGCTGAGATGACTATAATGAGACGGAAGCTGGGGCGAGGCTACAGCCCCAGGGAGGCAATCCTGTTTTCCCGCCTTGGAAGGAGGCAATCTACTATGACCAAAGACTTGACCTCAGGCAGCCCCATGCGGCTGATCCTGGGCTTTACCCTGCCCACCCTGTTTGGACTGCTGTTCCAGCAATTCTACAACCTGGTGGACGCCATGATTGTGGGCAAGCTGCTGGGTGCGCAGGCCCTGGGCGCCGTAGGCGCCACCGGCTCCATCAACTTCTTCGTCATCGGCTTCTGTCTGGGGGTGTGTTCCGGCTTCGCCATCCCCGTAGCCCAGCGGATGGGCGCCAAGGACTATCCCCAGATGCGCCGGTACGTGGCCAACGCCGCCTATCTGTCCGCTGCCATTGCCCTGGTGCTGACGGTGGCCACCGGCATTTTCTGCCGGGACATCATGACCGCCATGAATACGCCCGCCGACCTCTTCGAGGACGCCAACGCCTATATCTTCATTATCTTTATGGGCATCCCGGTGGTTTTCCTCTACAATCTGCTGGCCGGCGTCATCCGCTCCCTGGGCGACAGCCGGACGCCGGTGTATTTCCTGGCCTTGTCCGCCGGGCTGAACATCTTCCTGGATCTGATTTTCATCCTCTGGTTCAACGCCGGAGTGGCCGGCGCGGCCATTGCTACGGTGCTGTCCCAGGCGGTGTCCGGCGTGGCGTGCCTGGTGTATATGGTGAAAAAGTTTCCCATCCTCCGGGTCACCCGGGAGGAGGGTAAGCCAGACTGGGCGGCTTGCAAAAGCCTGTGCGCTATGGGCCTGCCCATGGGGCTGCAATACTCCATCACCGCCATCGGCTCCATCGTGATGCAGACCGCCGTCAACGCCCTGGGCAGCACCTACGTGTCCGCAGTGGCCACCGGCGGCAAGATATACCAGCTCTTGGCCTGCCCCTTTGACGCCATGGGCGCCGCTATGGCCACCTACTGCGGCCAGAACGTAGGGGCCGGCCGGCTGGACCGCCTGCCCCAGGGTGTGCGGTCCTGTTCCCTGCTGGGGTTGGGGTACTCCGTGATCGCCTTCGCGGCCATGCTCCTCTTCGCGCCCCAAAGCGCCATGCTGTTCCTCAGCTCCTCCGAACCTCAGTTGAACCTGCTGATGGGCCTTATCAGCCGGTATATCGTCTGCCAGACCGCGTTCTTCTTCCCCCTGGCCCTGGTGAATATCCTGCGCTTTTCCATCCAGGGCATGGGCTTCAGCACCTTCGCCATCCTGGCGGGCGTGCTGGAGATGATCGCCCGGACCGTGGTGGGTTATTTCTTCGTCCCCACTCTGGGCTTCAGCGCCGCCTGCTTCGCCTCCCCGGCGGCGTGGATTTGTGCCGACCTGTTCCTCATTCCCGCCTGCCTGGGCTGCATTGCCCACCTGAAACGGAGCAATCCCATCGCCTCCCTGGAGACCCTCTCCCGGCGGATCATGGGGCAGGCCAAGGCGTAATGCAGACGCAAAAAAGAGCTTCGGGAACCCTCTCCCGAAGCTCTTTTCCGTTGTTCTTACGCCACCGCAGCGAAGGGCTTGCGGGGGTCCTGCTGCTGGTTCTGCTGCTCCGCCTGCTGGCTGTTGTCAGCCTTGGTGACGGTGCGGGTGGTGCCGCCGGACATATACGCCTTGCCGCACTCTGGGCAGATGTCGGTGTGGTAGCTCACGGACTGGCTGACCACCTTGCGGTCCTCCCGCTGGGCCTTGGCCTGCTCCCGAACCACGTGCTCGTTTTCATGGCCGCGGATGGCGGACGCCGCCTGCTCCGGGGCCACATTGGTGGGCGTCTTGAAGGACACGCCGGGGTCGTCGGAGCCGTCCTGGTACTTGCGCTCCTTGCAGGTCTGGCATTCGCCCTCCTCCATGACCTCCCGGGCGCTCTTGGCGTCCTTCACAGCGGAGTCCTCCGCCTGCTGAATGGCGTCGCCCTTGGCGCTGGGCAATCCGGGGGCCTGGGCCTTCTCCAGCCCCGCAGCCTGGGCGGCATTCCCCTGCTGGGCAGTGTCGCCGGGTTGCTGGATGCGCATGCGCACCGCCACTTCCGACGCATCGGCGTTGTAGCGCTGGAGGCCCGCTTGGACGGGGTCCTCCTGAGAGCTGACGGCGCGGACCGGGGCAACGGGCTGGACGGGGGTCTCGGGCTGAGGCGCTTTGCGGGCGGTCATCACCAGAGAGCGCTGGGCCGACTGGGCCTGATCCGCGCCTTGGGTCCTGGCGCGGTTGGCGTAGGACGCGCCGTAAGCGCCGTATGTAGAATAGGGACTGTTGGTGGAAACTGCGCTAATCATATCAATCACCTCAAGAACACGATGAAATAAAGGTTCCTGATAATATTATAGCACGCGCGGTGGAAAATGCAAGCTATTTCCGGTGGGATTTGGGGTACGGTGTCCGCTCGTCAGTCAAGCCCACCAGGTAGTCCACGCTGGTTTTATAGAATTGTGCCAGCTTAATGGCCTCCTCCAGCGAAAGGGCCTTCACGCCGCGTTCGGTTTTTGAATAATTCGACTGATTGGTGTTTAAAAGCTCCGCAATCTTTTTCTGCGTCAAATCGGAATCTTCCCGTAAATCTCGAATCCTCAAATACATATTTATCACCAAGGTCATCATAGCGCAGGTCAAATTTACCTATTGGTAAAAAGGTTAATTTTAACTATACTGTGATCAGGTGATAAAAATGGCCGATTACAAGGAAATGTATGAGAAAATGTTTCAGGCGGCGGAACTATCTATCAATATTCTGATTGCCGTACAGAGAGAATGCGGGGAAATATATATCCCCGCGCCGGATCAAAGCTCATTCCCTTGGGCCGGGGAGCCGATAAGAGCCAAAACAAGGATGAAGAATAGTAAGAACTCCTCCGGCACTGCCGGAGGAGTTCTTTCCCGTTTCCATTTACAACAGTCCTGCCCGTTCCAGCCCCCGCCGGACGGGTACGCCCACCACCAGCGCCACCGCCATCTTGATGAGGTCACAGGGGATGAAGGGGATCACACAGGCGGCCAGGGCCGCTTGCAGCTCCACCCCCGCCTGGAGGCAGTACCAGGCGGTGCCGAAAGCGTACAGCGTGGCGGTAGCGGCCACCATCCCCAGGAACTGGAGCACCAGCGCGATGGCCGTGCCCGTACTCCCCTGATCTTTAAACTTGCGCAGGGAAAACTCCACCACCGCTCCCGCCAGCAGGGCCATGGGCAGGTAGCCGATCAGATAGCCCCCCGTGGGGCCCGCCAGCCGGTTGATGCCGCCCATGTAGTTGCTGAACACGGGCAGACCCACCATACCTACCAGCAGGTACACCAAGGTGCTCGCCGCCCCCCAGACGCCGCCCAGCAGATATACCGTCAGGTAGATGGCCAAAGTGCCTCCGGTGATGGAAACAGGCCCGATGGGGATGGCGATGGGCGCCAGTACGCACATCACCGCCGCCATCACGGCGCACAGGGTCAGCCGCCGGGTGTCTGCAATGGATTTTGTTCTCATGTGAAGTCACTCCTATTGTAAACTCGTTTTCTTTCCAAGTATACAATATGATTTTTTTCTTGTCAAGCTTGTTTTCTCCCGTCCCCGTTTGACCTAATCGTTGGCGGCAAAAACTCCGGCGATTTTACAACGGCCTTGCAATAGGTATTTTGATATGTTGCATCACAAAATGATAAATTGATATTTATCTGTCAAATCCTCTGAGTGCCTGTTTAAAAATGTTTGCCATAAAGGACGAGGAGGAAGATAAAAAAGGAAACCCAAATGACATCAGCCGGGAAGAATATAACCTGATCCGAGAGGATTTGGAAGGGGCAAAGAAA
>CAJTTS010000067.1 GCA_910579155.1 uncultured Oscillospiraceae bacterium | reverse complement strand
ACCACCTTGCAGGTGAGCAGGTTGTGCCACATACAGGTGGTGTAGGCGTTGCGGGGCTGGAACCGTTCCACCACCTCCGCTACGTCGGCGGTAAAGGCGTCCAGATCCCGGTAGAGCAAGTCGATATCAACGCCGTTATTCAGGTGGCAGTTGTCCTCGTATTCCCAAAAGTGGTTGCCGATCTCCAGGACGGAGCAGTACCGGGACAGGATGGCCCGCCGCGCTTCTTCCGGGATGGGTTCCCGGCAGTAAAGGTACACGTCATAATCGGAAGCCTCGTCAAAATGTTCCCCGGCGCGGGAGCCGCCCAGGGCGAGGGCTTCCACCCCATCCAGCGCGCACAGTTCTTCAAACAGCCTATCAACCACAGCAAAGCACCGCCTTTTATTCAAATGCCCAGTCATTTTACCACGTTTTCTACTGGAAATCAATTCCGCAGGAGGTGTCCCAATGCCCTACATTCATTTCACAGAAGAACAGAAGCTCCAGGCCAACGCGGTAGACCTGGTGGAGTTCCTCCGCTTCAAGGGGGAGCCGTTGATCCGGGAAGGGTCGGAGTACCGCTTAGGCAGCAACCACAGCGTCACCGTCCGGGGTAATGAGTGGTACGACCACGCCGCCGAGAAGGGTGGCGGACCTGTGACGTTCCTAAAGGAATTTTACGGGATGAACTACCCACAGGCTGTGATCACCCTGCTCAACGAGGATCTGGCCATCCTCGATCCGCCGATAGATACACCCCGGGAAAAAGTGAAGAAGCCCTTCGAACTGCCGCCCGCCAACAAAGATAACCGGCGGGTGTTCGCTTACCTCCTCAAGCACCGCCACCTGGATCGGGACGTCCTCACCACCTTCGTCCGGGCGGGGCTGGTCTACGAGGATCAGAAATACCACAATGCCGTCTTCGTGGGTATGGACAGGGATGGTACGCCCCGCCACGCCCACAAGCGCAGCACCAACAGCCAGGGGAAGTCCTTCCGCATGACGGCGGAGGACAGCGACTTCCGTTACGCCTTCAACTGGCCCGGCTCCAACAACCACCTGCTGGTGTTCGAGGCGCCCATTGATATGCTGTCGTTTATCTCAAAGTTTCATGACAGCGCCTGGGCGAAGTACAGCTATGTGGCGCTGTGCGGCACGTCCTCCCAGCCCATGCTGGGGATGCTGGAGCGGTGCCCGCAGATCGACACCGTCCACTTTGCGCTGGACAACGACCAGGCGGGACAGCTTGCCACTCGGCGGCTGGCGAAGCTGGTCCGGGAGAAGGGGCTGGCGGTGAACGCGCTGGTGCCCGTGCTGAAAGACTGGAATGACGATCTGTGCGCGAATTTTGAACAGGAGCAGGAGGTTCAGCATGAACAGAAATTATCGTGAAAGGAACGGTGCATTATGCCCCAGCAATTCATCATCCTGATCGTCGCCGCGGTGGCCCTGCTGGTCATTGGCGGCGTTTCTTTTTTGTCTGGGCGGGGTTCGCTGGACAGCATCAAGTCCAAGCCCGTGGGGGACGGCCAGCACGGCACCGCCCGATGGGCCACCCCCGCCGAGATCGGCAAGACCTTCGCCCGCGTCTCCTTCAACCCCGCCCAGTGGCGGCAGGGCAAAGACCTGCCCAAGGCTCAGGGGCTGGTGCTGGGATCCCAGGGAAAGAAGGGCAAAATTACCGCCCTGGTGGACGAAGATGACATCCACTGCCTGATGATCGGCGCGTCCGGCGTGGGCAAGACAGCGTTCTTCCTGTATCCCAATCTGGAATACGCCTGCGCCTGTGGGATGAGCTTTCTGGCCCTGGACACCAAGGGCAATCTGGCCCGGAACTATGGGGCCATCGCCCAGCGGTGCTATGGCTACGCAGTGTCGGTGATCGACCTGCGAAACCCCACCCGCTCGGACGGCTTCAACTTCCTGACGCTGGTGAACTACTACATGGACGAGGCGAACCATCACCCGGACAATCTGGCGGCCCGGGCCAAGGCAGAGAAATATGCCAAGATCCTCTCCAAGACCATCATCAGCCCAGACGGGGACAGCGGGAGCCGAGGCCAGAACGCGTTTTTTTACGATTCCGCCGAGGGACTCCTCACCGCTGTGATTCTTCTCCTGGCGGAGTTTTTGCCGCCCCGAGAGATCGACGGCCAGCCCCGGGAGCGCCGCCACATCGTGTCGGTGTTCAAGCTGGTGCAGGACCTGCTGGAACCGTCCGGCACCAAGGGCAAGAGTTGTTTCCAGGTGCTGATGGGTCGCCTGCCCTCGGAGCACAAGGCACGATGGTTCGCCGGAGCGGCGCTGAACACCTCGGAGCAGGCCATGGCCTCGGTGCTGTCCACCGTGCTGTCCCGGCTGAACGCCTTCCTCGATACAGAGCTGGAGCAGACCATCTGCTTCGACAGCCCGCTGGACGCCGAGACCTTCGCCAGCCGCAAATCTGCCATCTTTCTGATTCTTCCCGAGGAAGATCAGACGAAGAATTTCATGGCGGGGCTTATGATCCAGAATTTGGCCCGCGAGCTGTTCTCCGTGGCCGATGAGAACGGCGGCAAGCTGAAGAATCGGGTGGTGCTGTTCTGCGACGAGCTGGGCACCATGCCGCCCTTTGACATCCTCCCGCTGTTCAGCGCGGGCCGCTCCCGCCGCCTGACTCTGGTGCCCATCATCCAGAGCCTCGCCCAGCTGGAGAAGAATTATGGTCGCGAGGGCTCGGAGATTATCCAGGACAACGTGCAGGACACCATTTTTGGCGGCTTCGCTCCCAACAGCCAGACTGCGGACGTGTTGTCCAAGGCGCTTGGCAGCTACACGGTACAGTCCGGGTACATCAGCCGGAGTAAAGGTGAAAATACCCAGACCCTGCAAATGGGGGAGCGGCCTTTGATGACCCCGGACGAGCTGAAGTCCATCCCCAAGGGGGAATTCGTGGTAATGAAAACCGGGACGCATCCCATGAAAACCCGGCTGCGACTGTTCCTGGACTGGGGGATCACCTTTGGGGAGCCGTATCAGACGCCGGAGCATAGGCAGCGGAAGGTGTACTACGCCGGACGGCAGGAGTTGGAGCAGGCGATTCAAAACAGGTTTTTGTTAGCACCTCCAGAGGAAGAAAAAGACCGCGCCTCACGGGAGAGGCGGTCTGGGCAGAAGAACGATAGGTATGACCGGCAGGAGAAACCGGCGGGCCAGCCGCTGGCTACAATTCCTGACAATATGAAAAAGCAGAATGGGCCGCCGCCCGGGGAAGGAGAATGATATTTTGGCCTATTACGATTCCATCTACCAGGACACTGAGCTGGGCCCTCGGGCCAAGGCGGTGTACATCTACCTCAAAGACCACGCCAACAAGGAGGGCACCTGCTGGCCGGGGATCAAGACCATCGCTGCTGGGGTGAGCCTGTCCCGCTCGACGGTGAAGCGGGCGCTGGATGATTTGGTGAAGGCGGGGCTGGTGGAAAAGAGCAGTCGCTGGCGGGAAAACGGAAGTCTCTCCTCAAATTTATACCAAATCAGGTAGAGGCGGCAAGGTGTCACCTCTACCTGATTAAAAATACACTTTTTATAAAAAAGCATGCCGGTATGCCTGTGCCGCAAACGCAATGGCCTCTTCTGGTTCCATCGTTCCGGTAATGGCGTTGTTTACAGCCATGCCCAAAATGCTCAAAAAACCGCGCTCGTCAAAATGTGTGGTAAGACCCGGCGGGATCCGATTGGTATGGGAGAGGGAAATACAGTCTCTTGAGAGCACAAGCCAGGGGTAGGTGTCCAGCACCTCGTAGTTCTCGTAGGTCTTCCGGCAGGGCGAAACGCTGCCCATCAGCGTCATAGCGGTGGTGACCTCTTCACTGCAAACCCATTGGATAAAGTCCAGCGCTTCTTGTGGGTGCTTGCTGTTCCGGCAAATACCAATCGTGCCGCCGCCCATGAGAGGGTTACCCCCGGGAACCACTGCAAAGCCAATTTTATTCGTAATATGTGAACTGGCGTTGAGCATTTCCGATGCATAGTTACTATAAATGATGGTCATAGCAGTGTCGCCCTGGGCAAAGGTCCTGGCGGTCTCCCGCCACCAGTCGTTGTGTTTGGATGGCGTATACTGACGGGCCTCCACCAGTTCACGGATTGCCGCAAGACCTGCGGCTCCCTCAATCAGAATATCACCCTCCTGGGAAAAAAGATCACTGGTATGGCTGAAATATCGGGTAAGGTATTCTGTGGCTACAACGCCGCTGTTGCCCAAGGTCAAAGTGGTGCCATAGTTCACCGGAGAGAGGGGATTATACTTCTTAGTAAAAAAACGCGCGAGCCGGTTGAATTCCTCAAAGGTCTTTGGCGGCGTCAGTTCACTCTTATTCTGCTCTTTATAGAGACGCTGAAGCGCAGGATTCTCAAAGAGATCCCGTCTGTAAAACAACAATTGCGCGCTGGGGGTCTCAGGCAATGCGTACATAACGTCTCCAACGTTGGTGTATTGGGGGATAAGGCCCGGAATAAATGTTTTCAACGTAGGTTCTAAAACTGTGTCCAGGTTGTCGAGGGGTAAGAAAATTTTCTCACCGAACCAAGAGAGCCAGCTGTGATCGATACGAATTACGTCAAATACGGACATTCCGCTGAGACTTTTCAAGATTTCATGGATGCCGTCATAGGAACTGACAGCGATTTTGATCTCAATTCCTGTGGCGTCGGTGTAAAGCTTCGACAGGCTCTCCATGATTCGCGCGGTGGGGCTGTCCAGAGTCAGCACCGTGATGCGCTTGCACGAACTGCCTGACCGGATTGAAACACCCCAACGGCGCAGCCCATCGTTTTCTAACACCAGCATCTCTGGGGATGACGGCACCTGACGGCGAGTAATCAGCTGCTCGGCGGCGAGTTTGCCAAGCAGACGATAATTCAGTTCGTACTTATTGAAATCCCTGGCCGGCATGGTAAACAGAGGGGATAACGTATAAATTTCGCTCTCCCGCCCGCGAAAAAAAGTTTTTTGGATATTCAAATAAGCCTGGGCCAAGCTGTAGCTTGTCATAAAAATAGCGTTTATGACCGTGCCTTCGTTTAGCAGTTGAAGAAAAGTGTTGTTACAGTGAAGCCTGTCGGTGACTACAGCTCGAACCCGGCAAGTGGTATCCTCTAACACAGCACAGAAACTGCGGAAAAACTGGCGTTCACAGGAATAGGACAAGCTTTCCGTCACCAGAACGACTTCGCGATAACCCTTGGCCAACGCCTCCTGTGCTAAGGTTGTTCCTGCCTTGGCATAGTCAAAGCCGAGATAGTGGAAGTTTGATCCGGCATTGCGTTCCACAAAGACCAATTCGTCCGAAGAAAATCCTGCTGTGATATAAAGTTCAGCCGATTCATCCGGCTGGCAGGTGAAGGCGGCGAGACCGGCTACGCCTTCAGATCGTATGGCTGTGAGTTGAGTTTTTTCCATCTCGACATCATCGTCGGTAAGGAACAAGCTGGCGGAGTAATGGCGGCTTTCCGCATAGTGTTTGAAGCTGGAAAAGAAATCGGTATACCGCTTATCACACATATTGGGCAGCAAAACAGCCAGCGTATTGGAAACGCCCTTCCGAAGAATCTTCGCACGCCGATTGACTGCGTAGCCCAGCTTGGCTGCCGTCTCCTCGACAAGGCGGATTTTATCGCTGCTGACGTTTCCCTTCCCGTTGAGAACGTTGGACACGGTTCCCTGCGAGACCCCGGCCTCGCGGGCAATATCCTTAATTGTTGCCAAAGAGACTCCCTCCTCTCGTAAGAAACCGCAGTATAAATACAATTATAATGGAGCAGATCGCTTTTTTCAATAGTTTGACGAGAATTATATGTTGCGACAAAGCTTATGAAGCTTCCGCATTCTGAAACGTTACAATTTCTCACTGCGCAGCAGATATTGAATCGTAAAAATAGTGGGAGATTATCTACGTTTATTTATCAATAAGTGCCACTAAAATATAACGTATCACTATAATTTTAAATAAACAGAAAGATAATAACTGGGGTTATAACCAATAAATTAGGCATTTTATACAATGGTGACTGTTCATTTTGTTCAAAAAGATAATTGACACGTTATACTATCTGTGTTATGCTTTTTATGACCTCGAGCCACGCAAATTCGACTCGGGCGTTAAGAAAGGGAGGGTAATTATGAAAAAAGTCACACACATTCTTGCGGCTCTGCTCTGCTGTACGATGCTCCTGGGTATGTTGGCAGCCTGTCAAAGTGCCGCGCCGGGTTCCTCCGAACCGGCCCAGCCGTCTGGTGGGCAGGAGCAGAACACGCCCGATGTTCAAGAGCCGGAGCCGAAGGACACGGGCTGGAAGGGCGAGTTCACCGAACAGCAGCTGGCGGATTTCTACAACGCCGCTATTAAGGTCGGCTACACGGAGGACTTCAAGTATACCGCCAAGGGGTATACCGTGGGCTCCGGGGACAACGCGGAGGAAGTGAACTATTTCCAGGACCTGGTGCGGGAGAAGTTCCCCAACGCGGAGTTTTTCAAAATTGAGGACCAGAATGATTCCGCCGCCATCGCTGCCGCTGGTTGTGATGTGGTGGTGGGCTTAAACACCTACAGCCTCCAGGGCTTGAAAAAGGCGGCGGCGCTGAAAGAGTTTGTGCCGGAGTGGGCCGGTGAGGTAGCCGCTAATTTGAACGATGGCGACAACCAATATTTCGCTATCGCCAAGGATATGGTTCTGTCTATGTACCGCGTGACCGGCGTGGTGGACGACTCCGCCGACCTGGAGAAGCAGAAGGACAAGGAGACCTTCGGCGGGATTGAGATCACAGACGTCTCCGCCATCACCGATCTGTGGAAGGATGGCTCCGCCTACATAGGCAAGTATGAGCTGGACCGCTACATGAACGACTGGAATGATCTGGCCAACAAGACCTTCCTTGTGGGCCTCTTGGCAAATTACCTGGATCCCTCCGCCACAGACACGGACTGCGTCACCCAGGAGGGCTGGGACCAGCTTCAGGCCATGATTGACGGGCGCAGCAAGGAGTGGCTCAACGCGGAAACGCAGAAGAACGTCTGCGCCACCGGCGACTACATCAACAATATCGCGGCCACACAGATTTCCCTTGACTATGCCTCTGACGGCATGGACAAGGCGGCCTGGTACTGGGCGGCTGGCAAATGTGCGCGGCTGGATGTTATTAAATATTCCGATGTCCCCACCTTTATCTATGGTGCGGCGATTATGAGCGCCACCAGCAATCTGGAGGCCAGTCAGCTCTTTATGGACTACATCGGCGCTGCTTCCACCGTTTTGGAGATGTCCAAACACTCTCGTACCTTGATTCCTGCCAACACCTCCGTTTGGAGCGAGACAAATGTGAAAGAGCTGGACGAAAACGGCTCCGGCTCCGAGTACAAGGACTATTCCGCCGCCATTGACGCGGAGGGGAACCAGGTTGTCCGCATTATTCCCTCTCGCCAGTATATGCTGACAGTCAGTTCGATCCCGGCTCAGGACATCGACTGGGATCTGGTCTGTGAGCATCTGGATGCGTGGATTACCCGCGCCAATGACATGAGCCCCGCCCCGGCTCCTGTTGATCCGGTCCCCGCTGCTTGACACATGAACATCCTGATCGTCAACGATGACGGGATTGCCAGCGAAAGCCTGTTGTCGCTTCAAAACACGCTGCAATCCTTTGGCACCGTGTTTGCCTGTGTCCCAGATGGGGAGCGCAGCGGCAGTTCTCACTCAACACAGAAATATGACATTGTGGCGGAAAACTTTTCAAAAAGCGGCAGGGGCGAGAATATATACACCCATACTGGAACAGCCTCCGACAGCGTAAAATTTTTTAGAAAATTTGTCACAAAAGAAATTGATTTCGTGGTTTCCGGTGTAAACGGAGGCTTCAACTTGGGGCGTGATATCGTCTATTCGGGGACGGTCGGAGCCGCGCTGGAGGCCAATATGTATGGGATCCGCAGCATTGCCCTCAGCGCAAGGCAGCATGGAAAAAACTACTGGGCCGTGCTGCCCGGTCTGCTGAAGCAGTTGATCTGCGACGCCGATTGGAAGAGCGCCATGTGCCTCAACGTCAATTTCCCGGACCAGCCTGATTTGTCAGATGCGAAAATTCGCTTTACCTCCGTTGCACAGACGCCAAAGCCTGCGCAAGGGGATAACGACTATAACCTTTGCCGCAATCAAGGTTTCATCACAATTACCCCTCTGCGGCTCGACTTGACAGATAGCGAGAGTCTAAAGCAATTCACAAATTTATTATGAGGAGAGAAACCAAATGAAAACATGGAAGTTTATTTCCAGCTTGCTGTTGGTTGGCGCGATGCTCTTGAGCCTGACGGCCTGCGGTCAAAAAGATCCTGAGCCCAGTCAGGTAACCAGTGAAGCAATCGACATCTCCGGGCTGACGGAGGAGCAGATCGCTGAATACAAGGCAATGCCCCTGGTGGTCTATACCAACTCCGGCTCCGGCGGCCGCTCGGACTGGTGGACCAAGAAAGCGAAGGAAGCGGGCTTCACCAACATCACCATTGTCAACGGCGGTGCATCCGCCATGTCCGAGAAAATCAAGGCCGAGAGCAAAAATCCCCAGGCCGATGTGATGTGCGGTCTCAATGCCATGGGCTGGCAGGATCTCAAAAACGAGGGGCTCCTGGAGCAGTATGTCCCCAGCTGGGCCAATCTTGTGGACGAGGGCCTGAATGATCCGGACGGTTATTTCCACGCCATCACAAAGGAGGCCATTTTGCTGGTATACGACAAGAATACCTGGACCAAGGATCAGGCCCCCAGTGACTGGCTGGACCTGTGGCAGGATGAAAACACCCAATATCATGGGTCGTTCCAGTGCTGGTCTGCCCTCACCGGCGGCACAACCCAGGTTAACCTGAGCGGCATTCTGCACCGCTATAAGTCCGACGCTGACGATGCCAAGTACGGCGTGTCCCCCGAGGGCTGGGAGCAGATCAGGAAGATGTATGACTACGGCGTGTCTGCGGAGGGCGATGTAATCAGCGCCATTGCCGCTACCTCTGGAAGCCAGGAAACTGTCCACTGCGGCCAGTGGTACTCCTCCGGCATCAAGTCCTACTCCGAGACTTATGAGGTTGAGCTGGACTATGTGGTTCCCGACGTGGGTGTTCCATATGCCATCACCGGCTGCGGCATCATTAAGGGTGCGAAGAATCCCATCACAGCGGCCCTGTTCCTGGACTGGTACGGCGGCACTGAGTTCCAGACCACTTGGGCGCAGGCGTGGGATACCGCTCCGGCCAACAAGGAGGCTTGGGAGGCCGGTGCCAGCGAGGATGCCAAAACCTATACTGCACTGCCCCAGCAGCAGATCGACTGGGCGTGGGCTCAGCAGCACATGGGCGAGTGGGTGGAGTATATCACGCTTCAATTCATGAAGTGATCGGGAAAGGAGAATGGCGCGATGCTGAAAGTCGAAAAACTGAACGTCCACTTCGGCGACTTCCATGCGCTGAAGGACGTGTCCCTGGAGATTCCGGACGGCGAGTTCTTTACTCTGCTGGGGCCGTCCGGCTGCGGAAAAACCACCACCCTGCGGGCAATTACGGGCTTCATCAAGCCCTCCAGCGGGAAAATCACTATCAACGGTAAAGACATTACCGATATTCCCGTGGAAAAGCGGAACATCGGCATGGTCTTCCAGTCCTATGCCCTCTTCCCCACCATGACCGTCTACCAGAATATTGCCTTCTCCCTTCAGGTGCAGAAAAAGAACAAGGTTGAGATTGATGACATCGTACACGAATGCGCCCGAAAGGTGGATTTGACCGATGTGGAGCTGGTGAAAAACGTCTCCGAACTGTCCGGCGGCCAGCAGCAGCGTGTGGCCATTGCCCGGGCACTGGCCAGCAACCCGCCCATTCTCTGCCTGGACGAGCCTCTTTCCAACCTGGACGCCAAGCTGCGCGTCCAGCTGCGTGGGGAGTTGAAGGAGCTGCAGAAGAAGCTGGGTATCACCATGGTCTACGTCACCCACGATCAAGAGGAGGCGCTTACCCTCTCCGACCACATCTGCGTGTTCAAAAAGGGTGTGGTGGATCAGATCGGCACACCAAATGAAATCTACAACAAATCCCGCACGGAGTACACCAACAACTTCATCGGTGACGTGAACAAGCTGACTCCCGAATTGGTGGACGCCATCAATCGGAGCGGAATCGGGGGTGTGAAGTTGGATTCCCAGAAACACCACTATATCCGCTTGGAAAAGGTTCACATGGGCAGGATGGGCCAGGAATATTTTACGGCGGAAGCCACCGTCAAAAGCATTGAATACTACGGTATGTATATCAAATATTACCTGGCCGTAGGTGGAAGCGTCATCAAGGAGATTGAGAAGAACGACGCCGTAGAGGTTCATAACGTGGGCGATAAAGTCACCCTCAGCATAAGGCCCCAGGATATCCAATCCTTTACCCCCGAGCCGGAGGAGACGGAGCCGTCCGCTCCAAAGAACAGAGGTAAGGCTGCTGTGGCACGGAAATAATCATTTACTAATTTTGGAAAGGGGGAACAGCAATGGCAGGACCCAACGTGGGCGGGGCGACCTTACAGCAGAAGGAACCGTTTAGCATCAAGCGCTTTTTTAGCAAAAAGAGCAATATTTTTCTGCTGATTGAGGGCATTTTCTTCGCGTGGTTCATTTTTGCATTTCTCATCTACCCCAACCTAAATCTGTTTGCTGACGTACTGTTCAGCGGCAGCCTTGGCGAAAACATCCAGAAAATTCTGGAGTCGGAGCGGGCTATGCAGGCCATCAAAAACTCCTTCATCCTGGCCATTTCCATGTGTGTTACCGTTAACGTGGTGGGGACGCTGGTGGTGTTCATCACGGAATTCTTTGACATCAAGGGCGCAAAAATCCTGCGGATCGGCTATATGTCCACCATGATCTACGGAGGCATGATTTTGGTCTCCGGCTTCAAGTTCCTCTACGGCGAGGTTGGCATGTTTACCAAGATTCTGCAGACGATATTCCCCAATGTGGCCCACAACTGGTTTGAGGGATATGGGGCCGTCCTGTTCATCATGACCTTCGCCTGCACCACCAACCATGTCGTGTTTCTGCGCAACGCCCTCCAGCAAATTGACTACCAAACGATTGAGGCGGCCAGAAATATGGGTGCCAGCACATCGCGTATCCTGTTCAAAGTGGTATTTCCCACACTGGCTCCTTCCTATCTCTCCATCACCATTCTGACCTTCATCAAGGGCCTTTGCGCTATGGCCGCTCCTTTGATCGTGGGCGGAACCCAGTTCCAAACCATTAACCCCGTGGTCATTACGTTTGTTAAGATGGACTATACCAGGACGCTCGGCTCGGTGCTGTCCATATTCCTGGGGTTGATCTCCTTCGCGCTGCTGATGGGGCTGAACTATATTGAGCGGCGCGGACACTATATGTCCATCTCTAAGGTCAAAACCCGCATTGTGAAGCAGAAAATCAAAAATCCTGTATTTAATGTCCTAATGCATATTTTGGCCTATGTTTTGTTCCTTATCTATATCTCCCCGGTGTGCATGATCGTGCTGTTCTCCTTCACCAATACCAGGGCCATCAACACCGGGACGCTGAGCCTGGATGCCTTTACGCTGGACAACTATATTATGGTGTTCTCAAATCCAGACAACTATGGACCCATGCTGACCAGCGTGTTCCTGGGAATCGTCTCCGTGACGCTGGTGATTATCCTTATCCTGTTTGCCTGCCGGATCATTACCAAGTATAAACAGAGCCGGATTGCCAGATCCCTGGAGTTCTTCCTGCTCATCCCCTGGCTCCTTCCCGCCATTCTCATCTCGGTGGGACTGCTGCAAACCTACAATGACAGCCAATGGACCGTATTTGGCGCCACGCTGGGCGGAACGATTTATCTCCTTATTCTGGGCTATGTGGTGAACAAGATCCCCTATACCCTCCGCATGACAAAGGCCGCTTTCTATTCCATCGACGATTCGCTGGAAGATGCGGCCAAGAACCTGGGGGCCGGGGGGTTCTATACCTTCATCCACGTGCTCCTGCCCATCATTATCCCCACGATTCTGGCTCTCTGGGCGCTGGAATTCAACGGCACGCTGGGTGAATACGACATTTCCGTTCTTCTGGCTCCCACCACGGTGAACACATTGGGCGTCACGATCAAAACTTTGACCACGGACAATTACGATCCCAATTCCACCGCAGTGTCCTTTGTCTATGCGGTCATTATGATGATCATTGCCGGACTGGTGGTCTACTTTGTCTATGGGCGCAAAGGAGCGTCCAACAACGCCCGGAAAACAAAACGCATGATGAACCATATCGAAAAAATGAAGCGGCTGAGGGTCGCAAAGGGTTGATGCGTACTTCCCCGGCGGGCTTCCGCCGGGGAAACTTTAAAAATGAGGAAAAGGGGTAAATCATGTTTGGAAAAGAAAAATACAGGGCCATTAACGAAAATTTGAACCAACAGTTTCAGAAAAAAGGCTGTTTGATTGCCCAGCACCGTGGGGCCCGGTGCGGCAATATCATCGGGAATACGCTGTCTGCTTTCAAAGCCTCGCTGCTTTTGGGTGCGGATATGTTTGAGTTGGATGTCTCCCGCTCCACGGACGGGACCCTCTACTGCTTCCACGACACCACGGAAGATATGAACCTGCGCGTACACCCCAATATTGAGCAGTTCAGTGACCGTGTGATCGGTGAGCTTCAGCAATACAATTCCATTTGGGAGCCGTCTGGCTGCGGAGTGCAGCGGTTGGAGGATGTGCTGGCATCATTTTCGAATGGGGAGCTATACAACGTGGACCGTTCCTGGGGAAAGCTCCAGGAGACCTTTGCTCTGCTGAAGAAATACCCTCACACCCTCCAGCAGGCCCTGCTGAAGGCGCCCGCAAAGGAAGACCTGCTGGATCAGTACGAGAATGAACCTACCAAATTTATGTTTATGCCGATCATCAAAAAGCCAGCAGACATTGACCTGGTACTGTCCTATGAGAACATCAACCTGGTAGGGTTCGAGCTGATTGCCAAGAGCGAGGACGACAGCCTGTGGCAGGACGCGCTTATCCACGAACTGCACAAAAAAGGCTTTTTTGTATGGTACAACGCTATTACCCTGTCCGGGCTGGAAAAACATATCATGACTGCGGGTTACGACGATGACCGCTCCGTAAAGGAAGGGTTTGACCAAGGCTGGGGCGTGCTCCTGGACAAGGGCACCGATGTGATCCAGACGGACTGGCCGGAATTGCTCTCCCGCTATCGGGACAGCCGGAGAAACGGTGGGTGACGACAGGATGAAGCAAAAGGAAACTTCCATCATAGCGCTCCTTGCGGTGACCTGCATATTGGCCTCCCTCCTTACGGCCTGTGGAGGAGAAAATTTAGCCGAGCCGGTGCCCACAGCTTTTGTCAACGAAACCCTCCCATTTGTCCTTGCGGATCCCATGCCTGTCCCCGAGGCCAAGGACGGCTCTGACCGGGGGGAGGCAATTGAGCAGCTTGTGCCGATGTATGGAGCCTCTTTTGAGGATGACAAATACCTGGCGGAAGATGTCAAGCTGTTCCGTCAGTGGCAGTGGGCGGAGCTGTATGCGTCGCTGGATCAGAAAACGCGGGAGGAACCGCTGCACCTGAATACTTTTCGTCTCCAGGCTGAGGTGTATTTGACCAACTCCAAGTACAATGAGGCGCTGGCGGCACTGGACAGCGTTCTGCGCGTCAATCCTGACGATATCTACGCGCTGGGCTTGTCGGCGTACATCAAGCATTTCATGGGCAACGAAGATCAGTCTCAGCAGCGGCTCCAAGCGCTGAAAAACGTTTCGGAGCCGTGCTACAGCGACTTGGCGGCGCTGATCGAAAAGGTAGACCGCTGGCGCAGCGAGGAGGCCGGAAACGCCCTTGAGTCTACGGATGGCCTGGACTTTGACGTGATTGTTGTCCTGGGTGTTTCCCCCACTGCAACGGGCGGGCTTTCCGCCTCCGGCGTGCTGCGGCTCAAGGAAGCGGTCAAGGGAGCATATTATTGCCCCGATGCCAAGATTATTATCTCTGGCGGAGCTATCGACTACGACTTTTCCGAGGCTGAGACGATGAAGGATTACCTGCTCAAGCACTCCACTGAGCTTGCCATTGCTCTCGGCTTGGAGCCGGAGGGAAGTGCCTGGTGTATTTCGGAGGAGCGAATTTTGTTGGACACGGAAGCCCGGGATACGGTGGGGAATGCCATCGGCGCGTTCAAGCATATTGAAGAACTGGATCTACACAACCTGCTGATTGCGGCCAGTACTGGTCATGTGATGCGCGGCCAGACCATTTTCAATGCCCTCGCTGACGGGAAGGGCTATCCGATTGAAGTCCACTCGTCTGGCAGCGGAAACGTGGAGGCCGGAGCAAACGAATATAAGTACGTCTATGTGGGAGCGGCACGGGCCTACGGTCTCTTAACGCTGGACGATTATCGTCAGTACCAACCGTAAGCTGCGAATCAGCCTAAAAATTCGCATTGCGAAGGAGTGGGAGACCTTGAGTGGAACTATTTTAGCACAATATATGAACAGCCAGTTTTCCTTCTGGCAATACATTGAGTTTTTTGCCCGCCTGATCGCCGCCTGCCTGTGCGGCGCGCTGATTGGTGTGGAACGGAGCCGTCGTTTCAAGGAAGCAGGAATCCGTACCCATATCATCGTGTGCTGTGCCTCCGCTTTGATGATGATCGTATCAAAGTATGGTTTCGTCGATGTTGTGGACGCGTCGGGCGCTCTGTTAAACGGCGTGCGTGGTTCTGACGGCTCTCGGATCGCGGCGCAAGTGGTAAGTGGAATCAGCTTTTTGGGTGCAGGGGTCATCTTTAAGCACGGCAATTCGATCAAGGGGCTGACCACTGCTGCCGGATTGTGGGCTACAGCTGGCATTGGCCTTGCCATCGGAGCTGGAATGTACATACTCGGCGCATTTACGACCGCTTTGGTTACAGTTCTCCAAATCGTGATGCACAAATTCGTTGTAGGCGCAGACACTCTTTCCGTTTGCCGTCTGAGCTTTACCGTTTACAACAGCAGTGGGCTTAAAACAGCCTGGAACGATTTTGTTCACCAGCATCGAATGCAGGTTGTCGAATGCAGCATTCAGTACCACGAAAATGGAAATGTCAGCTATGATGCGACCATTCGCACCATGCGGGAGATCACCATTCAAGAGCTGGATGCTTTCCTCCAAGGATATGGGGAGGTCTGCAATGTCAGCTGCTCAAGTTTGGGTTAGGGGAAGTTTAATACCATCGCCAACGGCATCCTGCTGATCATTGGGTTTAATGCCGACAAAAGGAAGGTTTCCATTGCATGATAAAAAATATCGTGTTCGACATGGGCGGTGTGCTTATCAGCTTTGACGCTGAGCGATATACCACCCGGTTTGTCCCTGACGCAGAGGATCGCGCGCTTGTCCGACGGGAGCTGTTTCGCTCCGTAGAGTGGGTCCAAATGGATCGGGGTGTCATTACCGATGCGGAGGCTGTGTCGGCAGTGTGCGCCCGTCTGCCTGAGCGCTTGCACCATGCGGTTCAAGATATTTTGGACAAGTGGCATCAGGATGTACCGCCGCTGGATGGCATTTATAATCTGGTGGAAGAGCTTAAGGGGAAAGGGTATTGCATCTATCTGCTGTCCAACACCAGCACTCGTTTCCACAGCTTTCGAAAAAATATTCCTGCTCTTCGTTTTTTCGATGGAGAGTTTATTTCCGCCGATCATCATTTGCTAAAGCCCGAACCGGGGATCTACCGATGTTTTCTGGAGGAATTGGGATTGGAGGGAGCTGAATGCATCTTCATTGATGATACGCCTCTCAACGTAGAAGGCGCAATACAGTGCGGCTTCACAGGCATCGTCTACCATGGCGACCCAGACCTGTTACGACGGCAGCTGCAGGAGTTGGGTGTGGATGTAAATGTGTCTGAATCCAAGGGCCGATAACCGAGCGCAGCGTCATTCTCCTGTTCAGAGCCCGCCGTTCTACATGATGCACCCTGTCGTTAAGTTGGATCGGTGGCGCGATCCAGCCGCAAGGCCACGGGTTGAGGCGATGTGCATCTCGCTTTGATTGAGCGCGGAGAGATATAGAGTCCCCCGCCTCCACCGCTTGCCCAACACATCTGTATGTGTTGCCAGATATAAAGATTAAGTTGGGCAGCGAAGTCCATCCACTGCCACCGCCGGTCGGCGATCTACGGAAGAATGGTCATAACAAACTAATAGGATTTTTAGAAGGAAGGGCGCAAACACATTGGGTGTTTGCGCCCTTCCTAAATTCGACATTATTCGCCACTATCCGACATAGTGTTACCTTCAGCTGCTTCAAATGGTGCCGGATTTTTTTGCCCCATTGCCGGGCCCCTCCGCTTCTGAAATCAAGGTTTTCCATGATTTCAGAAGAACAGGAGGCCAAACGCATGGGATTTAACTATGCGAAAGAAAAAAAGAAGTTTGACCTGGAGTGGGAAATCCTCCAGAAAGAATATGCGGATGCCGGTATGGACCCCTCCGCAATTGAGGCCATGCACAGCTATGATTGGGGTATGTTCCTTTCCCGCCGAACTTACGAGAACCACACGCAGGATCTGCCGGATACATACCTGAGCGGCGATCTGGAAGGACAGCAAAGCAACCTGTTTAAAAAGTTCACTTCGCTTTCTGCTGTTTTTGATGAGAAGGACTTTCAAGGCCGGTATGCGTGGATTGATACCATTGAGGATGCAGGACTTTTGAAAAAACTGTCAAGGCTCTCGAAACAAGACCTGGAGCTGCTTACGTTATATGCAATTGAGGGGTGTACACAGACAGAAATTGCTTTGTTGCTACATTTAAATCAATCCGTCATTTCAAGAAAAATAAATCGGATAAAAAAATTTTTCAAAAAGTAGCATAAAAAAGGCCCTCTCGCTGCCTACACAGTGAGGGGGCCTTTGCCTTCTTCCTTTGCACCTTGAAAATTTCACATCCGGCAACTGAAATACGTTCCCTGGCGAAGCACCCAAAAAGTGCAAAGCGACTCTGGAGGATGCGCCAAGACCCGCCTGTGGGGGGGGCCCCATCAAAGACGGCCAACTAAGGCGGCGAGCGGTACCCATCCGTCCACAAAACAGCAGGACAAGCTGTTTCGCAACGACCTCGTCAGTACACAATGATACTCCTGCCTGCGGGCAGCTCGGAGAGAACCTCGGAGGGGTGAAATTCCCGTGACGCGCACAGCGCGGTTTCAGTCTGTCGCCCACGCCTGGGGAAGTAGTGTCAAATGCAGGCAAACGAAGGGCCGGAATACAACGTCCTTTGAATTTTCTTGATTTCAGATGCCACGGGGATCACCCTGCTTCAAACAGGGTGGTCCCCGTTTTTCTGCAACCAGGAAATAGCAGCCATATCATGAAATGTGCCCAACTCCAAGCCCGATGATTCGTTGGTTATGGCTGATGGCTATTGGCCAGACACTGTGGTATCATTGGTACTGCAAAAAAACGCGGAAAGGGGCGGTTCAAGATGGGCATCTGGGTCACAGGCGATACCCACGGCGATTTTCAGCGGTTCACAACAAGGAATTATCCCCAGCTGAAGGGGATGGATCGGAACGACTGTATGATCATCGCTGGCGATTTTGGGGGTGTATGGGCCGGGGAGCAGACGGACGGACGCAAGCTGGACTGGCTGGAGGACAAGCCCTTTACCACCCTGTTTGTCTGCGGAAACCACGAGAACTTCGGCCTGCTCAGCGCCTACCCTGAGCGGGAGTGGCACGGCGGCAGGGTCCATGTGGTGCGTCCCCATGTCCTCCACCTGATGCGGGGCCAGATATTCGAGATCGGCGGACTCACCTGGTTCACCATGGGCGGGGCCGCCTCCCACGATATCCAGGACGGCATCCTTGATCCCGCGGCTCCGAACTTTGAGCGGCGCTACTGGACGATGAGGCGGATGAACGCCATGTTCCGGGTGCTGGGCCACTCCTGGTGGCCCGAGGAGATGCCCAGCGAGGCGGAATATGCCGAAGCGGAAGCCAATCTGGAACGGGCCGGATGGCAGGTAAACTGCATCCTCACCCACTGCGCCCCCAGCGGCATCCTTCCCCAGATCGAACTTCATTATCGCCCAGATCCGCTCACCGACTTTTTGGAAACAGTACGCCAGCGGTGCAGATTTTCCTCCTGGTTTTTGGGCCACTACCATACCAACCGAATCATTGATGGGCGGTTTGTGATTCAATGGGGACAAATATCAAAGGTGGAATTAATGTAAACGTGTCCCGCCACCCAGGAGGGACACGTTTCCTATAAGCAGAAGGAGAGCCGGAGCTGCAATGCGCCCCGGCTCTTGAGGATGGAGGATAGAATGAAAAAGAAAGGATATCCCTTGCAGGAATCAGAATAACGGGATCCTATTACAGAAGTTCGCGCACAGATGTTACAAAAGCATTAAACCTTATTCCG
>CAJTTS010000066.1 GCA_910579155.1 uncultured Oscillospiraceae bacterium | reverse complement strand
ACATTGACGCCGCCGTGTGCTGGAACCCCTACTCCGGCCAGATTCTCCAGCAGGTGGAGGGCTCTTACGAGATCGAGTTCGCCGATGGTTCCACCAACATCTCCAGTTGGATTTGCCTGCCCAAGTACGCCGAAGAGAACCACGACATCCTGGTGCGCTTCAGCCGCGCTCTGTACAAGGGCATGGATTGGGGCTCCAAGGAGGAAAATTATGACACCGTGGCCCAGTATTGTGCCGACCAGACCAAAACCAGCCTGGAATCCAACCAGCTCCAGCTGGGCGATGCCCATTGGTTCAATATCGCCGACCTCAGCAGCGGCCTCAAGGACGACACCATCAAGGGCTACTATGAGGGGATGCAGAACGACATGGTGCAGGGCGGCAACATCGAAGCCGACCAGGCCAAGGAGGACGTGGGCGATTTCGTGCTCTTCGACGTCATGGAGGAAGCCCTGAAGTAAGCAGCTCCCCCAACCGAATAGCGTTTCACACATAGGAACGGACCCCGTGGGACGGCAGTTCAGTCCGTCCCACGGGGTCCGGCTTGCGCAACGGCGCAAAAGCGAACGAGGAGGAATTCCCCATGCGTCACGATTACTATTACTATGACCGGGAGCAGCTTCTGGCGGCCCCCAAGCTGCCCATCCAGGTGCTGGCGGACAACGATGCGGTGTTCCAGGCCATCGCCCGGGAGATGGCAGACGAGATTCAGCGGAAAAACGCCCTGGGGGAGCGGACGGTGTTCATCTGCCCCGTAGGCCCGGTGGGACAGTACCCCTATTTCGTGGACCTCATCAACCAAGGGAATATCAGCCTGAAAAACGTCTGGTTCCTCAACATGGACGAGTACCTGACGGACGAGAAGGAGTGGGTGGGCAAGGACCACCCACTTAGCTTCCGGGGCTTCATGGACCGCACCGTGTACACCAAAATCCGCCCCAAGCTGCTCATGCCCCAGGAACAGCGGGTGTTCCCCGATCCCAAGGATCCGGAGCGCATGACTCGGCTGGTGGAGGAGTTGGGCGGGGTGGACATCTGCTTTGGCGGCATCGGCATCAACGGCCACCTGGCCTTTAACGAGGCCCGGGATGATCTGACCCCCGAGCAATTCAAGGCCCTGCGCACCCGGGTTCTGCCCATCACCCCGGAGACCCGGACGGCCAACGCCATCGGCGACTTCAACGGCGCGCTGGACGACATGCCCCGTTGGTGCGTCACCATCGGCATGAACGAGATTTATAACGCCCGGAAAGTGCGCCTGGGCTGCTTCCGCAACTGGCACCGGGCCGTGGTGCGCCACGCGGCCTACGGCGACGTGTCCGCCCACTTCCCCGCCACCCTGCTCCAGGAGCACCCGGACGCCCTGTTGCGTTTCACCGAGTTCGTAGCCCGCCCCGCCGATTGACGGAAAGGAGGGGCGTATGCCGCAGACTTGCATCATAAACGGCCAGGTCTACCTGGGCCGCCGATTCCAGCCTATGACCGTGGGCATCGACGGCGGGACCCTCCGGCTGCTGCCCCCCGGCGCTCCCCTGCCGGAGGGGACGGAGACGGTGGACGCCGCCGGGAAGAAGGTGGTCCCCGGCTTTATTGACGTGCACACCCACGGCGGCGTGGGAGTGGATGTGAACAGCGCGGACGCGGACGCTCTGGAAAAGCTGTGCCGTTTCTTTGCCGGGAACGGCACCACCTCCTGGCTGTGCTCCGTGCTCACCGACACGGTGGAGCAGACCAACTGGTGCATCGACCAGTTCAAGGCCCACAAAGCGGCGGGCCAGCCCACCGCCGAGCTGCTGGGCGTCCATCTGGAAGGCCCCTTCCTGGCCGCCGAGTACAAGGGAGCTATGCCCGAGCATCTGCTGAAACCAGGCGACCCGGCGTTGCTGCGCGCCTACCAGGAACGGGCGGAGGGAAATATCCGCTACCTCACCGTCTCCCCGGAGGTGGAGAGGGCGCCGGAGCTGATCTCCGCCGCCCGTGACATGGGCATTGTCCCCGCCATCGGCCACTCCGGCGCGGACTACGAGACGGCTATGAGGGCCGTCTCCGCCGGGGCACGGGCCGCAACCCACACCTTCAACGCCATGGCCCTGTTCCACCAGCACCGCCCCGCCATCATGGGGGCCGTGCTGGAGTCGGACGTGTATTGTGAGATGATCTGCGACGGGCGGCACCTCCATCCCGGCGCGGTGCGGCTGCTCATTAAAACCAAGGGACCGGACCGGGTGGTGGCCATCACCGACTCCATCATGGCTGCGGGCCTGCCCGACGGCAACTATCACCTGGGGGTCAATCAGGTGGTGGTGGAGGACGGCGACGCCAAGCTGGCGGACACCGGCGTGCGTGCGGGGAGCACCCTGACCCAGGATGCCGCCCTGCGCAATCTGCTGGCCTTCACCGGCCTCACCA
Source organism: uncultured Oscillospiraceae bacterium (assembly GCA_910579155.1). The sequence continues at coordinate 16,155 of CAJTTS010000066.1, read as the reverse complement.
TGGAAGAGCTGCTGCCCGCCCTGACGGAGAACCCGGCGAAGCTCATCGGCGTATTTGACCGCAAGGGTTCCATTGACGACGGCAAGGACGCGGACCTGGTCCTGCTGGATGGGGAAAACCAGGTCAGCGCCGTGTTCTGCCGGGGCAGACGGCTCATCGGATAAATAAAGCGCCTTGCGGGCTTGCCGCAAGGCGCTTTCCCAATTTGTTCCACTTATTCCGCGCAGGTCTGGAGGCCGTGGGCAATGGCCACCGCCGCCGCCCCCCTGGCCCCGCTGTATCGGTCCGGCTCCACGAAGATAAAATCGGTATCTCCCCGGGAAACGTTACAGATGTTGCGGCGGGCCACGTCCAGAAGCTGCCGGCGGTTGGCAGGATTGCCAAACAGCTTGCCGTCAATGAGCATGGTGTGGGGGCAGGTGAAATTGTCGATGTTGGCGATAGCCACCCCCAGCGTATACACCGCCCGCTCCACGATAAGATAGACCGCCGGATCCCCCGCCTCCTGGGCCTGGAGAATCTGGTCCATGGTAGGGGCCTCCCCCTTGGGGCACAAGGAGCGGAGGATGGGCGCCTCCCCCTTGGCCAGCGCCTCCATGCACCGGCTGATGATGGCCCGGTTGCTGGAGATGGCCTCCAGGCAGCCGTGGTTTCCACAGGTACACTGGGGGCCGTTGGGCTCCATCACCATATGGCCCACCTCCCCCGCCCCCACAATAGAGCCGTACGAGCCGGAGGTGTTCAGGATCAGCGGGCACGCGATTCCAGTGTGGATGAACAGGTAGGCAAAGGTCTGCACATCGTTGAGCAGCTCCCGTTGGAACAGAGAGGCGCCGCAGGCCCGCGCGCAGGCATTGTTCTCCACACAGATGGGCCGGTCGAAGCCCAGGCGGCGGCGCACATCCCGCAGGATGTTTTTGTCGAACCAGTTGAAGCTGGGGCGGACCCGGAGGATTCCCCCCTCGGTGTCCACCAGTCCGGGCAGGCAGAAACCCAGCGCGTCGATGTCGTCAAAGCAGAGCCCCAACTGCGCCAGCAGGTCCCGGACCATTCGGCACGTCATGTCCAGGTTGTGCTCATAGTCCCGGTCCGCCGCCGGGGCCTCCGCCCGCCCCAGCACCTGGCCCCGGAAATCGGTGACGCACACGGCGCTGTCCGTCCCCTGCATCTCCACTCCCACGTATTTGCGGGCCTGGGGCACGATGTCCAGCAGGCGGCTCTTCCGGCCGGACCGCTGGTCGGCGTTCTCCGGCCGGTCCAGCTCCCGCACCAGCCCCCCGGCAATCATGGCGCTGATGTTGGTGGTGATGGTGGGCAGGGTGAGGCCCAGCCGTCTGGCGATATCCGCGCGGGTGATGGGGGCGCAGTGGTACACCATGCGCAGGATGGAAGACCGGTTGGCCGCCCTGACCCGGGGAAGATTGTTGCCCTTGACAAATTGCATCCGACCGCCGCCCTCCCGGAGAATTTTGGAAAAGCAGGACGGCCACGCCGCGAAACAGGGCCCAGGCCGGAGCTTTTCCCATAAAAACATTATACAAAGCCCCGGAAAGGGTGTCAAGCGATAATCCGAACTCCCCGCGATCCTTTCTATGATTTCTGGCAAACGCCCCGTCAAGCCCCTTGTCCGGCCTGGTCAGTTAAAGCCGCTGTAGATGTTGACCTCGTCGATGTCGTCGTCCAGCAGATTCAGGGCGTCGCTGATGTGTTCCGCGTTTATACGTTAAATCCCTCCTGTGTCAAATAGGTTTTCAGCCCCAGCCGCGTGCGGTAGAGCATACTTTTCACCTTGGATTCGCTCATGCCGTAGTAGGCCGCGGCCTCCTTCAAAGAGTCCATACGGTATCGTCCGTGATCGACCCCATGGCCTCCTCCAACGCCACACCGCGGGCCACGGCCTCTTTCCGGGCGGCGTTCACCGCCTGGATGGTTTTCATCCGCTCCCCCGTCAGGAAATAGCCCTTCATGGCGATCAGCGTGGCCACCCACGCCGCCATGGGAATGACGCAGAACAGCGCCACCACCACCCAGTTCATTCCGGGGACATAGGGGGAATACTGGTCCGGGATGGCGGAAAGGCCGAGGAAGGACACCGCGATGGTGACCACCAGGGACGCCAGACTGGACACCAGCTTGTCCACCAGGGAGAACAGCGTGCCCATGATGCCGGGGATATACCGGCCCGAACGGTAGGTCTCGTAGTCCGAGCAGTCCGCCACCATGGGTATGGGCATATCGGCGGTGGAGTAGTACGCCCCGTAGCCGACACCGAAGAACGCGATAAACAGGATGGTGTACAGGTTGAGGGACAGCTTGAAGTCCCCGCCGAACAGCTCGCCCGTATAGATGGTCAGGTTCCAGGCCGGGTCGCCCCGCCGCCACAGCAGCAGCAGCGCCAGCACCGCCGCGTAGCAGGCCAGGGCCACCCCCACATAGCGCACCAGGGACGCTTTTTGTCCCTTCTTCTGGGAGGTGCGGATGGTGAGCAGAAAGAACGGGGCGGAGCACACGTACCCCACGATCATCATGGGCAGGTACAGCCCGTCGTAGTTGTCCATCATGCAGCCGTACAGCATGCACAGCACCGCCGTGTGGGTGGCGATGGCCAAGGCCAGCTTGCACCCCGCCCCCGCCACCATCAGCCGCTGCATGGGCTTGTTAGCCCGGATGATCTGGACGTACTCGGACATTTTAATTTTTTCCTGCTGCCCGCCCACGCCGAAATACTTGGGCCGGTCCTTTTCCCAGATGCCGACCACCGCCAGTGCGGTGAGCGCCATGGACACCACAATGCCGATGGGGGCCAAGGTGGCGAAAAAGCCCGCGGAGTTATAGCCGCCCTGGGCCTTGCCCACAATGGGAGCCAGCACCTGCATGGCCCCCATGCCCACCAGCGAGCCCACCGTGTTGAACAGGGTGAACATGGGCCGCTGGTTGGGGTCGTTGGTAAGCACCGTCTGACCGGAACGGGTGCAGGAGGTCTGGAAGGTGTACCCAATGACCCAGACGAAATAGAGCGCCACGAATCCGGCGTACCGCAGCCACATCGCGGACGGGTCCACCATGGGCAGAAACACGTACATCATGAACACGCTAACGGCCATAATCAGGTTGCCGGTCACCATGAAGGGCCGGAATTTGCCAAATCTGCCGTTGGTCTTATCGATGAGCGCGCCGATAATGGGGTCGGTGACGGCGTCGCACACCCGCATCCCGGTAATCATCACCGAGACAAACACCGCCGCCATACCCAGCACGCCGCTGCCGAAATTCAGCACGTAGCTGAGCACCAGCACGAAGTAGACGTTGGTGGCGCCGTTGTTCAGCGGGAACAGGGCGATCTGATAGGGTTTTGCCCGGTTGACGGTCTGGTCAGACATCGGCGCTCACCCCCTTTGCTCCGTCCCGCCCTTTTTCTGCCCCTTGTAGGCGGCGTACTCCGGTGTCTTGCGCAGCTTGCATACGCCCAGCACCCACATCACCACGCACACCAGCAGGAAGAACGCCAGAGCGCAGTTGATAATCATCACCTGGGTTACTACGTTGGGCTCGGTGAGCTTGATGGTGGTGTCCTTGCCCACGCCGTTCATACCGCAGGAGTTGGCGATGGCGTACAGGTTGTGGTGGCAGGCCTCCCGCATGGCGGCCACAATCACCGGGTCGTTTTTATACTTGGGCAGGCCCCGGGTGACGTAGGGCATCATGGCGTCGTAGATGGAGGTCCCCGCCAGAATGCCGTCTGGGCCGTTGACATAGGTGGTCAGCACATTGTCGGTGATGTTCATGCCTTGGCTGCCCCACTCCTCCCGGAGGATCTCCCCCAGGCCCTGGTTGCCGCCGGACCACTGGGCGCCCCAGCGGGTGTAGGCCATCATCACGCCGTTGCCGCCCGCCTCAATGGGGGTCTGGAAGGCTTTCAGGTAGATTTCACGGGCGGCCTGCTCGTTGAGCCACACCCCCAGGCCAATGCGGTCCTGCTCGCAGTCGTTGAGGGCGAAGTGTTTCATCACCACGTGGACGCCTTTGGCCTGGATGGCGGCCACCTCGGGGGCGGAGATGGCCCCGGACAGGAAGCCGTCCTCAGAGTAATACTCAAAGTTACGCCCGCCGTAGGGGGTGCGGTGGATGTTATTGCCAGGGCCGTAGAGGCAGGCGATGCCCGCCTCCAGGCAGTTGTTGCCGATGACCTTGCCCACCTCGGCCATCAGCTCCACGTTGAAGGTGGCGGCCATCACGTCCTCGGAGGTGAAAGCGGTGGCGGCCAGTTGGGTAGAGCCGGAGCCGATCAGGGAGGCGGTGAGGCCCTGGGGGCCGTTCTCGTCCCGGGTACCGGGGGCCTCGACGGATTTGACGGGCATGGTCCAGTGGAAGGCGTCGCCGATGAGGGACACCATCTCGTCGAAGGTGAGCTGGTCCAGCAGGGCGTCCCACTGGGGATCGTCGTAGTCCTTGTCGATCATGTCGTACAGCTTCAAGCCGTTCTTGGCCCCCATGGCGGGCATGTCCACCGCAGCGTAGTCCGCCGGGTCATACCGCACGTCCTGGAGCTCCCGCTTGAGCGCGTTGCTGAGGGTGATCTTCACGATCTCGGTGGGCAGGGTGCCGCTCCAGTCGCTGCGGCTGACCCACCTCACCTCGGCATCCACGCCCTCGTGAAGATTGGGGTCGGCGGCGGACAGCCGGTTGACGATGGGCGTGCCGTTGGCGGCAATAGCAAAGGTGGTAGTGTCCGGCTGGGCGTCTGGGGGGACAAAGGCGGTGGGACCCTCGCCGCCCTCCTGAATGGTGGTCACACGGCTGGAGTCGCCGTCCCCGTCCATGCCGTCGGCCCTGGTGTAGCCCTTGGCGGCCAGGATATTGTTCACCGCGTCATGGGCGTCGGTGGCGGCGGTGAAGTGGTACAGCCCCGCGTCCAGGATATAGGTGCCCGCGCCATAGGCGTCATAGGCGGCCAGGTCCCGCTTGCTTACGGTGATCTCCAGCGTTTCAGACGCGCCGGGGGCCAGCTCCTTGGTCTTGCCGAAGCCCACTAACTGGACGGCGGCCTTCTCCACGCCGTTCTGCTTGTCGTAGTCCGTGTACGGGGTCTGGGCGTAGAGCTGCACCGTCTCTTTACCGGGGACGCCGCCGGTGTTGGTCACCGTGACGGTGAAGGTATAGCTCTCGCCGGTCTGCCCCGCCACGCCGAAATCGCTGTACTCAAAGGTGGTGTAGCTCAGCCCATAGCCAAAGGGGAAGGCTACGTCATTATGGTAGTTATATCCACCGGCGTTTCCGGTGCCCATCACCGCGTCCTCGTACCGGGTCTCGTAATATTTGTAGCCGACGTAAATGCCCTCCTGGTAGATCATATAGCTTTTGGCGTTGTCGGGCACGTCGCCTTTGGTATAGCCCTCATACGTGGTGGGCACGAAGTTGGCCATGGCGGGGGCGGAGTAGTTGTCATAGCAATAGGTGTCCGCCAGGCTGCCGGAGGGGTTGACCTTACCCGTGAGGATATCGGCCACGGCGTTGATCCCGGTAATGCCCACGTCGCCGATCCACAAACAGGCGTCCACATCGTACTGGTTGTCCTTCAGGAAATCCACCTGGAGGGGGTTGGCGGTATTCAGCAGCAGCACGATCTTTTCGACGGCGCCCGCCGCCTTCATGTCCGCCAGGTTTTTCATCAGGTCCTTTTCGTTTTCGTCCAGGGCCAGGTAGTTGCTACTTTGGAACTCCAGGTCTACGCCCTCGCCGCCCACCCGGGACAGCACCACGATGGCCGCGTCGCCGTACTCCGCCACGGAGCTTTTCACCTCATCGGTGTAGGCGGACCAGGGGGCCTCGCCCACCGCCGCGCCGGAGGTGAAGCTGCCGCTGTCCCGGACGTAGTCCTTGCCGGGGCCCTGGGTGTAGAAACTCCACAGGGTGTCGTTGACGGACGCGCCGGACTTCTCCAGGGCGGTCTTGAGGGTGTCGGCGGTGGAAGCGTCGATGTTGCCCGAGCCGGTTCCGCCGTAGACCAGGTTGACGGAGGAGGTGGAGAAGCAGCTCACCTTGGCCCCCTCGCCCAGGGGCAGGACGCCGCTTTTGTTCATCAGCAGGGCCGCGCCCTCGGCCTCCACCTGCCGGCAGACCTCCAGGCCGTAGTCGATCATCTCCTCCACGGTGGCAAAGTCTCCGCGGAAGTATTCCGCATGCGGGTCCGGGTTTTCCAGCTCCCAGAAAGCGCCCCCCACAAAGGCCGCCACCGTGTTGTCGAACATGTGCAGGATGACGTTGACGGGTGTGGCGATCACCGTCAGCACCGCCAGCACGATGGCCAGCGCCTTCCACAACAGGATATGCTTGCGTTTTGCCTTTTTGTATGCGCGCTTCTGTTCTTTTCTCCGGGCCTTCTGTTCATCCATCTCAAGACTCCTCCTTTTCTTTTGGCACGGCTTTTCATGCTTCCTTGTCACGCTCCCGTTGGACACGCTTTCGCCTCGGCTTCCCTCCGACTCGGCCTGGTCTCCGAGCCGCTACGCGGCTCTGCGCTCGGCCTCGCTTCGGTCCATCCGAGGCGGCGTGCCTACGCTCGCGCTTCCTTGTCACGCTCCCGTTGGGCGCATGGCCGGGTCGCTTTCGCTCCGTCTCGTGCAAAACCCGCCGCACTGCGGCGGCTGGGCTTTTGCCCTCGCTACACTCCAAGCTCCCCTATGCGCCTACGCTCGCGCTTCCTCACTACACCCAATTCGCGCTGTTGGAGCTTTTTCCCCGGAGCTTGTAGTCCGGGTTGGGCTTATCCGCCCGGCGGATGGCACAAATGTCCGCGAGCCCTCCGGACACCGCTTTCAACTCCACCCCGCCCTCCAGCGGGACCCGGAACTTGAATACCTTGTCGCCGGGCTTCTCCTCCACCAATTTTCCGTTGGCGTAAAGGGCAACCCGGTTTTGGTTGGAGTACACCTTCACTGTGGTGACCGCCTCGGGCCGGTCCACATAGCGCCTCCCGCAGATGTGGACGAAGGGCTCGTCGCTCCACCAGGCCTTGTAGAGATAGAAGCTGTCCTTTTTGATCTTTCGGTCGAAGGTAACCAAACCCTTGTGGTTCATCCCCGGCTCACCGCCCTGGTCCCTCGCGTCCGCCGCAAAGTCGAACATATTCCACAGGTGGGTGGCCCACAGGTAGGGATGCCTGGCAAAGCAGCCCAACATATACTCGTTGTACACGCACTGGTATTCCTCCGTGTGGTCGCCCCGCCTCGGTTTGGAGGTGTGAAGGTTGGGCATGGCCTCGCAGCCGTACTCCGAGTACCCCAGGGGACGTTTGGGATAACACAGGTGGAAGAAACCCATCCACAGGTCGTTGAGGAACAACCCCGGCACGTACCAGCCCAAATACAGGTTCCAGCTCACCACGTCGGTGATGTGGGCGGACCGGTTGAAGGGCCCGCACATCGCGTAGCAGGCCAGGGTGGTAAGCCGGGTGGGGTCAAGCCGGTGATACAGGTCGTTGAGCGCCCGGTGGTTGTCCAGCATATCGGCCTTATCCTTGGTGGAAATGGTGATTTCGTTGGACACGCCCCACACCGCAATGGAGGGGTGGTTGTAGTTCTGAATCACCAGCTCCTTGGCCTGGGAGACGGCGTTGACCTGTCCGTTGGGCATATGTTCCGAAATGTACGGGATTTCCGCCCACACCACCATACCGTACCGGTCGCACAGGTCGTAGAAATACTGGTCGTGCTGATAGTGGGCCAGACGGATGGTATTGGCCCCCATCTCCCGGATCAAGGCCATATCCGCGTCGTGGTGTTCCCTTGTGACGGCGTTTCCGATCCCCTTCCAGTCCTGGTGGCGGGAGACACCGTGGAGCGGGTAGCTTCTCCCGTTGAGGAAGAATCCTTTCTTCGGGTCCACGGAAAAGGTGCGCACGCCGAAGCGGGTGGAAACTCGGTCCACCTCCCTGCCGTCCACCATCAGCGTGGCTTGGCAGGTGTAGAGGTACGGGTCGTCCACGCCGTCCCACAGCCGCACGTTGGCCACGGCGATGGTGATATCCGTCCCTGTGCCGAAGGCCACGATCTTTCCGTTGGCGTCCAGCAGGTCAATTTTCACCCGGGCGCCGTCCACGTGGTGAAAGGCCTCTACCCGCACCCTGCCGTCCTTGCCCTCTACAGCCGGGGTGACCTTGAGGCCGGCACCCCCATAGTAATCCATGTCGAAGTGATCCTGATTCACCACCACCAGCAGCACATCCCGGTAGATGCCGCCGTAGAAGGTAAAATCTGCCTTTTGGGGATATACCCGGTCGTTGACGCTGTTATCCACGCGGACGGTGAGCTGATTCTCCTCCCGGAGAAAATCCGTCACATCCCAGCGAAAGGTGGAGTAGCCGCCGTCATGGCTTCCCACAGCTTGTCCGTTCAGCTCCGCCGCGGCGGACGCGTTCACCCCCCGGAATTCCAGATAGACCCGCTGGTCCGCCGCGAAATCCGGCTTTGGGAAGCTCTTGCGGTATATGCACGTCCCCCGCCAATAGTCGTTTCCCCCGTCCTGTCCGTCCACGCCGTTCCAGGTGTGGGGAAGGTCCACCGTAACTTCCTCCTCCCCCGGCTTCGTAAAACTCCAGCCGTCCATGAGCGCAATATGCGTTCTCATTTCGTCTCCCTCCCCGTTCCCAAACAATATCACCGATAGTGGTATGCCATAATTATGAACAAAATCGGCTACAAATGTAATTAGCTTTCCCTAAGCGGCCGTTTCCCATACCTAAGGGACAGTTCCCGCCTGACGCACACGGCCCGGGCGGATGCCGTTCGCCTCGCAGGATAGACCCTTTCCGTGAGCACCGTGCCCAACATCCCGGTTTTTTTCGCTGGCCTCCCGCGTTGCCTGCTGCGCCCCGGTCATAGGCCCCCGCCGGTTGGATGATGTTCACGATGTTTCACATCCCCTGGTAGCTGATATGCCGCCCGTCGGAGCGTGGATTACAAAAAGACTGTTGCTCCGCTTCTTCTCCTCCGCCAGCGCAGCGGCCGGATTAGGCGGCAGCGGAATCGTCCGGTGGGCGGCCGCCTTTCACGGCAGACAGCCGCTTGCGGATCGTGTTTATCTCCGCGATGTCCCCACCGCAGACCAGGCCATCTGCCACCCGGCTTTGCCCACCGACGCCAAAAACACCCGTCCTTCAGGCCGGAACCCGGCCAAGGCACGTTGTATCGCTTCGTCAGGCCGTACTGCGGCGATGGCTGATCGAACAATGTCTTCCGCATCTGACTTCAACCTTTGGTTCATGAACAGCCTCCATTATAGTCTGGTCCGTTCCACCGACATATACCAGGCGCTTTATTATACTGGTTCAGATGGAATCCTGTCAAGCATTCGTGCGGTAAAGAAAATACTTAGCCATGATTGCCGTGGTTGACATCGTTTCCTCCTGTTTGATAAAATACCAGTATAATAACAGATGGGCTGAAACGAAGCCGTGCCTATTTGACCGCACGCGGGGAGGGACTTGCAGCGATCAGCTTGCGCCCCTTCCGGGTATTACCGAAGCAGGGAACACTTATAAAAACGCCGTAAGGAGGAAATGTCATGCTGTTCATTGAATATCCAAAATGCTCTACCTGCCAAAAGGCCCGGAAATGGCTGGAAGCGCGTGGGGCCGCGTTTACAGCGCGGCATATCAAGGAGGACGCGCCCACCTTGGATGAGTTGAAGGACTGGTACGGGCGCAGCGGCCTGCCGCTGAAAAAGTTTTTCAACACCAGCGGTTTGAAATACAAGGAACTGGGGCTGAAGGACAGGCTGCCCGGAATGGACGAGGAGGGGCAACTCACCCTGCTGGCTGCCGATGGGATGCTGGTGAAGCGGCCCATCCTGGTGGGAGACGATTTTGTGCTGGTGGGCTTCCGGGAAAAAGAGTGGGCCGATGCGCTGGACGCAAACAATAATTAAGGAGGATAAAAACTATGAAATACCGCAGACTTGGCAGAACCGGCCTGATGGTCAGCGAGATTGGCTTTGGCGCGGAATGGATGGAGCGGCACAGCGCCCAGGAGTGCAAAACCGTTTTGGACCGGGCGGGAGAGTTGGGTATCAACATCCTGGACTGCTGGATGTCAAATCCGGAGGTGCGCACCAATCTGGGCCTGGCGCTGAGCGGGCGGCGGGATCGCTGGTACATCCAGGGGCACATCGGTTCCACCTGGCAGGACGGGCAGTACGTCCGTACCCGGGACGTAGACAGGTGCAAAGAGGCGTTTGAGGACCTGCTGGCGCGGCTCCAAACCGACTACATCGACCTGGGGATGATCCACTTTGTTGACACGGAGAGCGACTGGAACGCCGCCATGAGCGGTCCTTTTCTGGACTATGTGAAGGAACTGAAGGACACCGGAACCATTCGCCACATCGGTATGAGCACCCACAACCCCGCGATGGCCAAAAAAGCGGTGGAAAGCGGCGTTGTGGAAATGCTGCTGTTCAGCGTCAACCCGGCCTTTGATATGCACCCCACCACAGACAATCTGGATACCTATTTTGACTGGGAGAATTTCCAGGAAGAATTGGGCGGCATCGACCCCCAGCGGGCTGAGCTGTACAGGCTGTGTGAGCGGCACGACGTGGGGATCACCGTCATGAAGCCCTATGCCGGGGGGCGGCTGTTTGACGAAAAGCGCTCCCCCTTCGGCACGGCGCTGACGCCGGTGCAGTGCATTCATTATTGCCTTACCCGGCCTGCCGTGGCGTCGGTGCTGGCAGGGTATGACACGCCGGAGCATGTAGAGCAGGCCGTAGCCTACGAGACTGCCGCCGAGGAGGAGAAAGACTACGCCAGCGTACTGGCCCGCGCCCCCAAGCACACCTTTGGACAAGGGGAGTGTACCTACTGCGGCCACTGCCGGCCCTGCCCCGTCAATATTGACATCGCAATCGTAAACAAGTACTACGACCTGGCCTCCATGCAGCAGTCTGTGCCCGCCACGGTAAAGGCCCACTATGAGGCCCTGGATCACCACGCGGACGAGTGCGTCGGCTGCAAAAGTTGTGAGAGCCGGTGCCCCTTTGGGGTGAAGATCGCGGAGCGGATGATGGAAACAGCACGGCTGTTCCAAGTCTGAACCGGCCCCGCGGGCGTAAAAAAGCCTGGTGCCGCCGATGTATGACCTGGCTGCGGACAAGTCCCGGAACGCCGGCGCGGGAAGGCGCCGTTGCTTGTCCGTTGGCGGAATTGGGCGCCACTCCAACCTGTGGCCGATAAATTTTTTGTGCGGTGTATGAGAATATACAACTTTTCCCCCGTTTCGGGGCTGTGGCGGAAGGTATGCGCTCCTTCAATTATAACCGGAAAGGGTGACACATTATGGATCAATGGCAAGATCATTTCGGCGGGAAATGTTTTATCACCGATTTGGGAAGCAGCCAGCCCGTGGAGATTGACGGCAAGGCTACTGAGCTGGATCGGTATGCCGTCTGGGCTCCCGCAGGGGAAGGGCATCAAATTGTGGAAGTGGGGTCCCAATTGGATGTTCTTCAGCAAAAATACGGGATACCCATAGAGCGGGTCTGCGTCCTGACTCGAAGTTAAGGGAGGCGGAAGCATGGAATTGCGGGAATTGATTACCGGGGTGGGCCTGTCCGTCCAGCAGGCCCAGGCTGCCCTTGAGGATGCGGCCCTTCGGCAGTATCTCGACTATTTCCTCCCCTCGGAAGGGGGGGATGCCGTCCGTACCCCCCGAATTCCCCGGACCGTATTGCTGAGCCACCCCGGTGGGCAGGGCGAAAGCCCGCTCGAAGTGCCTCTGGTGGCCTTGTGCAACCATAACACCATGCGGCTGGAGCAGGTCCGGGTACGGCTGAATGTGGCGCCTTCTGCGGAAGACGGCCACCCCCTGAAGGTATCTCCCGCCCCGCTGGAGGAAAACGGAAACACCATTGAGCTACTCTTCCAATGCGGCTCCCCCAGCGAGGGGATCGCCCGCATCAATGACAACGCAAGTCAAAGTATCTGATTTTAAGGAGGATTTTTATGGCGGAAAACGTAACGAAAGACATGCAGGGACTGCCTCTGGGCCTGCTCATCGCGCAGCCCATCCTTGAGGTGGCCAAGGGTCAGGCCGAACTGTGCAAGGTCTACTTGGACTCCCTATTTAAGCTGGCCTTTGTCAACGGTAAGGACGGGGACGCCAAGGTCATCACCTTCAACCTGAACCGGCCTGTGGTGAATGAGAACGGCGAAACCCATATGGTAGCCTGCCAGGTTCAGGCCCCCTTGCTGGCCCTGGTGCCCCTGCCCTCCTTCACCATGGACGAGGCTACCGTCCGCTTTTCCATGGAGGTCAAGACCCAGGAGGTGAGCAAAGCCGGTACCGATGACGAGAGCACCGCTACCGGCGGTTACTCCGGGTGGGGGTTCCATGCCGACATCAGCGGCAAAGTGTCCAGCCACACGGAAAACACCCGCAGTACCGACAAGTCGGCCAAATACGAAATTTATGCCCGGGCGGTGCAGCAGCAGCCGGTGGAGGGCATGGCCAAGCTCAGCTCCATTTTTGCCTCCGTCATCGAGCCTATCACCTCCGACGGGAGTGGTAAGTAATGTGCTGGTGGTGCGGAGACCCTGACTGTGAAGATGGCGAAAAATGCCGTAACGCCAGGACCAGAAACTCCCTGCTTAACAGTAATACTTTTCGGGGTGCGGTGCGGCGCATTGAGCGCGCCACTGATCGGAAGGTCGCCTATTCCCCCGGAACGCCCTGGGATGGACGGCGGCCTGCCTTCGCCCCGGGCGTTCGGGAGTCGGTGATGGGGGGATCCGGCGGCACAGGAGGGGTGACCTGCCAACTGTGCAACACCGCGATCAATGACACCTGCGGCCACGCCGATCACAAAATTCCCTGGCGGGAGTATACGATGCAGTCCGCCCAGAAAGCCATGCAGGAGCATGGCAAGAACTGGACAGGCGGAGCGATCCCGGAGGACTTCGTCCGGGTCATGAGCAGCGACCCAAGCAACCTCCAGCCCGCCCACGCCCGCTGTAACGAGAGCAAAAGCGACTCCATGCCCGGCCTGTCGGCGGGCGGCTCCCGCCGGGAGCGCCAGGCGGCGGAGAAGCAGGAGGCCGAACGCTCGGAAAAGGCCGAAGAGCAGCGCAGGCTGCAACAGCGGCGGGAAAGGGAGGAACGGGCCGCGCGGAGGAACGGCGGCCGGGACAGATGGCGGGGCGGCCCCGGCCCCGATAGTAAAGAGGATCGGAAAAGGACCCGGCTTTGGGCAAAAAGCCGATTGACATTTTTCCCCCAGTCTGTATAATAGTCCATATTGGTGTCATGACACTAATATGGACTGCTTATCGTTTGAAGGTGAGGGAAAATGGAAAAAATTAAAGCGTTCCTGAAACGAAAAGACATCGAGATATCCGGCAAGCGCTACGGTATCGACGCCCTGGGGGCCATGGCCCAGGGCCTGTTCTGCTCGTTGCTGATCGGCACCATTGTCAAGACCCTTGGGGAACAGACCGGCCTGCAATTTTTGGTGGATGTGGGCAATTACGCCTCCGCCATGAGCGGCGCGGCCATGGCCGTGGCCATCGGTTGGGCGCTGAAGGCCCCGCCCATGGTGCTGTTCTCCCTGGCGACGGTGGGTTACGCTGCCAACGCCCTGGGCAGCGTTACCTTGGATGGCGGAAAGGGCGCCGGCGGGCCGCTGGCGGTGCTGTTCATCGCCATCATTGCGGCGGAGTTCGGCAAGGCGGTCTCAAAGGAGACCAAGGTGGATATTCTGGTCACCCCGCTGGTGACGATTCTGGTGGGCGTGGGGCTGTCCGCCCTGCTGGCCCCGGCCATCGGCACCGCCGCCACCGCCATTGGCAACATCACCCGGCTGGCCACCGACGAGCAACCCCTATTGATGGGAGTCCTGGTGAGCGTGGTCATCGGCATGGCCCTGACTCTGCCCATCTCCTCCGCCGCCATCTGCGCCGCGTTCAGCCTGACGGGCCTGGCGGGGGGCGCGGCGGTGGCGGGCTGCTGCGCCAATATGGTGGGCTTCGCCGTGCTGTCCTTCCGGGAAAACGGTTGGGGCGGCCTGGTGAGCCAGGGAATCGGCACCTCTATGCTGCAAATGGGCAACATCGTGAAAAACCCGAAAATCTGGCTGCCCGCCATTTTGACCTCCGCCATCACCGGCCCCATTGCCACCTGTCTGTTCCGGCTGGAGATGAACGGGCCTCCGGTGTCCGCGGGCATGGGCACCTGCGGTCTGGTGGGGCAGATTGGCGTATGGACGGGCTGGATTGCCCCCAGCGAGCAGGCTTTGGCCAACGGCGCGGCCGCCATCACTCCGGGGGCCTTTGAGTGGGCCGGGCTGATCCTGATCTCCTTCGTGCTTCCGGCGGTGCTGTGCTGGGCCTTCGGCCTGCTGTTCCGGCGGATGGGGTGGATCAAGGAAGGCGACCTGAAGCTGGACTGATTTTACGCGCAAAAGAGCCCTGCCCGCCCGGGCGGGGTTCTTTTTGACGTTTTCGACAAAGAAATCCCCGCCGAAGCCGGAAAAAAGGTTGTGAAACAGTTGAAATCGGCTTGACGAACTGTTGCCTGTGTGTTATAATTTCAAATTGCGTTGGTACGCAAAAGGGAGGCTTGTCCGGTGCTGAGCGAACTGCAAAACTCCGACAAAGTAGTGGGCGTCAAGCAGGTCCGTCGGGCACTGCTGAACGGTCGGGCCAAGCGCCTGTACCTGGCAAAGGATGCCGATCCCCAGCTCACCGAGCCCCTGGAGCGTCAGGCGGGTGAGCGGAACGTGGAGGTCGCCTGGACGGACTCCATGAAGGCCCTGGGGCGCGCATGCGGCATCGCTGTGGGAGCTGCGTGCGGAGCCGTCGTGAACAGCGCGGATGGAGCGGAGCGGGGGCAAAAGTCCAAGGCCCACTAAAGGTGGAACTGAGTTTTGCCCGAGTCGGAGCGAAGCCGCGCGTTGCGAACAGGCGGAGCATGACAACAGCGAAAGAACCATGACCGCGCACCAACTTTTTCCGGTTTTAGCGAATAATCTTCGGATGGTTCGTTAAAATATATATTCATTGAAAGGAGGAAAATCATGCCTACTTTTAACCAACTGGTCCGCAAGGGCCGCGAGAAGAGCACCTACAAGTCCAACTCTCCCGCCATGCAGCACGGTCTGAACACCCTGAAGAACAAGGAGACCGACCTGCCCTCTCCCCAGAAGCGGGGCGTGTGCACCGCCGTTCGTACTTCCACCCCGAAGAAGCCGAACTCCGCGCTGCGTAAGATCGCCCGTGTGCGCCTGACCAACGGCTACGAGGTCACCGCCTATATCCCCGGCGTGGGCCACAACCTGCAGGAGCACTCCGTGGTCATGATCCGCGGCGGTCGTGTCAAGGACCTGCCCGGCGTTCGTTACCACATCATCCGCGGCACGCTGGACACCCAGGGCGTCAACGGCCGGATGCAGGCCCGCTCCAAGTACGGCGCCAAGCGGCCCAAGGCTGCCAAGAAGAAGTAATTCAGCTTCTTCGCCCATCACGAGTTTTGCGCACGCGCGCAAGGCCGAAAGCCTTGCCGAGCGTTTATTCCATATATTTATGGGTAGGCCTCGGACAGGCATTGTACGGAGATGTTTTTGAGCCGTCACGGCTTGGAAAACTTCGAGTACCTATGAATTCTAATTCTATGTAGAAGGAGGGAAGCGAAGTGCCCAGACGTGGTAACGTACCCAAGCGGGAGGTTTTACCCGACCCGCTGTATAATTCCGTCTTAGTCACTAAGCTCGTCAACAGCATCATGCTGGACGGCAAGAAGGGCGTAGCCCAGAAGGTCGTCTATGGTGCCTTTGACATCATCAAGGACAAGACCGGTAAAGAGCCGCTGGAAATCTTTAACACCGCGATTGAGAACATTATGCCTTCCCTGGAGACCAAGTCCCGCCGTGTGGGCGGCTCCACTTATCAGGTCCCCATGGAGGTCCGACCCGAGCGCCGTCAGACTTTGGGTCTGCGCTGGCTGACCAACTACTCCCGCAACCGCGGTGAGAAGACCATGAAGGAGCGCCTGGCCGGCGAAATCATGGACGCCGCCAACAATACGGGTTCCGCCGTGAAGAAGCGCGAGGACACCCACAAGATGGCCGAGGCCAACAAGGCGTTCGCCCACTACCGCTGGTAAGGAC
>CAJTTS010000065.1 GCA_910579155.1 uncultured Oscillospiraceae bacterium | reverse complement strand
ATGACAACTACCTGATTTTGACCCACAAGCGCCCCGACGGGGACACCATTGGCTGCGCCGCAGGGCTGTGCCGCGCCCTGCGGACGCTGGGCAAGACCGCCTACGTGCTCCCCAGCCTGGACGCCACCACCCTGCTGGCGGGCTATCTGGACGGCCTCGCCGCCCCCGAGGGCTTCCGGCCGGACACCGTGGTCAGTACCGACGTGGCCACGGTGAATCTGCTGCCGGACAATGCTCAACCCTACAAGGAGCGCATCAACCTGGCCATCGACCACCACCCTTCCCAGGAGTTTTTTGCCAAGGAAACCTGCCTGGAGGCGGACAAGGCCGCCTGTGGTGAGATCATCTGGAAAATCTGCGGCGCGCTGGGTGTGATGAGCGCCGACGTCGCCATCCCGCTGTATGTGGCGGTGTCCACCGACTGCGGCTGTTTCGTCTACGCCAACACCACCCCCCACACCCACAAGGTGGCGGCGGCGCTGATGGAGCAGGGCATCCCCTTCCAGGCCCTGAACAAGAAGCATTTCCGCACCAAATCCATGCGGCGCCTGAAGCTGGAAAGCCTGATTTTGAAGAATATGCACCTGTATCACGACGGTACGGTGGCGGTGGCTCCCATCTCCCTTGGCATGATGGCCGAGGCCGGGGCCACGTCGGAGGACACCGATGACCTGGCAGCTTTCCTGGGCCAGATCGAGGGCGTCCTCCACACTGCCACCATCCGGGAACATGAGGGCGGCGAGTGCCGCATCTCCGTGCGCACCAGAGCCGACCTGCTCAACGCCACAAAGGTGTGCGCCCGGCTGGGGGGCGGAGGGCACAAGGCGGCCTCCGGCTGCACCGTCAAGGGCACGGTTGCCGAGGCGGAACGGGCCATCCTGGCCGCCATTGACGGCCAGCTCTCCCAACCCACCCAGGACTGAAAAGGAGCTTTCTCTTATGCCAAACGGCATCATTATCATTGACAAGCCCGCCGGCTGGACCTCCATGGACGTATGCGCCAAGCTGCGGGGGATGTTCCATGAGAAGCGGGTGGGCCACGCCGGGACCCTGGACCCCATGGCCACCGGTGTGCTGCCCGTGTTCATCGGGCGGGCGACCAGGGCGGTGGAGTTTGCTGCCAATTCCGAAAAGGAGTACATCGCCGGGTTAAAACTGGGCGTAGTCACCAATACCCAAGATACCACCGGGGAAGTGCTGGAGGAGCGGTCTGTGACGGTCGCCCGAGAGGACGTGGAGCAGATCCTGCCCCGGTTCACCGGCCCGATCGAACAGGTCCCGCCCATGTATTCCGCCATCAAAATTAACGGAAAAAAGCTGTACGAGCTGGCCCGAAAAGGCAAAGAGGTAGAGCGCAAGCCCCGTCCGGTCACCATCCATGCCTTGGAGCTGTTGGACCGGGCAGACACGGGGGGGGATTTCTCCCTGCGGGTGGTATGCTCCAAGGGGACATACGTGCGCACCCTGTGCCACGACATTGGACAGGCCCTGTGCTGCGGGGGCTGCATGAGTTCCCTCCAGCGTGTAAAGGCCGTTGGCTTTACTCTGGCTGATTCCGTTACATTAGAGACCGTTCAGCAGGCGGTGGACCGGGGGGAAGGAGAGTCCCTCCTGCTCCCGGTGGATGCCTGCTTTGCCGGAGTCCCGGTACTGGTGCTGAAAACCACCGGAGCGGAGAAAAAAATACGCAACGGCGCGGCCCTGACCGTCTGCGGCGTTCCGGACGGAGAGTACCGGGTGTACGGCATGGACAAGACATTTTTGGCCCTCGGACGGGCGGCGGGCGGGACGCTCGCCACCGTCAAGAGCTTTTTTGAGGTGTAATCGCCAATGGATAATCAACGTAAAGTTATCGCCCTGGGCTTCTTCGACGGGGTACACCTGGGCCACGGGGCGCTGCTGCGCACGGTGGGGTCGCGGGCCAGGGCGCTGGACGCCGTGCCCTGCGCCTTCACCTTTGACCGCAGCCCCGCCGCCGCGCTCACCGGGAAAGCCGTCCCCCTGCTCAGCGGAGTGGACGACCGGGGGGCGCTGATGCACGAGCTGTACGGCATCCGGGAGGTCATTGTGGCCCCCTTCGACGTGATGCGGCAGATGGACTGGCAGGATTTTGTGGCCCAGTACCTCCAAAAAGAGCTGGGCGTGGTCCATGTGGTGGCCGGGCACGACTTCCACTTCGGCTACAAGGGAGAGGGCAATCCCCAGCGGCTGACGGAAAAGTGCCGGGAGCTGGGCATGGGTTGCGATGTGATTCCCAAAGTGGAGATCGACGGCGTGACCGTATCCTCTACCTATATTCGCACCCTGGTGGCGGAGGGCGACATGGAGCGGGCCCGGCGGTTCCTGGGCCACCCCCACACCCTGTCCGGCCCGGTGGTCCACGGCAGCGGGCTGGGCCGCACTCTGGGCACGCCCACCGCCAACCTGCTGGCGCCGGAGGGGGCCATCGCCCCCGGCTTCGGCGTGTACGCCTCCCGGGTGGTCCTGCCCGGAGGAGAGACCCGCCTGGCCGTCACCAATGTGGGTGTGCGCCCCACGGTGAACACCGACCAGAACGCCGTGACCGTGGAACCGTGGATTCTGGACTACCACGGCGACCTGTATGGTCAGCGTATCCGGGTGGATTTCTACACCCGTCTGCGCCCGGAGCGCAAATTTCCCACGGTCCAGGCCCTGCGGGACGCCATTTTGGAAAACGCCCGGCAGACCCGAGACTATTTTGCAAACGTTTCGAGGTGACCGACTGTGCCCGCTACATTCATCAATATGCTTCTGATTCTCCTGGGAGGCGCGGCGGGGCTGCTGTTTAAAAATCTCATTAGCGACCGCCTTATGTCCATCCTCACCCACGCCCTGGGCCTGTGCGTGCTGTGCATTGGCATTGGCAACGCTATGGGCACTCGGGACATGCTGTGCGTCATCGTGTGCATGGTCGTCGGCACGGTGATCGGCAACGCTGCCGATATTGAGCGCCGCCTGGAGGACGCGGGGGACCTGCTCCGAACCAAAGTGGTCGGAGGGGACGGAAACGACCGCTTCACCGAGGGGTTTGTGAACGCCTCCCTGCTGTTTTGCGTGGGGGCCATGGCCATCACCGGCTCCATTGAGGCGGGCCTCAACGGCAACTATGAGATCATCGTCTCCAAAGGCGTCATCGACGGGGTGACCTCCATCTCCTTCGCCGCCACCCTGGGAATCGGCGTGATGTTCTCCGTCATCCCGTTGCTCGTCTACCAGGGGGGCATCACCCTGCTGGCGGGCTGGGTGGGGCCGTACCTGCCCGACGCCGTCATCACCGAAATGACCGCCGTGGGCGGGGCCCTCATCATCGCCATCGCGGTGAATATGCTGGAGCTGGGAAAGGAAAAAATCAAGGTTGGAAATATGCTCCCCGCCATCTTCCTCCCCATTGCCTACATACCCCTGGCGGGATGGCTGTCGGCTTTGGCGGGAGGGTGAGCCATGGAGCCTGACATCATCTGCGGGCTGTTGGAGAAAATCCGGGCGCGGCCCGGGCTGTTCCTGCCCGAAAAGGACCTGGCCATGCTGAAATGCCTGCTGGACGGCTATGCATTGCGGGAAACGGAGCTTAACCCGGAGTATGGCAGGTCCGATGGGTTCTGGTGCGGCTTTCACCGCTACGTGGAGGACTATTACCACATCAGCAGCACCCAGGGCTGGTGCCGGATCATCGAATTTTTCTCCTCCAGCCGTGCCGGCGCTTTCGACACCTTTTTCCAGCGGTACGACGAGTATTTGGCCGCGTACCGGGAGGGTAAAACGCCCCCGCCCCGGTTTTAAGGTATCCTGGAAATTGGTTGGACCACTTCAAAAGAAACTCTTGCAAAGACAGGAAAAAGGCGGTATACTAGGAAAAGAATATAGGGAACATCGTTCCCCTCCCCACGCGGCATGACCGGTCCATATACCCGGCTCCATCGCCGCACGCCTTTGTGCCGTATTTGTTAAAAAAATATCGAGCAATGCTGAGGGGGTCGGGAATGCCGTTCGCTGTTTTCCCACAACTTTATACATTTTAAGGAGGCAAACTGATGTCATTCGTCAACATTGATTTGCAGGGCGCTGTGGCTGTCCTCACCATCGACCGCCCCAAGGCCCTCAACGCCCTGAACCCCGAGGTGCTGGCCGATCTGAAGGCCGCCTTCGAGAGCATTGACCAGAACGCCGTGCGCTGTGTGGTCCTCACCGGCGCGGGCGACAAGAGTTTTGTGGCGGGTGCCGACATCGGCTCCATGTCCACCATGACCAAGGCCGAGGGCGAGGCCTTCGGCAAGCTGGGCAATGACATCTTCCTGGCCATTGAAAGCTTCCCCCTGCCCGTCATCGCTGCGGTCAACGGCTTCGCCCTGGGCGGCGGTTGCGAGCTGGCCATGTCCTGCGACATCCGCATCTGCTCCGACAACGCCATGTTCGGCCAGCCCGAGGTGGGCCTGGGCATCACCCCCGGCTTTGGCGGCACCCAGCGCCTGGCCCGTCTGGTGGGCATGGGCATGGCCAAGCAGATGCTTTACACCGCCCGGAACATCGACGCCGGCGAGGCCCTGCGCATCGGCCTGGTCAACGCGGTCGTTCCCCAGGCCGACCTGATGGACGCCGCCCTGAAGATGGCCAACAGCATCGCCAAGAACGCCCCCATTGCCGTGCGCGGCTGCAAGAAGGCCGTCAACGAGGGCGTGCAGGTCTCCATCGACAAGGGCGTGGAGATCGAGGAGAAGATTTTCGGCGACTGCTTCGAGACCCACGACCAGGTGGAGGGCATGGCCTGCTTCCTCTCCCGGGAGAAGCCCAAGCCCAAGGCTGTGTTCACCAATAACTGAGCGCAAGGGTAGACGCGCCGGTTCGGATGGACCGGAGTGAGGACGGAAGTCGGCGGCACAGGCCGACGGCTGTAGTCCGAATCGGAGGGAAGCCGAACCGAACAGCGCGTCCAACCCGAGCGTGACAACAAATCACAAAGTAAAAGTCAATTTATTTTTAGAAAGGAAGTTTTCATCATGAGCAAAGTTGGTATTATCGGCGCCGGTACTATGGGCCAGGGCATCGCCAAGGCGTTCGCCCAGAGCGGCTGGACCGTTGCCCTGTGCGACATCAAGCAGGAGTGGGCCGACGGCGGCAAGGCCAAGATTCAGAAGGGCTACGCCAAGCTGGTGGAAAAGGGCAAGATGGATCAGGCCAAGGTTGACGCCATTGTCAACGCCATCACTCCGGGCCTGAAAGAGGACCTGTGCGCCGACTGTGACCTGATCGTGGAGGCCGCTTTCGAGGACATGAAGGTCAAGCAGACTACCTTCGGCGAGCTGGACAAGATCTGCAAGGAGGGTTGCGTTTTCGCATCCAACACCTCCTCCCTGTCCATCACTGAGATCGGCAAGGGTCTGAGCCGCCCCCTGATCGGCATGCACTTCTTCAACCCCGCCGACCGCATGAAGCTCATCGAGGTCATCGCCGGCGCCAACACCCCCGCCGAGACCGTGGACAAGATCACCGAAATCTCCAAGGAGCTGGGCAAGACCCCCGTGCAGGTCAACGAGGCCGCCGGTTTTGTGGTCAACCGCATCCTGATCCCCATGATTAACGAGGCCGCCTTCATCAAGATGGAGGGCGTGTCCAACATCGCCGGCATCGACGCCGCCATGAAGCTGGGCGCCAACCACCCCATGGGTCCCCTGGAGCTGGGCGACTTCATCGGCCTGGACATCTGCCTGGCCATTATGGACGTGCTGTACAATGAGACCGGCGACAGCAAGTACCGCGCCTGCCCGCTGATCCGGAAGATGGTCCGCGGCGGCAACCTGGGCGTCAAGTCCGGCAAGGGCTTCTATGTCTATAATGCCGACCGCACCAAGACCGCCGTTGACGAACTGTAAGGATCGCGGCGCCGGCAGGGACTTTCCCCATTACCCAGTGTAATCCATAAAATTTCGACATTTTCCCGGCGAGGCCGTCCGGAAACAGAGAACAGGAATTTTATCCCACTAAAGAGTCCAGAGCGAACTGGTGTTCCGCTCTGGGCTTTTTGTGCATTTTTGCACAAATTTTCCATAGAAATATGTGGGAGTCCAAGCACTGGTGCTTCGAGCCGTCCCAAGGTTACCACATCTTGTACCCATGTCGGATTTTGTCGAAATTCGTCGAACAGTTCCCCTTGAAACCAGTGATTACTCAATGGATAATGGAGATGAAAAAAGTGAAAGAGAGGTGATTTAAGGGCATGCGGGAACTATTTCTTAAAAGCGTGGAGCTGGTCGATTCATCCGGCGCAATCCGGCGTTTCGACTATTCCGTCCTGATCGGAGAGATGGATGTGGGCGCATACGCCTGTGAGAGCTACGGCGTAAAGGTAGCTGAACAGGGCGGCGAGCAGGCAAGTGTGGAAAACATCACATGCAGCGCTTCCCGCATCGACGAGCTCAGCGAACTGCTGACACGCAACGGCGTGACGCCGGCGACCCTGCGTGACGTTGTGCTCGATTGGCTTTAGCAAACTTTTGCCGTACCGTCCCACCAGTTCTAAAGATCTATGAGACATATTGTTCGATTAGCTCTGACTGCCCGACCGGTACTGAATATAGATCGCTGAAATTCAGCGCCAAGACGAGGGGGATAATTGCAAACCGTCCCATCAAGAAAAACAGATACAAAATTTTCCGGCCAGCAGCGTGAAATCTGCTGGCCACTTTTATGTGCAAGGGCTAGCTGGCGTTTTTCTGACGGCGTCAATATACCTGGGTTTGCGCTTCACCCGTTTGGCATTGCATCACGCTTTATGGGCATGTTTACGGATATGAAAGCTCCCCCTATGAAAGGCAATTTTTTCACCGCCTCTCATAAGGGGAGCATATCATTGGCCCCTTGCCTTTTTCATGACGCTATTCGTCCTTTAACGCCAACACTTGCTCCGCCACATCGTCCGCCAGCGCCGCCACCCGGTCGAAATCCACGTAGGGATTATACAGCTTTTCCAGCCGGTCGTGGGCGGCCTTGGCCTCCTTCAGGCCCGCGACACCCTCGCCCAGCAGGGCGGTAGCCACCCGCTTGGTGAAGCGCAACCGTGGCCGGTTCAGCCGGTACACGTCGCTGTCCGCCATGGCGTCCAGCCGCAAACGGCGATAGGCGTGATGCGGCCAAGGGTCCTCCTGGGCAGAGGTAACAAAAGCCAGGGACAGGGTGGGAAAGATCACATGGGCCAGCCGGTCGGGAGCCATGGGGTCGGGGCATACCACGGCGTCGTGGCCCGCGGCCAGCCCAGCGGCGAGAATGGGACTAAGCAGGTGATGGGACAAGCCGTAGCCGTCCGCCAACTCATACACCCGGTCCGCCTGGGCGGATACCGTATCCCACAAAGTAAAAGCTCCCTTGTGAGTGACGGCGGCGATAAAGCGCTGATCGGCGTGCCCTTCCCCCGTCGCGGGTCTTTTCAGCTCCCGGCCGATGATACCCGCCGCCCGCTTGGCCAACTTTTGCCGGACCGCGTTCGTATCCAGCAGTTCGGTCATGTCCCGGCGCAGTTCCCCCGCCGCCCCCAGACAGCGGTAGACCCGCTTGTAGTGGCCCTGGTACTCCGCCGTTGCCGCGATCAGGTCCTGTTTTAGGGGTTGGAGCCCCGGACGGTCATAAAAACCGCTCAGGTCGATGTATCGTTCCACCGCACCGGGACATTGGGGTTCCACCACGTGGGGGGTGGTTACGTTAGGACATTACGGGGGTTTGTTCCTTTTTCTTGAAAGAAAAAGGAACCGAAAAAGAACTTTAACCGCGAAACTTCGTTTCGCTTTGGGGCTATATCAGAATTTCCAGGTGATGGACACGTTCTGCTTGCCTGTGTCCGGGTGCTTCTCACTGATTTCAATTTTTTCAATTAGGCCAACCACCAGCTCCCGGGGGACAGTTTCCAGCTTGAGCAACTCCTGCGCCCGCTCCATCAAGTCGCTCTGCTGTTGGTCGTCCTCTCGCTGGGCCAGCTCTTCCCTGATATGTGTCAGCCGCCGCTCCAAGCAACCTTTTTCATCCAGGAAGGACTGGTTCAGCTCCACGAACTGGCTCTCACTGATGATCCCTGCCACCTTATCCAAGTACAGTGTTTTGAGGGCTTGACTTCGTTTGTCCAGTTGGGCGGTTAGGGCTCTTTGCTCCTGCTCCAATGCTTCCCGGCGGGTGTCCTTCTGGGGCTGGAGGTCGCTGGGATCCAACTCATAATAGGTCTGGATGTAGTAGCGGATGCGCTCGGACACCAGGTCGATAAGCTGATCCAGCCGGACGGAGTGGCGGGTGCAGAGGCGCTGCTTCCCGCTGTCGGCGTACAGCTTGCAGCGGAGATAGGACTGCTTGCCGTTGGAGCATTTGCTCATGGTGGAGCCGCAGTCGGCGCACTTCACCAGCCCGGACAGTAGGTGGGCCTGGCCGGAACCGTCTGTTTTTGTGCGCAGCTTCAAGGAACGCTGGACGGCGTCGAAGGTGGCCCGGTCGATGATGGCCTCGTGGGTGCCCTCAACGCGATACCACTCGCTTTCCGGGGTATCAATGATGACCTTGGATTTGTAGCTCACCTTTTTCCGGCGGCCCTGGATCATCACCCCAGTGTACATCTCATTGGTGAGGATACGGCCCACCGTCACCTTGTTCCACAGGCCGAAGTCGTTCTTCATGGGGTGGTTGCAGGTCCAGCCCCGTTCGGCCTTATAGCGGGTGGGGTTGGGAATGCCCTGCTGGTTCAGCAGATAGGCGATGTTCTGACGGCCATGGCCCTCCAGAGATAGCTGGAAAATCTGCCGCACCACCTCTGCCGCCTCCGGGTCTGGGATAATGTGGTTTTTGTCCACTGGGTCTTTGCGGTAGCCGTAGATAGGGAAGCCGCCGATGTACTTGCCCTCCCGCCGTTTCAGGTCGAACACCATGCGGACGTTCTCGGATAGATCCTCCAAGTACCACTCGTTCACCAGGCCGTTAATCTGGCGGGCTTTCTTGTTTCCCTTCACTTCGGTGTCGGCGTTGTCCGCCACGGCAATGAACCGGATGCCCCAGATGGGGAACAGACCGTGGATGTACTTCTCCACCAGTTCCATGTCCCGGGTGAACCGGGATTGGGTCTTACAGAGAATAATTTGGAATTTCTTCTGCTTAGCCGCCTGGATCATGCGGTTGAAGTCCGGGCGGTCGCTGTCAATGCCGGAGAAGTCCTCATCGCAGTAGATCGCGTAGATGTCCCAGCCGTGGTCAATGGCGTAGTGGGTCAGCAGGGATTTCTGGTTCTGGATGCTTTCGGACTCGGGCTGATGTTTGTCCTCATCCTCCTTGCTCAGCCGTGTATAGATCGCGCAAAGGATTTGTTACACCTCCTCAAAGGCGTAACTGCTCGGTACTATGATACCGCAAGAGCAGTCGGGCCGCAAGGATTTATTTGAAATGCCTGCGCCGATAAAACGATGCAGGCATCATTTGCAGAGTTCTTTTGTGAGCCAGGCATTGACAGCCTGACGGATAGTTTGATTAGGTGGAACGGTGCAGGGCGAATGGTGTTCGGTAATGGATAATGGATGATTTTTCATATATGTTGTCTCCAAATAATTTTGTTTTTTATAATATGAGAAATGCAGGCATTTTATAACAAAATGTCTGCATTAAAGATTTTCGTATATAAAGCCAAAAATACACATTGTTTGTCATTTAACTAAATATGATAAAATAACTATAATCTGTCAAAATTTGTTGAAGACTATACGTGGAGGGTTTTATGAGAATACTAATTGTTCAGCTCAGCGATATACATTGTAATAAGCGGGAACCGGGAAGTACCGCAAAAATAGAAGGTGCTGTTGCGGCGCTCAAAACTTTAGGACAATTTAATGGAGTAATTTTAGTCTGTTCCGGTGATTTGACAAATACTGCTGCACAAAATGAATATAAGTTTGGAAAGCATATAATGGGTAAGTTCCTCATTTAATTGGGTAAAACATTCGATTGTGGATGGATTCCGACATTAATAGTTCCTGGTAATCATGATATGGTTTTGAGTGAGCAGGATAGAGATATTCATACAATACTGAAATGGAACAAGGAAGAACAATTGCAAGAAGAACTTGCACGGATGGAAGATTTTTTTGAATATGCAAATAGCAAAAACTGTTTTAGAGAAGATAGAATTTGTGATAATAGAATACTTGAAATGGCAGGATTAAAAATACAATGCTGCCTTTTAAATTCAGCACCATTTTCTACGCGCCAACCAGATGATAAACAAGTGCATTTTCTTCCAGAAAGGATCCAGAATCAACTGTATCGCGCGGAGACTTGCGATTTAAAAATAACAGTTATGCATCATAGTTATGAATGAGTTTTAATATCCAGTATCAAGTGAGTAGAATAACGCTGATCCTCAGCGGCGGGGACAGGCCGATCACCATTGACGATATTCTGCTGGACGAGATTGAGGAACACTTTGAGAGTACGGTTTCCCACTGTGCGGGGTGTTCACCGTTGGTTGCGGACGCTCCACCAAGAAAAGGAAGATACGCTTTGCGTATCTTCCTTTTCTTTCCTTTTCGGCCATTGGTCGCTTCGGATCGGCTTTCTTCACCGAAATGTGTAGTGTTCCGCCTCGGACCGCCATATAAGGATAACTTATCAGTGTGTTACCGTACTTGCTTAACCACACGTTCAATCAACCGATTAACAGTTTCTGGTTTATCCGTATTTGAATTGTGCCCCGCATTTTTTATCCATTCCAACGGGATGCCGGTGTCTCGATGCCAGGCTTTATTATATCTAATGCACGAACCGGCATGATCGTTCTCGCCACAGATTAACAATGCAGGACATTTGATTTTGTACGGCAAATTCATTTCCATAGCATTTGCAAGAATTTTGAACCCATGACCAGCTATCTGGGCATAGCGCTTTTTATCCCCGTCGTACACCATCATGATGTCATGCATCAGCTTTCTTCCGTATTCAGATACCGCGACCCCGTTCGTCCCAGACTTTAACAGGAGCTTCCAGGGATAGTAAAAGTAAACCGGTTGCATCCGTTTTAATAACCAAAGTTCTATTCCCGTTACATACTTTCTTTGCAACGGGGCCGAATCAATAGAAACAAATCCCCTCAAACGGTCAGGGTATAATTCGGCATATGCCTGCCCAACATAGCCGCCCATAGATTGTCCCACAATAACAGGTTTTGTGATATTCTCCTGCTCAAAAATTCCGTTCAACCATTTTGCCTTATCAAACAGATCAAAGTCAAATTGAAACGGCCATGAGGCTGCATGGGCCGGGGCGTCCCATACAAAAACATTATACCTGCTTTTAAAATATTCAATTTGTTTGTCAAAGAGTCTGTGGTCTGCCGTCAATCCCGGTAAAAAAACCAATGTCGCAATATCGGCGCCAATAATATGAATCCAATAATGAATGGTGCCTGATGATGTTGTATATGTTTTTTCGATCATTTGCTCATCTCCATAAACCTAAAATTCTTGGTTTTATTATAGCGCAGCCCATCTTGGATTTCAAGCGGCCTGTCGTGCAAAAAGAGGTATTGCCATTTCCATCAAGGGGCTTTATAATGGAAAAACAGAAGGCTGAATGTAGGGCCGAAATATATACCGGTCTGGGACCGATCAGGAAAGGGGACGCGCAAAATGACCAACGAGATAAAATTTGACGTGACCGCCCTGGGGGAGCTGCTCATCGACTTTACGGAGAATGGGCTCAGCGGCCAGGGCAACGGCCTGTTTGAAGCCAATCCCGGCGGGGCTCCCTGCAATGTGCTGGCTATGTTGAAAAAGCTGGGCCGGTCCTGCGCCTTTGTGGGCAAGGTGGGAGAGGACATGTTCGGCCACCTGCTCCGGGACGTGGCGGTGGAGGCGGGTATCTGCATGGACTACCTGGTGTTTGACAAAGAGGTGCGCACCACCCTGGCCTTCGTCAAAACCTTCCCCAACGGGGACCGGGACTTCTCCTTCTACCGCAACCCCGGCGCGGACATGATGCTCACCGGGGACGAGTTGCCCTTGGATGTCATCGCCGATAGCCGAATCTTCCACTTCGGCACCCTGTCCATGACCCACGAGGGGGTGCGCCGCGCCACCTGTAAAGCCATCGACCATGCCAGGCAGGGCGGGGCGATCATCTCCTTTGACCCCAACCTGCGTCCGCCCCTGTGGAGCAGCTTGGAGGACGCCAGGGAGCAGATCGAGTACGGCCTGGCCCGGTGCGACGTGCTGAAAATCGCCGATAACGAGCTGGAGTTCATGACCGGGGAGACCGACTTCGACCGGGGCGCGGCCATCCTGCGCTCGAAATATCCCAACATCCGCCTGTTCAACGTCACCGCCGGGGCGGACGGCAGTTACTCCTACTACGGGGACAAGCGGGTATTTGTGCCTTCCTGCAAGCTGGGGGGCGTCATTGAGACCACCGGCGCGGGGGATACCTTCTGCGCCAGCGTGCTCAACTTTGTGTTGGACCACGGCCTGGACGGGCTCACCGAGGCGGATCTGACCGAAATGCTCCGCTTCGCCAACACGGCGGCCTACCTGGTCACCACCCGGAAGGGAGCCATCCGTTCCATGCCGGAGCGGGAGCAGGTGGAGGCGCTGCTGAATTGAACAAAGGCCGGGACCCGACGGGTCCCGGCCTTTCCGATTTTTTGTGTCTGCGCTCAGACGGACAGCCCCCGGTACACGTTGTACACGCAGATCAGCACGATGACGGCCATCAGGCCGATGAACAGCCGGTCCACCAGCTTGTTGTCCATCCGCTTGTTCAGCATACGGCCCACCACGCCGCCGCCCACGCCGCCGCCCACCATCACCAGCAGCACCGGCCAGCGGAAGGCGGGCACCGTGCGGGTGACCAGGGTGGACAGCAGGCTGGCCAACTGGCTGAACAGGATGATGTACAGGCTGTTGGAGGCGGCGGTCTTGGTGTCCATGCTGAAGAAGAAGTACAGCACAACCAGGTTGATGGGTCCGCCGCCGATGCCCAGGAAGCTGGACATAATTCCCAGGCACAGCCCGATGGCAACACAGGGGGCCGGGGCGGTGACGCTGTGGGTGGGGATACGGGCCTTGTTCAAGGTGTAAGCCAGGGTGCCCAGGGTGATGACCCCCAGACAGGCCGCCTGCACCGCGCCCACCCGGCCCTGGTTCTCGAACAGGGACCGGACCAGGTCGAATAGCTGCTTGCCCGCCAGACCGCCCAGGGCCGCGCCGATAGCCAGCGGAGTGCCCGTCTTCACATCCACGCCGCTGTCCCCCTTGGACAGCGCCCGGGTGACGGAGTAGCAGCTCATAGACAGCACCGTGCAGCCGGATAAAAAGCTGATGGTGGACACCGTTTCCAGCCCCAGCATGTCCAGCACCGGTTTGATGACCACCCCGCCGCCGATGCCGCAGATGGCCCCCACGATGCTGGCCAGGAAGCTCACCAGAAAAAATACCGCCATAAAAATGCCCCCTTCTTCGTTTTACCAAAACGCTGCGCGCTTCTCACGGCTCCCGGTCCCCACGGAAGCCGGTATAATTCTCCGTAACCTCCAGCACCCGGTACACGTCCAGCCAGGACTGGAAATCCGGCTCTTTGGCGCAAATCAGCTCCCGGAAGGCCCGCCAATCCGCGTTTGCGTTTTCCTCCTCCCCCAGGGCCAGGTGGCGCAGGGCCCGAGACAGCTTGAGCACATACTCCCGGTGGTAATCCAGCGCCTCCCAGAAGGGGGTCTGCCAGCCATGGAGCGTCCGGTGGGCGTCCAGGGCGGGGGTGAAGTCCAGGCACAGTTCCCGGACGGCCTCCATCCGGGAGGCCATGGCCCCGTCCTCCCGCCCGCCCTTGCCGTTGACGTAGTCGGTGCTGCTCAGGGTGGAGAGCTGGAACAGGTGGTCCGCCACGGCGGGCCAGTCCGGCCCGTAGGCGGCGGAGAAATATTCGCCCATCAGCTCGTTCACATCGGCGTGCTCGTCCAGCAGCGTGCGGCCAAGCACGTAGTTGGGGAAGAAGTTGGGCAGGCCCGCCCGCAGCTCCTGGCAACTGACGTAGCCGTCGAGGCCCAGCCGCCGGAGCCGCTTCACGTCCCCGCTGATGACCCGGGCCAGCTTGATATAGCCGAGATCGCCATAATGGGCCCGGCCCAGAGGATAGTCGTAGACGAAACTGTCCCCGGCAAACTGTTTCTTCCAGCCACGGAGGAAGGCCAGGTTCTCCTCCAGGCTGGTTGGCAACTCGATCCGGTTACGCTGGTAGGCCGGAATATCGGGCAGGTTTCCCACCGCCGGATAGAACTGCTCAAAGGTGCGGCTGATGGGGGCGAACATGAGCACAAACCGGCCGGGATTGGAGAGCCGCGCCTTCACCGGCGGCCACAGCAGCTCCTGGTACAGCAGGAACACGATTTTGGCAGGCAGCCCCTGGGCGGTCAGGCGGCGGTCGATCTCGTTCAGCAGCTCCACGTACTGGTCGGAGAGGGTGGTGGCCCGGCAGCCCGCGCACTCGCACACGTTGTTGTACTCGTCCGCCAGCCAGACATGGAGGTAGTCCACATGGGGATGCGCCTGGGCGTAGCCCGCCACCTGGGCGGCGAAGGCATCGACCGCGTCCCCGTTGTGGAAGCACAGGTTGGTGTCGGCGGGCATGCCCTTGTACAGGTCCCGCACGCCGTTTAGCTGGGCGGCAAGGGGACGCTTGTCCTCCGCCAGCGGCCTGGGATCCGGGTCCCAGGACTGGGTCTCGTACCCCAGCGCCTCCCCCGTCCAGCCGTGGCCCACCTGGTGGAGCAGCAGGTCCCGGCGCTTCAGCTCCCGCTCCGCCTCCTCCGCCCAGGCCGACACGTCCGCGGGGGAGAAGGGCTCCGGCTGGCGCAGGGGGTTTCGTTCGTGGAGATACCAGCGTTTGAAAAAGGCGTAGGGAGTTTTGAATTGCAGGAAAAAGCCGTTGTACCCCACCTTGGGCAGCCAGTCGATGAAGTCCAGCAGGTTTTCCCGGCTGTCCGCTCCCTCAATGCACACTCCCCGGTGGCGGAAGGAGGCCGTGATCCGGTAGTTCATGACCAGGGCGTCCGGGGAGACGGCCGGGACCACCTCCCGCTCCCTTCCCGGTCCCAGAAAGCGGCAGCCCAGCCGGCGCAGGTAGTCGTACGCGCCCAGCAGCACGCTTCGAGGGCGGTTGCCGGTGACTGTGACGCGTCCGGGAACGGCGCGTACCTGGAACCGGTCCGGTCCGTCCTCGTCCCGGCGCTCCTCCAGCGCCGCCTGGATGGACAGTTCCCCGGCGCCGTTCCGGGGAAGCATCCGGCCCAAATATGCTTTCAGCTCGTCGCCCGCCAGACGGACCGCAGGGTGGTCGCCGGGCCGGTCAAATACCTCGATGTTCAAACGCTCTCCTCCTCTCAAAAAGAGGTCCTGTGAGGCGGACTGCTGTGCCGCCCCACAGGACCCGCTTCTATTATACCACAATGAGCCGCGTGACGCAAGGAACGAGTCGGAAATCATCCGGATCCTGTTTCGAGGGATAAAGACGCTTGACATTCCGCTGATATTTGAGATAATAGAGCGGTAAAAACAAGAGGAGGGCGGCGGCACGGAACGACTGGTGGCCGTGGACGATGCACGAATATTAGAGAAGTAAAAGAGGCTTTCATTATGGAAATCATTGAAAATCAACGGTTTGACCAGGAGCGTGCGCTGTATGGCCGCTCAGGGGTGACGGTGCGCGGCTGCGCGTTTGACGGACCGGCGGACGGGGAGAGCGCTTTTAAGGAGTGCGACCATGTGACGGCGGAGGACAGCTTTTTCAATCTGCGCTATCCCTTCTGGCACGATCACGGGTTGACCATACGCAACTCAGAGATGACGGAGCTTTGCCGGGCCGCCCTGTGGTATTCGGACCACATTTCCATTGCCGGGAGCAAGCTCCATGGCATCAAGGCCCTGCGGGAGTGCGCCGGCGTTTCCATCGTTGACAGCGATATTATCTCCCCGGAATTCGGCTGGTCTGCAAAAGACGTGGAGATGCGGAATTGCACCGCCGAGAGCGAATACTTCTTTATGCGGGGAGAGAATCTCGCCTTTTCCGATGTCCGCTTCAAAGGGAAATATTCGTTCCAATACGTCAAAAACGCCCGTTTCCACCACTGCGCCTTTGACACCAAAGACGCGTTCTGGCACTCCGAAGGCGTCACGGTCACGGACAGCACCGTCAAGGGGGAGTACCTGGCCTGGTACTCCCAGGGGCTGACGCTGATCCGCTGCAAGATCATCGGCACCCAGCCATTGTGCTACTGCAAGGGGCTGAAGCTCATCGACTGCGAAATGGTGGACACCGACCTTTCCTTCGAGAAATCGGAGGTGGAGGCCGTCGTCACCACGCCCATCGTCAGTGTGAAAAATCCCCGCTCCGGCACAATCACCGCCCCGTCCGTGGGTGAAATCATTATGGATGACCTGGAGGCGCGGGGAAAGGTACTGACCTGTGAACAGGAGAAGGATACTTGCGCGTAAAGGGCCTGTCACAGCCAGTACCGCCCCGCCGCCGTCAGCTCCAGGGAGCCGCTCCCAGGGATAAACGTGGTTTTGAGGACGCCCACGCTCTTTTCCTGAATCGCCGCAAGAGTCTGTTTCTCCCCAAAAATTCAGGATTTCCCGCCCTTGAGGGCCTTCATCCGCTTCTCATGGTTTAAAATCCGCTTGCGCAGACGCAGGTTCTCCGGCGTGACCTCCAGCAGCTCGTCGTCCGCCAGGAACTCCAGGCACTGCTCCAGGCTGAGTTGCTTGGGGGGCACCAGCCGCAGGGCCTCGTCGGAGCCGGAGGCCCGCATGTTGGTGAGCTGCTTCTTTTTGCATACGTTGACGGTGATGTCCTCCATCTTGGGGCACACGCCCACCACCATGCCCTCGTATACCGGCACGCCCGCGCCGATGAACAGCGCGCCCCGCTCCTGGGCGGCGAAGAGGCCGTAAGTCACCGACTCGCCCGTCTCGTGGGCCACCAGGGAGCCGGTGTTGCGCCGCTGGATGTCGCCCTTGAAGGGGGCGTATTTCTCAAATACGGAGGCCATGATGCCCTCGCCCTTGGTATCGGTGAGGAACTCGTTGCGGTAGCCGAACAGGCCCCGGGAGGGCACCAGGAACTCCAGCTTGGTGCGGCTGCCGATGGGGTCCATGGACAGGAATTCGCCCTTGCGGGCCCCCAGCTTTTCCATGACGGCGCCCACGCTGTCGGCGGGCACGTCGATGACCACCCGCTCCACGGGCTCGCACTTTTTGCCCTCCACCTCCTGGTAGACCACCCGGGGGGGCGACACCTGGAACTCATACCCCTCACGGCGCATGGTCTCGATGAGGATGGACAGGGACATCTCGCCCCGGCCCGCCACGTTGAAGGCGTCGGTGGACGCCTCCATCTCCGTGACCCGCAGGGACACGTCCTTCAGCGTCTCCCGGAACAGGCGGTCCCGGAGCTGGCGGCTGGTGACGTACTTGCCCTCCCGCCCGGCAAAGGGGGAGTCGTTGACGGAGAAGGTCATCTCCAAGGTGGGGGCGGAGATTTTGACAAACTCAATGGGCGCGGGGAGGGAGGGCGCACAGACCGTGTCGCCGATGGTGATGTCGCCGATGCCGCTCATGGCGACGATCTCACCGGCGCCGGCCTCGGTAACGGGGGTGCGGGCCAAACCGTCGAAGGTGTACAGGGCGGTGGCTTTGGCCTTTTTAGGGGGCTCGTCCTGCTTGTGGTAGTTGCACACCACGATTTCCTGGTTTTGCTTCACCGTGCCCCGCTCGATGCGGCCTACGGCAATGCGGCCCACGAACTCGTTGTAGTCGATGGAGGACACCAGCATCTGGAAGGGAGCCTCGGGATCGCAGTCCGGGGCGGGGATATAGTCCAGGATGGTTTCGAACAGGGGGATCAGGTCGGTGCCCGGCACGTCCGGGGAATAGCTGGCGGTACCCTGCCGCCCGGAGCAGAACAGGGTGGGGGATTCAAACTGTTCGTCGGTGGCGTTCAGGTCCAGCAGCAGCTCCAGCACCTCGTCCATAACCTCGTGGATGCGCTGGTCGGGGCGGTCAATCTTGTTCACCACCACGATGACCTTGTGGCCCAGCTCCAGGGCCTTGGACAGCACAAACCGGGTCTGTGGCATGGGACCCTCGGCGGCATCCACCAGCAGGATGACACCGTTGACCATCTTCAAAATGCGCTCCACCTCGCCGCCGAAATCGGCGTGGCCCGGGGTGTCAACAATGTTGATTTTGGTATCCTTGTAATGCACGGCGGTGTTCTTGGCCAGGATGGTGATGCCCCGTTCCCGCTCCAGGTCGTTGGAGTCCATGACCCGGTCCACGGTGGCCTGGTTCTCCCGGTAGATGCCGCCCTGCTTGAGCATCTCGTCCACCAGGGTGGTCTTGCCGTGGTCTACGTGGGCGATGATGGCGATGTTGCGTAATTTTTCATTCTGCATATCCGTACCCTCTATCTGAGTTTTAGAATCGTTTTCGTTAAACGCAAGATAGTATTATATCCTCAGTTTCCTGTGATTGCAACAGTCGGAAAACCAGAATTGCAGGACTTTTCAGAAAATTTCTTGTGCCGCATTGACATATGGTGAAAAATTGAGTACAATAAGTTGCGCTTGACAGCGGCATATGTCCGCGTAGCACGGGGAATAGGTCGTTTGGCTCCTAAGTATGCGCACTTCGTCCGCCAATGGCACCAAAAATTCTATAAGCGTCGTAGCTCAGCAGGATAGAGCGTCCGCCTCCTAAGCGGAAGCAGGAACGTTTCCCCAAAACCGCATAATCAGCGCATACAAGTGAATAGGCCCCGATAGCTCAGATGGATAGAGCGGTCGCCTCCTAAGCGACAGGCCGCTGGTTCGAATCCAGTTCGGGG
>CAJTTS010000064.1 GCA_910579155.1 uncultured Oscillospiraceae bacterium | reverse complement strand
GTTTTCAATCATGCGCTCCATTTTCCGGGTGCCGGGGATGGGGACGATCCAGGGCTTCTTTCCCATCAGCCACGCCAGGGAAATCTGTGCGGGCGTGGCGTTTTTCTCACGCGCCTTGGACTGGATCAAGTCCAGCACCGCCTGACGCTTTTGAATGCCGCCCTCGGTGAAAAGCTCCATCCTGCCCCGCCAGTCCCCCTCCGGGAAGGTGGAGTGTTTGTCGTAAGCGGCGGTAAGGAAGCCCTTGGCCAGCGGACAGTGGGTCACAAGGCCGATGTGTAATTCCTCCAGCACAGGAAGCAGGCTCTCCGTGTCCCGCTCCAACATGGAGTAGATGTTTTGGATCGCTGTCACCGGACAGACCGCATGGGCGCGGCGGATCACATCCTCCGTTACCGTAGAGAGGCCCCAATGCAGGATTTTCCCCTCTTTGATAAGCTGCCCCATAACCTCTGCCACATCTTCAATATGCCCCTCCGGGTCATAGCGGTGCAGGTAGTACAGGTCAACATGGTCCGTCTGGAGCCGCCGCAGGGAGGCTTCCAGCGAAGCCCGGATTTTTTCGGGACGGGTATCATAGATAAATCCGCCGCCGGGCTTGAACGCGATCCCGAATTTGGTGGCGATCTTTACCTGGTTCCGATAGGGCTTCAGCGCGGTCCCCACCAAGTCCTCATTGTGTTCGTCAGAACCGTCATCGCTGATGTAGACTTCCGCTGTGTCAAAAAATGTGTAGCCATGTTCTACTGCCGCCTGGATGATCCCGGTCATTTCCTGCTTGTCCGCCGCCGCGCCGAAGGTGTGGGTCATGCCCATGCAGCCCAGGCCCACCGCCGATACCTCCAGGCCGTTTCCTAAAATGCGCTTTTCCATTTCGAACCTCCGCTTTCTCATTTAATAGCCCGCAAACCGTTCGTTTTTATCCAGTGCAGTCATCTGCGCCATTTCTTCCTCGGACAGCTCAAAGTCGAAAATTTCAAAGTTCTCCTGGATATGATCTTCGTTGCTGGAGCCGGGAATAGCGATATTGCCCGCCTGCAAATGCCAGCGAAGAATGACCTGCGCAGAGGTCTTGCCGTGGGCGGCGGCAATGGCGGAGATGGTTTCATCGTTGAACAGTGTCTGTGTGTTGCCCCGCCCGCCCAGGGGGAACCAACTCTCCATGACCGTGCCGTATTGGGCCAGATGGTCTTTCATCCCGGTACTCTGGTGGTAGGGATGCGTTTCGTTCTGCATCAGCGCCGGGATGATGGTGGTGGCGTTCACCAGCCGGTCAAAGTCCTCCGGGGTGTAATAGTTGGACAGTCCGATGGAGCGGAGCTTCCCGTCCTCCACCGCCTGCTCCATGGCCTGATACGCCGCCACATCGTTGCGGGGCTGAGAGTGGTGCAGGATCATCAGGTCGATGTAGTCCAGGCCCAGGCGCTCCAGGGAGCGGTCAATGGCTTCTGCACCGTTGTCGTAGTCGTCCGTCCACATCTTTGTTGTCACAAAAATTTCCTCACGGGTCACAAGCCCCTCGTCAATGGCCCGCTGGATACCCCGGCCCACGCCCTGCTCGTTGCCGTAGATACGGGCGGTGTCAATGAGCCGATAGCCGTCCCGCAGCGCCCAATAGACGGAGTTCTCCGCCTGCTCGTTGCTCAAACGGAAGGTGCCGATCCCAAGGATGGGCATTTCGATTCCGTTGTTCAGCGTGACCACGCCGCGCTCCAGGTCAAAGTTCTTGGCAGTCGTTTCGCCGTTGCCGGCGGGCGGCGCTGTGGCGGTGTTGTCAGGCGCTTCCCCCTGGCTGGGGGCAGGCGTCTGGACGGATACGGCTGGTGTATCCCCCGTGTCCCCAGCGCCGCAGCCAGCAAGCAGCAGACAAAACGCCGCCAGCAGAAAAATCGTTTTTTTCATACGCAGTAGTCTCCTATTCTACCAATAAAGTTTCCCCTATGTCCAAAATCAGCCGGTTTTCCGCATTGAACTGCTCCGCCAGTGTGCGGTCAAAGAAAACATCGTTCCTGGCCGTCACATGATAGGGGATATTGTGCTTGGCCCCTACCAGCTTGGCGGCTTCCGCCGCTTCCTCCAGGCCCATGTTGAATACACCATCACAGCAGAAAAAGGCGTAGTCAATCTCCATTCCCGCCATATCGGGCATCTGTTCCGTGGTGGAAGTGTCCCCGGTCACATAGATGGATTTGCCGTTACTGAACGTCAGTACATAGCCCACGCACTCAGAAACATCATGCCAGCGGTTGTATCCGGCTTCCACTGCCTCCACGGTAACGTAGCCCAGGTCAAACACCTGATGTTCCCCGTTCTGGATCGCTTCCTTCCAGGTAATGATCTGACAGTCTGGATTTCGGTTTTCGATGCGGTCTACGCCACTGTGGTCGTAGTGGGCGTGTGTGACCAGGATCAGATCAGCAGGCAGATCGTAGCCTTCGCCCACATAGGGGTCGATGTAGATCACCTTGCCCTCGTCTGTCACAATGCACATACTGGCCTGCCCCTGGTAAAGCAGCTCCGCCGGGCCGGGAACACCCTCCACGGGCCGAACCTGTTCTGTTGACTGTACCTGGACGGAAGATTCCGTTTCAACAGGGGGCGGTGTGGATGGTGCGCCGCAGGCGGAAAACAGCATCAGTGGGATCAGAAAGAGAGATAACATTGTCATGTGTTCCTTTTTCACAGAATCTGAACTCCTTATGAGTGCTGGCGTTTCAGCAGCTTGGCGGAATAATGACCAGCCATAGCGAACAACACCATAACAGCAATATAATCAGCTACAAAGAAAAGCAGCGGCTGGTTGAAATCGAAGAACACAAATTGGTTTCGCAGAAACAGATAGCTGCCGATCTCCCGCCGCAGGAAAGCGAAAATACCCCATACCCCCAGCAGAATGGTAAATGCGCGCAGCGCCATTGTCCGGGCGGCAGATTTGCCGTTTGCCCTTTTGCGTAGCATTGCCATCACCACTCCGCCATGCAGTCCGGCGTGAAAACTCATCAGTACCAAGCCCCAATAGGAGGCCAGCAGGTGGACCGTCCGGGCCAGCGCCATCCCGCTCCCCGCATTCAAAAAGGTGAATACATGACGGGACATCATGATCCCGCTGACAGGAAGAGCGATCATGTCGGCCAGCAGGAGCAGATCAGTCACGGTTCCCAGGAGACGGACGGCGCTGTACCGTCCCTTGCACAAGCCTCCATACCATTTCCGGTTCAAAACGTGGTGTAGGATAAACAGCGCCGACATAGCGATCCCCAGCCATTCGTGGGCGATTTCTCCCAGCAGAGAGTACGCCATCAGCGGCGGTAGAAGAATCGCCATGGAACAATCCACGGCCATCCTAAAAGCCGGGCGGCTCCTCTTACTCAATAAAACCGCCCTCTCTCAGCCAATCGGTCACGGCTTCCCTGGCCTCGTCCTGCCGGTTTTGGGCAGTTTGTCCCCTGACAGCCAGCCCGCCCAGCAGCTCGGCATCCGGGATCAACTCCGCAATATCGCTCTCACTGCTTCCAAGGGCGCTGCCCTCATGGGTGCAGAATGGAATCACTGTTTTTCCAGAAAAATCATAGCTTTCCAAAAAGGTGAACATAGTCATGGGCATGGTCCCCCACCAGTTGGGGTAGCCAATGAAAACTGTGTCGTAGGCGTCCATATCCTCCACGGAGGACGCCAATTCCGGCCTTGCGTCATCATCTTGCTCCTGCCGGGCCTGGGCAATCAGATCGTTATATTCCTCCGGATAGACCGTAGTAGTCTCCACATAGAATAAATCTCCGCCCGTCTGCTCCGCGATCATGTTAGCAATGATCTCCGTGTTTCCGGTGTGGGAAAAGTACGCCACTAAAATATTACCCGATTCATCCTTTGCAGGTTCAGACGGCTCATCCGCAGTCGGCGTATCACTGTCAGCCGGTGTTGAGGCCGATGTATCTGTTCCGGCGTCAGGCGTGTCCTGCGCCGGGGTCCCGCCACAGGCAGTCAGAGAAAATGCCAGCAGCAGTGTGAGCAGCAGTGCGCTCATTCGTTTCACGATTTCATTCCTCCTGTCTGATTATTCAATCATACTGCGGCAATGGCACACCGGCTTTTTCCCCGGCCTCCTTGCAGCGGAGGAACCACGCCATGTTTTTTGCCAGCATCCGCACGTTTCGGATGCCCTCTTTGTCAGCAAGAACTTCTTCCGGGCTGCTGCCATGTACCATATTCCAGTACCGGGAGGAAATGACCGGCATATGCCCCCAAAGGAAAAACTTGTTCAGTTGGTCCAGCGTGGCAGTTGTACCCGCACGTCTGGCCGATACCACCGCAGCCGCCGGTTTCAAATAGAATCTGTTTTGCCCGGAGTGCAGGTCAGCAAAAAACGCCCGGCCCATAAATGCGGTCAATGCTCCGGTGGCTCCGGCATAGTGGACCGGAGAGCCAAAGAGGAAGCCGTCATAGTCCCCGGCAACCGCCAGGAAATCATTGACACGATCCTCAAACACACAGCATCCCTTCTCAGCGCACCGCCCGCAGTCAACACAGCTTTGTATTGGCTTGGTTCCGACCCAAAACAGATCCGCGCTCATTCCCTCGCCGCGAAACACGGATGCGATCTCGGTTAAAACCGTATGTGTGCAGCCTTTTTCATGGGGACTGCCGTTGACTAAAAGTATTTTTTGATTGCTCATCCTTCCAATTCCCCTGCCACGTCCTTCAGATACTCCCGGATGGGAAGATGCTGGGGGCAATGCTGTTCACATTTGCCGCACTTGATGCACTCGGACGCTTTCCCGTGGGCCTGTGTCAGATTTCCATAGTAAGTCCGGGCCACCATCCCCTGGGGACCGCCGAACCGCTTCAAATTGTTGTAGATGGCGAAATAGTCTGGAATGGCGATCTTCTTGGGGCAGTCGTCCACGCAGTACCGGCAGGCGGTGCAGGGAATGGTGATGCTGGCCTTGATGATTTCAGCGGCCTGGGCCACGATCTCCTGCTCATCCTCATTCAAGGGCTGGAACTTTGCCATATAGCTGATGTTGTCCTCCATCTGTGCCTCATCGCTCATGCCGGAGAGGACCATCATCACATTGGCGGGACTGGCGGCAAAGCGGATGGCCCAGGAAGCGTCCGAGCAGTCGGGAGCATAGCCGTGAAACAGCCGGTGAGCTTCTTCCGGGATGTTCACCAGACTTCCGCCTTTAACGGGTTCCATGACGATCACCGGCTTGCGGTGCTTGTAGGCCACCTCGTAGCACTTCCGCGCTTCCACGGTAGCGTCCTCCCAATCCAGGTAATTGAGTTGTAGCTGCACATACTCCATTTCCGGGTGACGGGTCAGAATCTCATCCAGCAGTGCCGCCTTGTCGTGGAAGGACATCCCGATGTGCTTGACTTTCCCCGCCGCTTTCAGATTCTGAACAAACTGGAACGCGCCCCATTCCTCCGCCTGCCGGTAGGACGGCCCGCCCAGGCCGTGAAGCCAGTAGTAGTCTACATAGTCCACGCCCAACCGCTCCAACTGACTGTCGAAGAAGGCCGGGAAATCCGATCTATCCCGGATCATGAACAGGGACAGCTTATCCGTAATGGTATAGGCCATGCGGGGATACCGCTTGACCACAGCCTCACGGAATGCCACCTCGCTGTTGCCCTGGTGGTAGGGGGCGGCGGTGTCAAAGTAGGTAAAGCCGTTTTCCATGAACTGATCCACCATTTTCTTGACCCGCTCCACATCGACGCTGCTGTAATCGTTCTTATCCAGCAGAGGCAGGCGCATCAAACCAAAGCCCAACTTTTTCATAGAGAAATCTCCCTTTCTTTTTTTGATTATAACAACATTATAAAAGATTTTCGCTTGCGGGAGAAGTATGGATATGTTACAATAGTATAAAGCCTACACTTGGAACTGGAGGATTTGCCCATGTATAACCATCAATTAGACGCCTTTGTCAAAACCGCAGAGCTGGGCAGCTTCAACAAGGCGGCGGAGGCTATGTCCATTTCATCTACGGCGATCATCCAACAGGTCAATCTGCTGGAGGCAAACTGCGGCTTTTCGCTGTTCACCCGTTCCCATCGCGGTGCGAAGCTGACCACGGCGGGGGCGTCTCTGTTTGAAGATGCCAAGGCCATTATTCGCTTGTCAGAGGACGCATTGGGGAAAGCCCGCCAACTGGCCGATTCTGCTGAGACAACTGTGCGGGTGGGTACGGCCCTTTTGTTCAAATGCCGGATGATCCCCGAACTTTGGGCAAAAATCTCGGAAATGCACCCGGAGTTAAAAATCGAGCTGGTATCTATCAAAGAAAAATTGGGCGGCGAGGCCAGTATTGCGGAGGTTGGACTGAAGTATGACATCAAAGAGGGCATTTTCTGTACCATTAGCCAAAAAGGGCGCTGCGGATTCCTGGAGCTGATGCGGACGCCCATCTGCTGCGCAGTATCCAAAAATCACCGCCTGGCCCACGCACGATCTCTGACGTTGGACGATCTGAATGGGGAGTATCTGGTCATGCCGATCACCAATGTATCTCAGGAATTGGACGATTTCCGGGCTGCGGTGAAAAGACGCTATCCCACCGTACAGATCACTGATTCTAACTACTACGGCGTGGACACCTTTACCATGTGTGAATTGAATCCCTATGTGCTGATTACGCAGCCTGTGTATGCTGACATTCATACGAATCTGGTGAGCATCCCGCTGGAAACGGACTATACCCTGCCCTATGGACTGATCTATTCCCTGACGCCCTCCCCGGCGGTTAAAAAGTTTATCCAGGCGGCGGAAAGAATACAAAGAATACTGTGATCCCATCCAATCCTTACATTGATAGCAAGGGCGCTGTCAGCAGTACGCTGACAGCGCCCTTGCCGCATTTGAAAAGCTGCTCTATTCTACCGACAGAGTTTCCTCTATGTCCAAAATCAGCCGATTCTCTACATCAAACTGCTCCGCCATCGTCCGGTCAAAGAAAACATCGTTCCTGGCCGTCACATGGTAGGGGATGTTGTGCTTGGCCCCTACCAGCTTGGCGGCTTCCGCCGCTTCCTCCAGGCCCATGTTGAATACACCGTCACAGCAGAAAAAGGCGTAGTCTACCCCCATTTCCGCCATATCCGCCATCTGCTCCGTAGTGGAAGTGTCCCCGGTCACATAGATGGATTTGCCGTTGCTGAACGTCAGCACATAGCCTACACACTCAGAAACATCATGCCAGCGGTTATATCCGGCTTCCACCGCCTCCACGGTAACGTAGCCCAGGTCAAACACCTGATGTTCCCCGTTCTGGATGGCGTCCTTCCAGGTAATGATCTGACAGTTCGGGTTCCGGTTCTCAATTCGGTCCACGCCGTTATGGTCGTAGTGGGCGTGTGTGACCAGAATCAAATCGGCGGGCAGATCATAGCCCTCGCCCACATAGGGATCAATATAGATCACCTTGCCCTCGTCCGTCATGATACGCATACTGGCCTGCCCCTGGTAAAGCAGTACGGCAGGCCCTGGCTCCGTGCCAGAGGGAGAATCCGCGCCATTCGTCATATAGCGGTACAGAATAGCCGCGACCTGTGCGCGGGTGATCGTGTCCTTGGGAGCAAAGAGATTTCCAGGCTTTCCGTTGATGACTCCCTGACCCTTTGCCCAATCAACCGCAGTCTGTGCGTAGGGGGCGATCTGGGCTTCATCCGAAAAACCAGCTTTTGCGTCCGCTGCGGGGCTTCCGGCATAACGCCAGAAAATCGCCGCCAACTGCTCCCTTGTTACAGGGTCCCCCGCGCCGAACGTCCCGCCGCCGTAGCCTGACATAATGCCTTGTTCCGCCGTCCAGGATACCGCGTTGAAATAGCTTGCGCTGGCGCTCACATCGGAAAAGCGGCTGGTATACGTTGCCGCAGGCTGTCCCGCCGCCCGGTATAGCGCCTCCGCCGTGGACGCACGGGTCATGGCGCTGTCCGGCGCGAAGGATACTGCTGTGACACCGCTCATAATATCATTCTTGATGCACCAGTTTACCGCCTCGGCATACCAAGCGGTATCCGGGACATCGGAAAAGCCGCTGGCTTCTGCCGCTTGACCACTGGGGACCATCGCGCCGGTTAGAAAGAATACCATCAGCCCAGCAATCATCCGTTTTGTCAAATTTTTCATTTGCAAATCAATCCTCCGATACCTGCATACGCCGCTTCCTTCTGGAATCATTTTGTGGCTTAAAGTGCCTGATAAGCCTCGTCCGCAACAGGCTCACACCATTCACTGGAAGTATCGGTTCCTGGAACCTCCAGCGCAATATGGCTGAACCAAGTATCCGCTTTGGCTCCATGCCAGTGTTTCACGTTGGGGGGAATGACAACGACATCACCGGGGCCAAGGCTCCGCGCCGGTTTTCCGTCCTCCTGATACCAGCCGCTCCCAGCCACGCAGATGAGGATTTGACCGCCGCCGCCGCTGGCGCGGTGGATGTGCCAGTTGTTGCGGCAGCCCGGCTCAAAGGTGACGTTGGCCAGAAATATGGGGCTTTTACCGGGTTCGACCAGCGGATTGAGATAGGATTTTCCAACAAAGTATTGGGCAAAAGCAGAATTTTCCGAACCAATACTAAAAATATTCTGCTTTTCAAATTCTGTATTCATTGTTTGCAAACCTCCATATCAAACTATCAAACGTAAAAATTAACGCTTCTCCTATCAATTTCGCTATGCGTTATTCCTGTGGCTTCAACGGTCCATAAAAGTAACTGGACGTAGCTCCGCCATCTATAAGAATGGTGGAACCAGTTATAAACGAACCTTTCTCACTCATCAGCAGTTCCGCTACGTTTGCAACTTCGTCCACTGTCCCAGGGCGACCGGCAGGGCATTTGGCAAACATATTTTTATAGAAATCCCCGCGAGGGCCGTTAAATTCATCCAACGCCAATGGCGTGACGATGATGCCGGGAGCAATCGCGTTGAGCCGTGCGCCCCGCACACCCCATTTCACAGCTTCTGCCATGACCCTTTTTTCGTTGCATCGCTTCGCAATCTGGTAGGCATGAAGCGTATCCCGAATACGCTCCGGCTGAAGGATGTCCAGGGACAGCAATTCCTCCGCAGGTGTGGTTGCCAGCAGTTCATCCTCCTGAGCGGTCAGTGCAGGCATCCGCCAGCCGGATTGGCTGGAGATGGTCACGCCAACTCCGCCCGGGGAAATCACCTTGCCCACTTCCTCTAACAGAACGGCGGTGCCATAGAGGTCTACTTTCAAAATAGTCTCAATAGGCGCTTGGCTGGGAGATACACCGGCAGCGTTTATCAACATGGTAATACTGCCATATTTCTGCCCCTCTGCGATCAAATTCAAAATGGATTCGCGGGAAGAAATATCCGTTTCCACCGGTACAACATCAAAACCAGCCCCATTCATCAAATCCGCAGTTGCCTGGGCATTTTGAAAATACCGGTCCCCAACGATGATCTTCTTTCCATAACCAATTCTTCTTGCGATAGCCATTCCGATCTGACCAGCCCCTGTCCAAAGGACGACTTTTCTTATTCGATCCATTTGCGACACCTCCACATTTTAGGATAGACGCATGATATACCTTAAAGCAAACTCTAAGTCAAGTGGCTTTTGAGAAAACCTTACCGTGCAAATCCCCTGTGTCCATACACCCTGCACTGGTTCAACGCGTCCTCCAGTGAACGGAATTCTTCATCCGACAGCTCCACCAGAGAGGCATCCAGATTTTCAAGAATGCGCTTTTTGTTCTTGGAGC
Organism: uncultured Oscillospiraceae bacterium; assembly: GCA_910579155.1. The sequence continues at coordinate 9,495 of CAJTTS010000064.1, read as the reverse complement.
CGGGGATGGGAACCACATTGGGATACTTATGCAGCATCCAGGCCAGGGAAATCTGCGCAGGTGTGGCGTGTTTCAAGTCCGCATACCGTTTCAAAAGGTCAATAATGGGCTGATTCCCAGCGATATTGGCGCGGCTAAGCTGAGGCACCCAATTCCGCACGTCATCGTTCCGTTCAAACTTCGTTTCCGTGGTAATCTTCCCGGACAGCAGGCCGCTGGCAATGGGAGAGAAGGGAACAAACCCGATGCTGTGTTCCATGCAGTAGGGGATCACGGCCTTCTCTACGTCCCGCTCTACCATAGAGTAGATATTCTGAATGGCAGTCAGTGACGTAACCTTCTGCGCCCGGTCAATCACAGCTACGTCTACCTGGGATAGTCCCCAGCCTTGGATCAGGCCCTCGTCGATGAGTCGTCCCATGGCCTCTGCCACCTTTTCGACCGGGACACCAAAGCTGGTCCGGTGAAGGTAGTATAAATCCACCATATCCGTCTGGAGCCGTTCCATGGAGGCTTCCAGGTGGCGGCGAACGGCATCGTAGACGGAGCCTCGGTTCAGGACGTTTAGGAACAGCTTGGTGGCCAGCACCACATCGCTGCGCACATCCCGCAGGGCTTTTCCTACAATACGCTCGTTGTGTCCGGTGCCGGACAGGTTCGGGCTGTAGATTTCTGCCGTGTCGAAGAAGGTGCAGCCATGCCGGTAAGCGTTCTGAATGGCCTCAATGCTGTATTTCTCCGGAGGAATCTGACCATAGCCGTGAGAAAAAGCCATGCAGCCCATACCGACCTCTGAAACGGTCAGTGTTCCGATTTTTCTTGTTTTCATATCCGAGTTTCCTTTTCGCAAATTTTTAACTTTGAACTGTTCCCACAGACTGATGAAACAGGGACAGCCGCAGTTCCGGCTGTCCCCGTTTTCAGACTACGCTGCCTGGGGCCGCAGCACAGCCAGCTTGCTGGTATAGGTCCGGCTGACAAAGAACACGGCAAGGATAAACCGCAGCAGTTCCATGATGGGGAAGGACAGCCAGACAAGCGCCGTCTGTCCGGTCAGAGACAGCAGCCACGCACTTGCCAGCAGAAAGACCGCCTGCCCGATGGCGATGACAAAGCTGGCCATCCCTTGACCCAGCGCCTGCAAGAAGCCGGAGAGAATCTGGGTGGTGGTGGTCAGCACCAAGGCGGCGGCGATGATCCGCAGGGCCGGGATACCGATGCCCATCATATCCTCCGAGGCGTTGAACATCATCAGGAGCTGCCGGGGGAACAGCAGGAACACCAGCATGCCAATCACGGCAATCACCAGATTGACCCGGAGGCTGACTTTCAGCGTATCCAGAATGCGCTGCTTTTCCTTCGCCCCGTAATTGTAGGCGATGATGGAGATCCCCGCGCTGCTCATGCCGCCAGAGGGCATGATGACAAAGCTCTGGAGGCGGATATAGACCACATAGATGCCGGGGGCCAGGGCGGAGAGCCGGAGCAAGATATTGTTCATCCCAAAGGCGCTGACCGAGATCAGGCAGTTGCTCAGTGCCACCGGAACGCCGATCTTGACAATGGCCCCGATCACCTCCCCGCTGGGCCGGAATGCGGCCCTGGTGATATGCACCTCTTTATTAAACCGGAGATTCAGCAGCAGGCCCACCACAGCGGCGGCGGCCTGACCAATGACGGTAGCGATGCCCGCGCCGGTAATGCCCATAGCGGGACAGCCCAGCCAGCCAAAAATCATGATGGGGTCCAGGATAATGTTGACAACGGCTCCCGTGAGCATGGGGATCATGGTCAGGTCCGCCCGGCCAATAGCAGAGAGCAGCCGCTCCATCATGATCTGATGCAGCGCCGCGAAGGAAAAGATGCACAGGACCACGCTGTAGGAGATGCTCATGTCCAGGATTTCTCGGATGTCGGTCTGGGCTTCATAAAAGGGCGTCATAGCTGTGAAGCCCAAGGCTGCGAACACGATCATCACCACCCACAGGATCAGAAAACCGTTTCCTGCGGTCTGGTTCACGCCCTCACCGTCCCGCTGCCCCAGCTTCATGGAGAGGACGGAGTTGACGCCCACGCCAAGTCCTACGCCCACGCCCACCACCAGATACTGCACCGGCATACACAGGGAGATGGCGGTCAGGGCGTTGTCCCCCAGCTGCGCCACATACAGGCTGTCTACCAGACTGTATAACACCTGCACAAACATGGAAATGATGAGGGGCATGGACATTTTCCGCAGCAGCCGTCCTACCGGCAAAGTACCCATTTCATTTGCTTCCATCAGTCCTCCGGCCCCCAATTTGCAAAGTTGCGCTCCTGTTCCTCCAGGGTAGCGGTATAGTACCGCTTACCGCAGTCCAGCGCCCGAATCTGCGCCATTTCATCCTCGGTCAGTTCAAAGTCGAAAATGTTGAAATTCTCCTTGATGTGCTGGGAATTGGTGGATTTGGGGAAGATGATGATCCCCTCCTGGATGTGCCAGCGGAGGATGATCTGGGCGCTGGTCTTGCCATACTTTTTGGCAAGCTGGGTAAACACCGGCTCGTTCAGCAGACCGCTGTCGCCGTGGCCCAGAGGATACCACGCCTCCAGCACCGTGCCATAGGGGGCTACCCGCTCCTTCAATGCGTTCTGCTGGAAGTAGGGATGCAGTTCCACCTGCAAAACAGCGGGCTTGATTTCGGCGGCAGCGATCACTTCCTCCAGCCGGTCCGATTCAAAGTTGCTCAGGCCGATGGCGCGAACATTGCCCTGGGCCACGGCTTTCTCCATATCCTTCCAGGCTCCCATGTAGTCCCCCACCTGCTGGTGGAGCAGGAGCAGGTCAATGTATCCAATATCCAGGCGGACCAGCATCTTGTCAATGCCCTCCATCGTCTTGCCCTCGCCGTACTCGCTGGGCCAGAGCTTGGACGTGACCCAAATCTCCTCGCGGGGGATGCCGCTCTCCCGGACGGCCTCGCCCACACTGCGCTCGTTCTGGTAGGCGTGGGCGGTGTCAATGTGGCGGTAGCCCAGCTTCAGCGCCTCCAGGCAGGCGTTCTTGGTTTCATCACCAGCAGGGACCATGAAAACGCCCATGCCGAATTGAGGAATCTTTGTACCATTGTTCAATGTGATATAGGTCTGCTTCATGTTTATTTTCTCCTTCAAAAATGTTATTGATTTTACAGCCGACCCTTCGCCCATTCTGCAATTTTGGCTTCGGAACTGCTCACACGGGAGCCGGTAAAGGAAGCGCCTGCCTCCACATCCGCGCCCGTGCAGATTTTCTTAATGTCCCGCACACTGTCACCGATGCCGCTGCCCTCATTGGTGCAGAAAGGGATAATGCGCTTGCCGGTCCAGTCATAGTGCTCCAGGAAGGTGAACAGCACCATGGGCATGGTGTTCCACCAGTTGGGATAGCCCAGGAAAATGGTATCGTACTGCTCCAGAGCATCTGGGTACCGCTTGACCGGGACGCGGGTTCCGGCGTTCAGCTCCTGCTTGGCCTCGTCAATCAGGACCATGTGGTCCTCGGAGTAGTTCCGGTCAGCCTCAATCTCAAACAGCTCTCCACCTACAGCTTTCTGGATAAACTCGGCGGCGATTTTGGTGTTGCCCTTTTCCTGATAGGCGATCTTCATGCCGGGGCCAATAGTCTGGCCTTTCATAGAGAAATAGACGGTCAGAATGTTTGCCATGATATTGCGCCTCCTTAAATTTCTTTGGCGTCTGTCCAGGTGAAGTGGGAGGTGCGGCCTGCAATCAGCCATTTGCCATCCTGCTTCACATACTCGTCCTCATACCACACACCCTGGGTAGTCTGGACCCGCTTGCCGTCATTGAGGCCGATCAGCACCACCTGACAGTAAGCCGTTCCCTTGGCGTGGTCGCCATCGACCTCCACCACCTGCTGGCCGTTCATGTGGTACACTGTGTCGAACAGGGCCAGGAACGCGGCGCAGCCTTCCTCGATCTCCTTGCGTCCATGCTGCTCAGAAATCTTCTGATCGCCGCTATAGGAAATCAGAGAGGCGTCCTCCGTAAACAGACCAGCCTGCGTTTTCACATCTTTCTGGTCAGCCAGGATGGAGAAGGTGTCCACCAACTCCTTCAGCTCCAGCTTTGCAATCATCATTTCGTTTGTCATGTCAAAATTCCTCCTGATAAATTGTTTTGGTTTTGTTTGGAAAAAAGATTTAGTGAATCTGATAGTTTCCGAACATCCGAGCCATTTCAGGGCTGTCGTGTTCAAAGAATAATTCTTTGCCTTTGTCCATCCCAGCAATCAGCTTCATATCCTCTGTGGTCAGTTCAAAATCCCACACATTGTAGTTCTCACGGATACGGGCAGGATGAGAGGATTTCGGGATTACAGAAACGCCCCGCTGAATGTCCCATCGCAAAATCACCTGTGCCGGGGTTTTGCCATATTTTTTGCCGATGGAGGCCAGCAGCTTATCCCGAAAAATGTCATTGCGGCCCTCCGCGAAGGGCGCCCAGCCCTCCGGGTGTACGCCGAGGTTTCTTATCTCTTGGATGACCTTGGTCTGCTGGTAAAAAGGGTGTATCTCCACCTGGCTGACATGGGGCGCGACACGGTTGTGCATGGAGAGATCCACCAGCCGCCCAATGTTCAGATTGGACACGCCGATGGCCCGGACCTTGCCCTCGTCCAGCAGTTCCTCCATGGCCCGCCACGCGCCGTAGATGTCGCCCAGGGGTTGGTGGATCAGGTAGAGGTCCAGGTAATCCAGTCCAAGGTTTTGCAGAGAGGATTCACAGGCCAATTTTGCCCGTTCATAGCTGGCGTCCTGCACCCATAGCTTGGTGGTGATAAACAGTTCGTCACGGTCAACGCCGCACTCCCGGATGCCCTGCCCAACGGCCTGCTCGTTGCCGTAAATAGCGGCGGTGTCGATCATCCGATAACCGGTATCCACCGCTTCGCAGATGGATCGGACACACTCGCTGCCGTAGGTGTGCATTACGCCCAGCCCGATCAGCGGCATTTCTACATCATTGCGCAGGGTCACGCTTTCCTTGACTGCCTGCATAGCAGATCACTCCTTTGCGCTGATTTTGGATGTCATGCTTTTATTATAGGCAGCAACCCCTTGAAAGTCCAATTCAAAGATGCTATAATCAATTCAATTTTTTAATAGCGCTGACGGAGGTATTTCTATGACGACCAAGCAGATGGATTGTGCGCTGGAGCTGTCCAAAACGCTGAACTTCAGCCGGGCGGCGGAGAACTTGTTTATCAGCCAGCCGTCCCTGACTTATCAAATCCAGTGCCTTGAACATGAAATTGGCTTTCTCTTGTTTGAACGCTCCGGTAAGGGCGCGGATTTGACACCGGCAGGCGCACAGTTTTGCGGAGAACTGCGGCGCATCCGTGATGATCTGAAAGCCGCCGTGGAGCAGGGACAGAATATGAGTTCCCGGTACAGCGAGGCTTTGAACGTATGTATTCCCATGCGCTCCTGCATCTACTTTCTTCCGCAGATTATGCAGCGGTTTGAATCCGCCATGCCCCATGTTTCCCTCAATATCCGGTTTGTTTACGATGACAGTAGGGTGGATCTGTTCCTCCGGGGAGAGCAGGATATTTTGTTTGCCAGGGAATCGGAGTTGAAGCGGTTTTCCAGTGTCCGCATGGCTCCACTGTTTCACAGCCGTTTTTATATGATCCTCCGCAAAGATGATCCGTTGGCAGAACGAGAAATTCTTACCATGGCAGACTTGTCTGGCCGGACATTCATGGTGGGCGGCGGCTCCCCTGGGGAACTGATTGCGGTACAAAACCGAATTGTGGAATCCGGGCAGGTTCAGGTGCTGAACTGCCCGGACCATGAGACGGCTCTGGCCAATGTGGCGGCGCAAAAGGGCATCGTGCTGACCCCCGGTTTTGCCAATGACCATAACGGGGAATTTGTGTGGGTCCCCTTTGACTGTACGGAACGGATTGCGTGTGTGCTGGGATACCATCGGGAGGATACCAGGGAAAGTACACGCTACTTTATCGAGCTGGCGCAGGCGGCGTATACTCATGCGGATGCCGTCCCGCTCTAAGTGTGGGCAAGCAGGGCATCGGAATATCGTTTTCGATATTCCGATGCAGCTTGTTGGGGTCCCCCAAACCCCGGACCGGACGCAGAGCGTCCGGTCAAACACGCCTGCGGCGTGGCTTTTCCGCTCCCTTCGGGCGCTTATTCCTGCACATCCGCGCAGGAATTACAAGGCGCGTTCCGCGCCTGTTAAGACCGCGCCGGGAGCGGCGCAAATTCCCCATGTGTGATATGCTGGGTGATAGGGTCGATTACAATGATCTCCCGATCCATTTTCCGGGCATAGTTCACAGTTGCGCCGGTTCCGCTACGTCTTACTCCATTGTAGACAGCCAGCAGGACGGCAGCGTGTTCCACCAAAAAGCGGTTGCGGTCCGTCATACATTTTTCGTGGTACTCCCGACTGACGTAGACAACTGAATCGGCCCGCCCCAGGATAGAGCGGTATAATTCCTGCGAGGAAACTGACCACTTCTCCGCCTGTGCTGTGCAGGGGAGGATACAGTGAAGTTTTATCGCAGGATTTTTCTCACGCAGGGCAAGTACGATCTCCGAACAGAAAATGTCTGTCCCTTCGGCCATACCGGATAAAAACTGCGTGACACCGGCCTCAATCAGAGCGGTTATCTGCTCCGTCAGTACCGTTTTCAACGCCACGCACCGGCTGTCCATTTCATCATACCGCCACGGTAGCTTGCTCGGACGGTGGCCAGTAAAGGCGCAGACCTTATTCATCATCCCTATTGTAACGCTCCTGGTAGTCTTTGATATACTCGTCCAGGTAGTCAAGGTATTCGTCCGCTCCGCCCTCGATCTGTTCCAGAATGGCGGTAATCTTACGGCGGCACTCCGCTTCTTCGCTCTTTGTCAGGGTATGGGCCTCGTCAAGATGGGTAGTTGAACGCGGAGCAATAACATCGTTGATAATGTCATTAAACAGGTTATCCAGCATGGCCTCCGGTGTGTCAAGCTGTTCCGCTCCTGCCGCGCCGGGTTCGTCAACCACGATCCAGACGTAGCCGATTTTCTTGGAGTAAACAATGTCAAAATAGTTCTGGTCATCAATATAATTCTCAAAGGCTTTGAGAATGGCATCCAGTTTTTTCTTCTGCTCAGTTGTGTAAATCATAATTCATCGTCCTTTCTTTTGGCCCTCCGCACAGAGCAAGTATAACGCCGAAAGTCAAATATTACAATACTGGTATTTTTATAATCTGCCCGTTTGCCCCATAATCTTATTTTGAGAGGGGGCGAGGGCGATTATGTTTGCAATCCGCTTGAAAAATCTGCGTCAGTCAAGGGAGTTGAATCAAGTTCAGCTTGCGGAGAAGCTGGGGGTTAAAAAGCAGAGCATCAGTAATTGGGAAAATGACAATATCATGCCGTCCATAGATATGCTGATAAGAATTGCGGATTTCTTCCACGTCAGCACCGACTATCTGCTGGGCCGGGAAGTGCAGGAGGCAAGCGCCCCGCAGATGTTGGATATAACCGGCCTAACTCCCCGTCAGATAGAACACATCCAATTCATTGTAGACGATCTGCGGCAAAATGAGCATTAAAAAAATCTCCCATGCCAGTGGCACGGGAGATTTTTTGTAGTCACCGCTCCGGCCTCTGCTGCTCCTGTTCCTCTGGCATCAAGCCAAGGATTTTATCTACATTCTGCTTCATGGTTCGGTAGTCGATCATATCTTGCCGCAGGGCCTTGTACTCCGCATACCGTTCCTGCTTCTCTGTCAGCAGAGCGGCATACTCCTGGGAAAGCTGGGCAACCTTCGGAATGGGCTTACCACCCAGAGCGTCAAAGGCTTTTTTCGCCGCTTCATGCTGGGCAATCTCCGCTCCATGCTCCGCAAGAAATTCCTTCTTGTGGCGGGACTTCTTATAGGCGGCGTAGACCTCCCGTGTCTTGGAGTAATTGATGATATGGGTCTTTAGCTGGGCAACCTCGGCCATGCGCGCCTCCAACTGTTTGATGCGGCGGGAGGTTTCATCAAACCTGGTTCCGGCCTGCTCTGCTCTTGCGGTCAATTCGTCATAGTCGGTCAAGCCGTTCTCAATCAAAAAGTTCAGCGTTTTAGCGGCTTCTTTCAGATTGAAAATCTTCGCCCACCGTTCATAGCCAGCACCCTTGCCAGCAGCCAGCTTCGCTTGAATGTCAATCAGGAGATTGATCTTTTGGCCTGTGCGCTGGACGGGCTTTTTCGCTGCCGCAGAGTACCCGCGCCGGATGGCGCTGCGCTCCCGCAGGGCTTCCTTGGTATAGTCGGCCCCCAAACGGCAGGAACGGGTGAAACGCTCCTGTCCGGGGGCACGGAAGGATAACTGTTTCCCCTCTTTGATTTCATAGCCCTCGGCCCGCATCCTTGCAAGAAAATCACCATAGTCCCGGCAGTCAGGAATCATCCGGTCAATGGTCTGGCGCAACTGTTCCTTGAAGCTGATACCATACTTAATTGCTGCCGCCTCGCCCTCCGGCTTTGTCCGCTCCTTCGGATGTTCAATAACAGAGAGGCCATGCGCTCTGCACAGATCATCATTGAGCCGCCGCAAGATAAGATATGAATTTAGGGGATTTACGAATTTGCCATCACAGTTTAGATTGGTGCTGTTAAACTCAATGTGCGTATGAATATGCTTTTTGTCAACGTGGGTGGACACTACAAATTGATGCTGTCCGCCCGTGAACTTCATCGCCAGCTCATAGCCAATTCGGTTTGCTTCCCCCGGGGACACCTCGCCGGGCTTGAAGGATTGGATAATGCGGTACATGATAACATCCCGCTTGGGCGGCTGTTTTCGCCCGGTTAACTGATGATAAAGCTGCTTACTTTCCTCAAACTCCTTTGCGGCGGTTTCCGGGGAACACATATAGGATGATACCAATTCGCCGTCCCTGGTTTTCTCGGCTTTCTGATCGTAGTCGTGCCGCTCTGTCATGGATTGCAGGCGCGTCCGGTTTCGCATCGTTTTCCGGGGAAGTATATTTGAGATTGCCACCTGTTCCTCCTTTCTGGTTAGTATATCATATTGTGGGTATAATCACAATACGCATTTATCAAAAACTCCAATATAATTTGTTCATCAGGTTGTTGCGGGGTGATTTTGATTATTGATTACAGCCCTTTGTGGGAAACGATGGAACAGCGCAAGGTGACACAGTATCAGTTGCTTAAATCTGGTATTGATAATAAAACGCTGGATTCGTTGAAGAAGAACAAAAATATTACCATACTGACATTGGAAAAACTCTGTAACATCATCGGATGTACGCCCAATGACATAGTTCAGTTCAAATAATAGGCTAATGAGGTGTTTGCCTGATTAGCCTGTTTTATTTACCGCACCCCCTCTCGCTGGTGCTGCTTCCGCCGCACCGCCTGGATATGGGAACAGAGAAATTCGTTGTAGTCCTTCCCGTATTCCGCAGGCGGCG
>CAJTTS010000063.1 GCA_910579155.1 uncultured Oscillospiraceae bacterium | reverse complement strand
CGAGGGCCGCGAATGCGTTGAAAACACTGGCTTGACGGGCAAGATAGCATTTTCATCACATGAACTTGGCAGGGGCGAACACTTTAGATGCCCTGTTTTGAGAGTATATTTTAACACCAACTGGAGTTCAGCGAAGTAAATTCGCTATAAAAATGGTATCAGGTGTCTTTCCCAAAATGTGCAACCAGCTTTTTGCCGATTTGAGAGACTCCTTTATCAAACAAGACAAGGTATACAGTCATTTCGTGTTTGCATAAAAATTGTTGGATGGCATCAGCAACAATTCGGATTGCCTACTCTTTTGGATAACCATAGGTACCAGATAAAATCAATGGAAAAGCAACAGTCTTGGAACAATACTTATGAGTGGCTCATAAGTATCTGTTCAGACCTCATGTGTGGTTGGCATGCAATATCTAAATAATATTCTAAATGATGAGTTGGTTGATATTTTTTAGTCCCTTTTGCCGTGTACAATATAAAGGCTCGTTCGCTTTGAGTATATTCGTCTAAGGAAATCCCTTTGTCCCAATACAGATAATCAACTCTTGCCAATATTTTGGCAGTATGAATAGGGCAGTGGACATAGGTAGCACTAATCTCTCTCGCTAATTGCATTTTCCAGTCTGGCATAGATGCAAGACTGACATCTATGTTCGGTTTTGCAAAAAATAATTCTTTGCACTTCTTTAATTTATCAAAATCATTTGTTGATGTGTTCAAAAGCAATTCTTCTGGCACACATAAGCCACTTGCAAACTGGGCAATCCTTTTCTTTGCAAATCCTTTGGTTTTTGCGCTATAAACAACGCCAAATGAAACGCCTAATACTACTGCAATATCCACCATGCTGATTCCATAAACACACTTGATTGCATCAAAAAAGTTAATTGATACGGGTCTCCCTTCATTATAGTCGTCAACAAGACGAGAAAAATCTTGATAGGAAATGTGACCGCCGTTGTAGGCCTCTCTCAGAAAACGAGGGGCAGTAGTTGTTTGATGCTCAAAATACTTAAAACTTGCGCCCCAATCATTACAACACTTGGTATCATCAGTAATTGGCTCTCCATACCGATAAACATTGCCAGAACCAGCACATATGCCTTCAAAGTTAAACTCACAGGTGCTACAGTCTTTCCTCATTTTACATCCTCCTCATGGTTCCTTTTAGATTGTAGACCGTTCTGTATATGCATATTATACCAGCCTACAGCAATTTTGACAATTGTTATAATGGGCTTATTCCCTGATAAAACAATGCTTAACTACCGATATATGATACCAATAGATTTACTCAGTTGGCAAAAATGGAGCAAGCTGATATGTAGCAGTTCCTGAGCCATCTACATCATTTTCAAAATATGTTCTATTGATGGAGATATAAATCGTATCTCTGCTGCGCTTTCCCTGTATGTCAGAATATTCAACATATAGAACAATGTATAAGTTTTCTGGCAAGGATGCACATTTCATAATTTCATGGATCAAAATCGAGTATGCCATTGGCAATGGGAGCGTATATGTTTCTGTTGCATCAGACAACATATACATTAAGCGTGGGTTGCGCTCCATATTTGTGACAACAAGTCTTCCGCCAAAAGAAAAGGCTGCACTCTTGTCAAACGTGCAAAAATTTGATTTTGATGGATTGCACACTGATAGATAATCAGTCAAAAGGAGGAGATTATTTTGATCCCATTCGAAACAAATATCTCTGGCGGTACCAATACCTATATTTACAGCGGTAAAACTTTCTAATTCCCCATTCGGAAATATATTGACGGGCAGGCTGAATGTCCCTGTGATGCTTCCATCCTCGTTAACCTCATAGTTACCATCTGACTTTTTGGGTAAAGATGAAAGCCACTTTTCTTCACCATTAGCATCCCACGAAATTTGAAAATCTGCTGCATTCATAAGGACTGCTGGTTTGTAGGCGGCATCACGATCTTTTCGCATTTCATTGAGGGTTAGCAGAACTCCAATGAAAGACAAACAGGCTATAACCGCCATAAATATTTGTATCATATCAGAAAGCAAAAAGGACACTCTCCTATCCCCTAACTCCATAGTTACCTCTTTGATATGAACTTTGCTTCGATTTTTACGTTGCCTATTGTTGCTCATGTATTTGCATCTCCTGATAATATCTATCTGCCAATAGTACACACTGTCATCTAAGCTGTCCGCGATTCAACGACAGTTCCAGCAATAGCAACTTAAATTCCGGTGCAAGCCATGCGGCGAATTCACACGCAATCATGGGATGAGCAAAAGTTCCACCGGATTTACCCTGTTTAGAAATAATACCAATTGCTTTTGTCCGCTCAATCCACAGTTTTGGCGTCAATGTAAAGGAAGCAGCTTTCTTTTTTTCCAGCAGTTCCATGTAACCAGCTTCACTGTAATCAGGGTTGTGTTCCTTCTCCCATAAATTCAAGAATGCCAAAGTGTTTCCGCTTCGCAGCCAACTCTGGATCACGTATCCTGACGCATCTTCGCTGTGCGCTCGGGCAATTTCGGTAAGAGAAGTATAACTTTCAGTCTGCTCTTTCTCCTGTGATACAGCCGCATTTCTTTGGGCAGCACACTTCAGTACTTCATCTTTGCTCTGACCATAGCCGGCGAAACCAAGAACCAAATATCCAGTAAGATCGTTTTCCTTTGCAATTCGCAGCATAATCCTGTCCCGTTCTTCACAGGTAATGTTATCTGCCGCTACAAGGTATTTCAGCAGATTACCGATCCCAGCTAAATCCACGGGGTTGAGTTTCTTTTTCTCTGCCACACGCCTCACCTCTTGAAGCTATTGTAACAGATATTGTGGAGATTGGGAATAGAAATTATATTTGGAGCATAGAAGGCGAGACATACCGGGTTGCCCTACGGGGCGCACCGGCCTTGTCATAATCGATATTACAGCGAGCGTTTTTTTCAAATTGTGCATCCGTGAAGGATTTGAAGCCAACAATGGCAATATATTTCGAGTTGGAAAGCAGATGGTCGACCGCCGCACGTGTCCATTTTACTTTTCCTGTCGGAGAGGGAATTTGCTTTTTGTACAGCATATCTACAACCTTTCCCAAACTGGCCCCGGCGAGGTAGTAGCCAAAAATCATACGGACAGTTTCAGCTTCATTTTCATTGATCGCAAGAGAACCGATAGAAGTCAAGTCAAAACCATATGGTATTCTCATGTTTCATTCTCCTCAAAAATAAAATTTCCCATGTCCTTATCTCTAAACAGGAGATAAAACATAGGAATATGACATGAATTATTTATTGCTTGTGGTTATTTCGCACAATAGCTCAGCAGATACTTTGTGTGTTTTGCTGAGGAAATAGCAAAACCCGAGCATAGTCATGCTATACTCGGGTTTTGTCTAATATGGCGCAGCGGGAGGGATTCGAACCCTCGAGCGGTTTCAGCCGCTACACGATTTCCAATCGTGCTCGTTATGACCTCTTCGATACCGCTGCAAATCGGTGGCGAAGTCACAATTCATGTCGCCGCTACAGTGCGGCGCAACGTAGATTATTATAGCAGCTTTTTCTTCGTTGTCAAGAGGATTGTGCGCAAATTTCCCGCTTCTTTTTTCTTGCTGCCAGCCAGGAGCGCAGCAGGTACAGCGCCTCCGGCGACAGCAACAGCAGCGCGGGCAGGTTTACCGCCGCCAACAGGCCGTTGAATACGTCCACAAGCTGCCACACCTCCGTCAGGTCCCCCACCGCGCCCAGGATGACGCAGACGGGGAAAGCGAGCTGGTACAGCCAATGGGCCCACCGGGCGCTTGTAAGGGATTCTACGCCCCGCCGCCCGTAGTACCCGGACCCCAGCAGGGAGGTGAAGGCGAACAGGATCAGGCTTACCGATACAATCCACTCCCCGGCCTCGCCGAACAGGGTGGCGAATCCCGCCGCTGTCAGCGGCGCGCCCAGCATTCCGTCAGGCACCGCGTTTGCCTCCACCAGGGCCAGGGCCTGGACGGGATCGTATACGCCGGAGGTGAGGATGACCAGGGAGGACACCGTGCAGATGACGACGGTGGCGAAAAACACCTCGAAGATGCCCCACATACCCTGCTCTGCCGGCTCGTCCACGTCGGCGCAGGCGTGGGCGATGGCGGACATGCCCAACCCCGCCTCGTTGGTGAACACCCCCCGTGCCACGCCGTAGCGCAGGGCGGTCCCCATGGCGTAGCCCCCCGCCACTGCCCGGGGGGCGAAAGCGTAGGCGATGATCTGCTGGAACGCGACCGGCACTGCCCGCCAGTTGGCGGCGACCACCGCCAGCCCGCCTCCTACGAAGAGTAGGGCCATGGCGGGCACCAGCAGCTCGCACAGCTTGCCCACGCGTTTGATGCCCCCGGCCAGCACGAGGAAGGTGACGGCCGCCAGCGCCACGCCCACCGCGACAGGATTGGCCCCGGCGGCGGCCGACAGGGAGGTGGCGATGGAATTGGCCTGGGCCAGGTTGCCCCCCGCCAGGGTCTCTGCCACGCAGAACAGGGCGAAGAGCTTCGCCAGCCCCGGCAGGCGCAGCCCCTTGGCGATGTACTCCATGGGCCCGCCCCGCCAGCGGCCGTCGGGACCCTTTTCCCGGTGGCGCACGGCCAGCGTTTTTTCCGCGCAGCTCACCGCCATCCCCAGCAGGGCGGACATCCACATCCAAAACACCGCCCCAGGCCCGCCGTACAGAATGGCGGTGGCCACGCCGGCGATGGAGCCGGTGCCGATGGTAGCCGCCAGGGCGGTGGACAGGGCCTGGAGCTGGGTCACGCCCCGGCCCTGTTTCCGGTCCTTTTTCCGCCGGAACAGGGAGCCTGCCGTGGCGCGCCACCAGGTGGGCAGCCCGAAGATTTGGAAGAACCCGGAGCCGAAAGAGTACCACAGCCCCACTACCAGAAACGCCGCCAGCAGCGGCCCGCCCCAAAGCCAGTCGCCCAGCGCCTTGAAAAAAGCCATGCCCGCATCCCTCCTTTTCGTTCAAAGGTATGCGGACATGGCACAAGTTATGCGGTTTGCGGGGCGGGGGGAGGGGTCAGCCTTCCCAGGGCGGCTGTGTATCGTTTGCAGGAGTTTTTTTCCGCTCCTCGGGCTTCCACAGCCGCAGCCGCCCCGCCTGGTTGGGCAGGAAGCCCATACGATGCAGAATCGGCAGCAGCGCGGCAAACAGCGCCGCCAGCATGATGGTTTGCACCGGCAGCATGATGGCGTTCTTCACCGCGCTGGCCCCCACGATGACCCCATAGCCCTTGCCGCCGGAGTACCACAGATAGGTGCCCAGTCCGCCCAGGAACACGTTTTGCAGGTTGGTGACCAGCTTGGCCAGGAATATCCGCAGCACTGTCACCTCGGCCCGGTAGAGGAACAGCGCGTAGGTGAACACGCCCAGCATGGTGGTGAACATATAGTAGGGGTTGTAGCCCTCGGCGGGGTTCCAGAGGTAACTGATCGTGTCCTCCACAGCGCCGAACACCAGCGCGTTCACCGGCCCCCCAACCAGGGCGCACAGCGCCCGGGCCAGGAAGCCCCAGCTCACCCGGATGTTGTTCACCACCGGGACAGATTTCAGGTAGCCCAGGGCCACACAGGCCGCCACCATCAGGGCGGAGAACACCAGGGTGCGCGGCTTCCTGAAGTCCCGAAGGGCGCACCGCCAATAGGCGTGGGAAAAGGGCGTTTTAAAGATTTCCATAAAAAAGACCTCCTTTGTTTTTCGGCAGCCCCAAAACGGGTATGCCGCACAAAGGAAGCCCACTGGACGCGATCCCATGATGCGGCAGCGGGATGCGGAACACGCACTGCGGGGATGCTTCCCCTTCGTCCGGCGGACAACTCCCCGTCCCGCCGGCACTTTTACACGCGCGCTCCTACTCTGCCTGTTGAGGATAGTGTACTCCAAGCCGGGGTAAATTGCAAGTGGCGATATCGCCAAACCATGGAAGTTCTTAAGCTGATTTTAAATAATTTCCCCGTTGCAACTTAATCGGCTTGCTGGTAACATGAGAAGCGTAGAGCCGCCGTGAGCAGCGCGGATGGAGCGGAGCGAAGGCAAAAGCCTGGCCGCTGCGCAGCAGAGGCGGGGGTAGCCTGAGTTGCAGCGAAGCCGCATGTTGCGAACAGGCGGAGTGTGACAACAGGGAGAAAGAGGGAGTGATACGCCATGTACACGGTGCTTATCTGCGACGACGATAAAGACATCGTATCGGCGCTGGAGATCTATCTTACCAGCGAGGGCTACCAGACGGTGTCCGCCTATAACGGAGAGCAGGCCGTCCGTGCGGTGAACGAGGGGAACATCGACCTGATCCTCATGGACATCATGATGCCCCAACTGGACGGTATCCGGGCTACGGCGCGCCTGCGGGAGTCCGGGGGCAACATCCCCATCATCCTGCTCACCGCCAAGAGCGAGGATACCGACAAGGTGCTGGGACTGAACATCGGCGCAGACGATTATATCACCAAGCCCTTTAACCCCATTGAGGTGCTGGCCAGGGTGAAGAGCCAGCTCCGGCGGTACACCACCTTGGGCGGCAAGGCGTCCGCGCCCGAGGCGAACGGCACGCTGCGCAACGGCAGCATTGTCATGGACGACGAGGCAAAGTCGGTGACGGTGGACGGCGAGCCGGTGAACCTGACCCCCATCGAGTACAATATCCTGCGCCTGCTGATGAAGAACCTGGGCCGGGTGTATTCCACCGCCCAGATCTACGAGCAGGTGTGGAACGACCCGGCGTTGGGGAGCGAGAATACCGTGGCCGTCCACATCCGGCACCTGCGGGAGAAGATCGAAATCGACCCGGCCAACCCCCGGTATTTGAAGGTGGTATGGGGCCTGGGCTATAAGATGGAGAAAATGCAATGAAGTGGCGGGAAAATTTAGCGGTGAAGGCCCTGGCTTTCACCGCGGCTGTGGCGGCTTTCACCGCCACAGCCATCATGGGGTGGTATCAACTGGCCAATTTTGACACCCTGTGGACCGACGCCTATTACGATGCCATCGGCTACACCGGGGGCTACACCCGGGCCTATCTGGTGCGGCAGGACTACTGGATGGTGCGCCGCCTGGTGGATCTGAAGGACGAACAGGCGGCGGGACGGGAGCTGGACCTGTCGGAAAAGCGGGCCATTGAGCGCTATGAGGCGGAGCTTGACGCCGGGGCCACCAACCTGCGCTGGCAACTTTTGGATAAGGACGGCAAGGTGATCTACGGCAACACCCAGGAGGATAGTACCAAGGCGGACATTGAGTACTGGGTGGAGTACCGCCGGGGCGGGAACCGGACCCAGAGCGTTGACGCCGACTGGGAGTATTATGACGAGGACTACCCGGTCAGCAGCGCCAACGCCGGAGACTATGACGGCGTGTACTATAGCCCGGTCTGGCGCGACCTGCTCCCCATCTGGACGGGGATTGCCCGGACGGCCAGGGAGGAGGGCGAGTCCGTCCAACTGGTGGACGCGGAAGGCGATCCCATCACCATCCGGGAAAACCAGATCCTGGCGGACGAGAACGGAGATACCAAGGTCCTCCGGGTGGTGGACACGGAAGGCGATCCATATATCTATTACCCCACCATCCAAGCCTGCCTGGAAGCCAACCAGTTCGGCTACATTTTTAACCCGGACAGCCTGGAATGGGAGTTGACCCCGGAGGCCATCGCTGAGTCGGAGGCGAAAAACGTCAGCCTGGTTTTTTGGGTGGACGACGCTTTGCGGGTGGACGATCAATACCGCAAAGCCGCCGAGCAACTGGCCCATTGGCAGGCGGACCGGGAGTGGTATCTGGGCGGCACGGTGATTCTGGGTACGCTGGGCGTACTGCTGATGGTGTACCTGTGCTGCGGCGCGGGCCACAAGCGGGACGTGGAGGGAATCTACCTCAACTGGTTTCACCGGATGCCCGGAGACGTGCTGCTGTTTATCCTGTTTCTGGGCGGCACCGGGACCATGGGCCTGGGCATCATGGCCGTATACGACACCTACATGGACGCGCCCATGTTTATGCAGCTCATCGGGGTAGGGCTGGCGGTGGCGGCCGCGGCGGCCATGGGTCTGGCGGCGCTGGTGACGGTGTGCGCCCGGTGCAAGGCCCACACACTCCTGCGCAATACCTGGACGTGGGCTGTGTGCGCCTGGTGCTGGAAGCTGTTCCTCTGGTGCTGGGGGAAGCTGTGGGAGCTGTTCGGCTCCATGGGGCGGGCCGTCCAGGCCGTCCCCCTGATTTGGAAGGCGGTGTTGGGCTGTATGGGGTACACGGTTTTCACAATGGCCACCATCCGATGGGCCGGAGGGCTGTGGCTGCTGGTGACGCTGCTCGGGTCGGCCTACCTGTGCCGCTGGGCGTACCAGTGGAAGAAAATCCGCCACGGCACCCAGGAGATCATCGGCGGCAATCCCAACTATCAAATCGACACCCGGCACATGCTCCCCGACCTGCGGGGCCACGCCGACGAGCTGAACAACCTGGGCCACGCCATCTCTACGGCGGTGGATGAGCGGATGAAGAGCGAGCATTTCAAGGCGGAGCTCATCACCAACGTGTCCCACGACCTGAAAACGCCGCTGACCTCCATCATCAACTACGTGGACCTGTTGAAAAAGGAGGACATCCAGAACCCCAAGGCGGCGGAGTATATCGAGGTGCTGGACCGGAAGAGCCAGCGGCTGAAAAAACTCACCGAGGATTTGGTGGAGGCATCCAAGGCGTCCACGGGGAATCTGACGGTGAACTGGGAGCGGCTGGACTGGACCCAGCTCACCGACCAGGCGCTGGCGGAATGCGGCGACCGCCTGGGGGCCCAGAAGCTGACGGTGGTGCGCTCCCTGCCCGAGGAGCCCATATGGGTGGAGGCGGACGGGCGGCATTTGTGGCGGGTACTGGACAATCTGCTGACCAACTGCGCCAAATACGCCCTGCCGGGCACGCGGGTGTATGTGGATTTGCGGCGCAGCGGGGACCATGCGGTGCTGTCGGTGAAGAACATCTCCCGGGACCCGCTGGACGTCCCCGCCGAGCGGCTCATGGAGCGCTTCGTCCGGGGCGACGAGTCCCGCAACCAGGCGGGCAGCGGCCTGGGGCTGTCCATCGCCCAGTCGCTGACGGAGCTCCAGCACGGGCGGTTTGAAATCAGCATCGACGGCGACCTGTTCAAGGCCATCGTCACCCTGCCCCTGGCGGGGGAGCGGCCCCGGGACGCCATTCAATTGGTCCTGTAAGAAGAAGCCCCCGGCCCGCGCCGGGGGCTTCCTTTTTTGGCGGGGTTGTGATATACTCTTGGCGATACAAACGAAAGGGAGCGCTCAACATGGATTACGCTGCGGAATCGCTAAGGCTTCACTATCAATGGCGGGGGAAGCTGGACGCCGTGCCCAAGATGGAGGTCAAGGACCGGCAGTCCCTGTCCCTGGCATACACCCCCGGGGTGGCCCAGCCCTGCCTGGAGATCAAGAAGGATGTCAATAAAAGCTACGAGCTCACCGGCCGGTGGAACACGGTGGCGGTGGTCACCGACGGCACCGCCGTGCTGGGCCTGGGGGATATCGGCCCCGAGGCGGGTATGCCGGTGATGGAGGGCAAATGCGTGCTGTTCAAGGCCTTCGGCGGGGTGAACGCGGTGCCGCTGTGCGTGCGCTCCAAGGATGTGGACGAGATTGTCAACACCGTGGCCCTGCTGGCAGGGTCCTTCGGCGGGGTGAACCTGGAGGACATCTCCGCCCCCCGGTGCTTTGAGATTGAGCGCAAGCTGAAGGAGCGCTGCGACATCCCTGTCTTCCACGACGACCAGCACGGCACTGCCATTATCGTGGCGGCGGCGCTGACCAACGCGCTGAAAATTGTGGGCAAAAAGCTCAGCGAGGTGAAGCTGGTCATGTCCGGGGCGGGGGCCGCCGGGACGGCCATCTTCAAGCTGCTGTGGTCCATGGGGCTGCGGCAGGCCACGCTGTGCGACGTCAGGGGGATTGTCTATCCGGGCAGGCCCGATCTGGCAAACGACCCGGCCTTAGCGGAGCTGGCGGATATGACAAGGCCCGCCCTCACCGTGGGCGGGCTGGTGGAGGCTTTGCGCGGGGCGGACGTGTTCATTGGCGTGTCCGCGCCGGGGTTGGTGACCCCGGACATGGTGCGCTCCATGGCCCCCGACCCCATCCTGTTCCCCATGGCCAACCCGACGCCGGAGATTATGCCCGACCTGGCCCGGGCGGCGGGAGCGGCGGTGGTGGGCACCGGCCGCAGCGACTTCCCCAACCAGATCAACAACGTGCTGGCCTTTCCCGGGGTGTTCCGGGGAGCGTTTGACGTGCGGGCGTCGGACATCAACGAGGAGATGAAGCAGGCCGCCGTGAAAGCGCTGGCGGGGCTGGTCGGTCCCGAAGAGCTGTCCCCGGAGTACATCATCCCCGCCGCCTTTGACGAGCGGGTGTGCCCCGCTGTGGCCAAGGCAGTGGCGGAGGCGGCGCGGCGCACCGGCGCGGCCCGCGCTTGAGAGGGGCGAGCGGCGCTATGATTACAGGGATTCACCATGTGTCCATGAACTGCGGGGGAGCGGAGGGCTTCGAGCGGGCGAAGTCGTTCTATTGCGGCGTTTTGGGGCTGCCCGTCCGGCGGGAATGGCCGGGGGGCGTGATGATCGACGCCGGAAACGGCGTGATTGAGCTGTTCAGCGGCGAAACCGAACCGCGCAAAGGCGCGATCCGGCATTTTGCGCTGGCGGCGGACGACGTGGACCGTGTTGTGGAAGGGGTGAGACAGGCGGGCTATCCGGTTTTTGTGGAGCCCAAAAATATCGTCATCAAGTCCGAACCCGCCTATCCGGCGAGAATCGCGTTCTGCACCGGACCGTTGGGAGAGGAGATCGAGCTGTTTCAGGAGCTTTGATCCGCCCTTGGCTTGAATATGATCTTAATTGCGCACAGGGAGCGCCGGCTTAGCCGGCGCTCCCTGTGTCGTGTTCCATCAGCTCCACCACTGTCCGGGCGTACAGCCGCGCGGCGGTGATGGCCTCCTGGAGGGTGTTCCCATGGGTGCCCACCTCCACCAGGATGGTGCCCGTGGACAGATGCTGGTTGAAGCGGGTGGGCCGCAGCACCAGGGGCCGGGCCAGGGTGGACCACTTATTGGCCAGCGCCGACTGGATGGACAGCGCAAGGGCCAGGTTTACCCGCCAGTTGGGGTGGACCTGCCCGGTGGCATCGGTGCCCATCACCATCATCACTTGGGCGCAGTTGTCTACCGTCCCCGCCACGACTTTATAAATGGTGCCGTCGGTGGCCACCAGCGCGTCCCGGTGCACGTCCAGCAGCAGCACCAGGGAGGGGTATTTCTTCAGATTCTCCGCCACCCCCTGCACCGAGCGGTTGTAGGCGTCGTTATAGCTGGGGTAGTCATACAGGGTGGTGTCGTGGACCACGCCGATGCCCGCCGCCTCAAAGACCGCCTTCATCTCCTCCCCCACCCGGACCATGTTGTAGTTGGTGTCCAAAGTGCGGTGGTCGCCGCTGGGTTCATAGATGTCGGTGCCGTCCATGGCATATGCCTCGCTGGCGTGGGAGTGGTAGATGAGGACCTTGGGGCCGTCCCCGGCGGCGGAGAGTTGGGGGGCGCTCTCAATCAGCGCGGGGATATCAATGGAGTAATCGGTGTGGTTGTAGAGGGACACGTTTCCAGAGGTAACGTAGTTGGCGGAGGTGCCCGCCACCATGGTTTTGGGGATGATATCCTCCGGTGCGGCAGTGGAGGGGGTGGGGGAGTCGGGTTCCTCATCCTCTCCGGCGGGGTCCAGCTCCAGAATGTCTTGGCTTTCCGATTCAGGCGGAGGGTCTGGCTCCGGCTCGGTCTCGGTCAGCACGCCCCCCAGCAGGGAGGACTGGGCCAGCACCAGCCTGTCCCAGCGGGACAGGCCGTCGCCGGACGGCTCTTCCAGAGCAAGCTCCGCCGACAGCAGGGATATGGATAACTGGGCGCTGCCCGCCAGCTCTTTGAGCTGGTCCAGGGCGGCGGCGGGGTCGCCCACCAGGCACAGCAGCCCCGCCGCCAGGGCGCCCACCAGCAGCGCCGCGCCCAGCCGGGCGGGGCGCAGGATGGGTTGACTTGTCCTTTTCTTTCGCATTTGCGTTCACCTCCCTGCATTGTATGCGCCCCCCGGAGAAAACAGAACCGGCAGAAATTAGCGCTTGACAGCGCGAGTTTGAGGAGTTATACTAAGTGGAAAAAGTATAACTGATGGGAGGAGTTGCTGTGAAGCTAAAGCTGCCGCGGGATCAGTTCCTGAGCACGGTGCGGGTAGGGGACAAGGGCCAGATCGTCATCCCCAAGGAGGTGCGGGAGCTGTTTGAAATTGAGCCGGGGGACAACCTGCTGCTGATGGCGGACAAGAAAAAGGGTATCGCCATCGTGGCCTTCGACGGGATGATGGACTTTATGGGCGAGGCCCTGCGTCAAGGACAGCAGGCACGGGAGAAAGAAAAGGGGTCTGAGCAATGAATGCCATTCAAATTTTAGGACTGACCAAGAAATACGGCGGCCAAACCGTGGTGGACCGCTTGGAGCTGTCCGTCCCGGCGGGGGAGCTGTTCGCCCTGCTGGGAGTAAACGGGGCTGGAAAGTCCACCACCATCAAAATGCTGTCCTGCTTGCTGGTTCCCACCGAGGGGGACGGGCTGCTGATGGGGCACAGCGTCCGCACCCAGAGCCACCGGGCCAAGGAGATTTTGGCGGTCTCGCCCCAGGAGACGGCGGTGGCCCCCGGCCTCACGGTGGCGGAAAACCTGGAGCTGATGGCGGGCATCTATGGCCGCCCCAGGGAGCGTACCGCTGAGGTGATGGACCAACTCGGCCTGACCCAGTGGGTAAGGCGGCGGGCAAAAACACTGTCCGGCGGCTGGCAGAGACGGCTGTCCATCGCCATGGCGCTGGTGTCCCAGCCGGAGGTATTGTTTCTGGACGAACCCACCCTGGGTTTGGATGTGCTGGCCCGGCGGGAGCTGTGGGGCGTGATCCGTGGGCTGAAGGGGCGCGCCACCATCATCTTGACCACCCACTATCTGGAGGAGGCGGAGTCCCTGTCGGACCGCGTCGGGATTATGGCCGCCGGACGGCTGCGGGCCGTAGGGACGGCGGCGGAGCTGAAAGCGCTGGCGGGGTGCGGGAGCTTTGAGGACGCCTTTGTGGCCCTGGCGGGAGAGGAGGCCGCGTCATGAGGGTGAGAGCCTTTGCCAAACGCAATATGAAGGAGCTGATCCGGGACCCGCTGACCCTGTTCTTCGGGCTGGGGTTTCCCCTGGTCCTGCTGGTGCTGATGAACGTGATTCAGCGCAACGTCCCGGTGCATATCTTTGAGCTGGACACCTTGGCTCCGGGCATCGCCCTGTTCGGGCTGACGTTTTTAGCGCTGTTTTCCGGGTTGCTGATCGCCAAGGACCGCGCCACCTCTTTCCTGGCCCGGCTGGCGGCGTCTCCCATGACGGCGGCGGACTTTCTGCTGGGCTACCTGCTGCCCCTGCTGCCCATGGCGGTGGGGCAGAGCGTTATCTGCCTGGCGGCGGCGGTGGCTCTTGGCCTGCCCCTGAGCTGGAACCTGATGGCGGTGGTGGCCTCGCTGGTCCCATCGGCCCTGTTGTTCATCGCCCTGGGCCTGCTGTGCGGTACGCTGTTTAACGATAAGCAGGTGGGCGGCATGTGTGGGGCCATCCTGACCAATGCCACCGCTTGGCTGGCTGGCATCTGGTTTGACCTGTCCCTGGTGGGCGGGGCGTTTCATACCGTGGCCTATTTCCTCCCCTTTGTCCACGGCGCGGATGGGGCCAAAGCCGCGCTGGCGGGGGACTGGGCGGTTCTGCCCGGGCACCTTTTGTGGGTGACGGTTTGGGCGGCGGCGGTGCTGGCCCTGGCCGTTGTCCTGTTTCGGCGGAGGCTGACGGAGCGGTAGCAAGGTGCTGGCACAGGCTGCTTTTCGCCGGAAATGGACAAACATTTGGGGTTGAAATTTTGTTTCTTGTGTGGTATATTCAAAACAGCCACACAAGGAAAGGTGAGATCGTCATGGGTTTCTTTGGAATGCAGAAAGTGGAACAGCCTCAGGCGGAAGTTCCGGCCCTTCCCAAGGAAGAGCCGGCCAGCGCTCCCGCGCCCTCCCGGGCGGGCAGCACGGTGATCGCTCAGGGCATTACATTTACCGGCACTCTGCGGGGCGAAGGCGTGGTCCAGGTCGAGGGCGTCGTGGAGGGCGAATTCGACATGACCGGCGCGGTGATCGTGGCGGAGTCCGGTCTGATCCGTGGCCCTGTCGCGGCGGACGTGGTCCGGGTGGCGGGCCGTGTGGAGGGCAATGTCAGCGCCAGGGAGCATATGCGCCTGGAGTCCTCCGGCAGTTTGGACGGCGACGTCAAGACCGCCTCTCTGGTGGTGGAAGACGGCGGTATCCTCAACGGCCGGTGTACCACGGTAAAGCCCCAGACCGCCCTGGAACCGGAGCTGAGCGCGGTCAGAAGCTCGCAAAGCCTGGAATTCGGACCGGGGTTTGAGCTGGACGAGGAGCAATAAAAAAACCCGCCGGAGCAAGGGCTGCCCCGCACAAGGACAACAACAAAACTACTGTTCAGAGCATGGTCAAAATGCGGCAATCATTTTTGATTGCCGCATTTTACTATGAAACCGTATTGATAGCAGTCGGGTAGGACAAGTGTGGAGCGCTCCGCAACCCCGGCAAAATAGCGAGCGCAAACAGGAGACAAAATAGAACAATTTACCGCTATACCGTTTTTCGGAAAGATAAAAAATTGGGTGAAAGTTTCTCTAAAGCCATTGACAAAGAAATATACATGAGGGTTTATCTTCCAACCCTTGATATGTAAATTCATATAATGCTTTATTTTACTGTCAATGTTTTCATCAAAAGGGTGGATTGCCCCAAATGTATAGCCGTTCATTTTGGGTTACGATTTCCTCCATCATATCCGCACTATTTTTATTAGGCGGGTTTATTTGCTGAATAACTGCTTTACTGATACAATTATTATTCATATCTTTTAACAGTCTTTCCGTTGTAGCATAATTCAAGACAAATACACCCGTAAACAGCTTTATACAGATATTAGTATTTAGCCCGCAGAGCATATAAAAACACTTAATAAACGAAATTGGATATGAAAGAATTTTGTTTGGAACTGATTACCCGTTTGTAACACAAGCATTTTCTATTCTATCGGTGTTACGGGCGACCAAAAACGAAAACGAGAGGATATTTATTTTTTCTGAAAACGCAAAGAGATTATTCTTTTAAGATAAAATGTAGCTTTCAACTTGGTCGCGGGGCCGGATTTGAACCGACGACCTTCGGGTTATGAGCTGCGGCTGGCGGCGGCTTTTTGGCGCTTTCGGGGCGTGTTTGATTCATGTGAGGATGCTTTCCGGCCCTGTTCTCTCCACTGTTTCCGCCTGCTTTTTTCCTGTTCTGGGTCTGAATCTGGGTCGGCGAGTAAAAAATTTTCTCTGAGCTCATTCTATGCGGCAGATAAAAAAGCAACTTTCCGCTGTGTCTCCTACAGCAGGAACCGCCCACTGGATCGCATAGACAGGCTCCGGCTCTCCCTGATGGTTGCGGTGGCAGTAAGTTTGAACCGAAATATCCGCTTGGGCCGGCAGCGCAATCCGCAAGAGCATCGTGACAAGACCGCTTCGCAGTAAAATGCCACCATCTGTCAGTTCCGGCTGAACCTGTGTGATCAGATTTTCAAGTACCTCGCTGCCGCAGGACAGCCAGAGGCGATCCCGTACCCACAGCCCACCGTTTCCCAGATTGAATTCAAACCTCCGGACAAACCGCTTCAGCAGACTGGGACGGTAGGCGCTGTGAAGCTCCAGTTCCACCGTTCCGTCCTCTCGTGCGTCAAATGCGTCACAGCGGTACTGCGAGCCCGCACACTGCCCCTCCCCGTCCACGATGGGAACACTGTGTCCCTGGGAGCCGGCACACAGGATTTCGTAGCGCCTTGGGCCATAGTAGTCTCGCGTATACTCGCCCAGGCCCAGATCCGTCAAAAGCATAACGCCCCCCGCCTCATAAATGAAGTGCCCAATGTCGTTGTGGTTGTGGGAGCCGCCATTGTCCCCGCCTTTGCAGGCAAAGCCTGTTCCGGAGGCAGATCGGCCAACGCACCACTGGGCGGCGGGGAGAATGTCAAAACGGGCGACGGAGCGTGTCTCCTCTGGGGCGTCTGGCTGCCAGATTAGGCCTGTGTTCAGATACTGTTGCGTACAAAACAGGTCCATCCGCAAGGCGGCGAATCGGTAGCATGGATCGCTGTGAAGCCCCGCCGCGCAGTGCAGGCTGGGAAGTTCCACACCCGGAAAGCGCATAGACAGGGCGCAGAGCTGTCCCACCCGGAAAGTCTCCAAGCTGGTCGCATCGGCAAAACTGACGCTATTCCCATCCGGGAAAAAGCATTTTGGGAGGAACCGGGCGATGTTGGCCCGCACGCCATTCTGTCCAGCGGGAAAGCCACCCCACTCTCCGCAGAGGAGATCGGTTTTCCCGGTGGTAAACGCATAGAGCTCCAAGGCGAAATTGACGAAATAGGTCATGCCATAGGTGTAATAGGTTGCACCCTCCAGACAGGTGCCGTCCTCCGCGAAGCCGCGGATGTAGCTTGGTAGGGATGCGCAGACCCGTTCCAGACAGCAGTTCAGCCGATCCGGCTGGTTTTGGAGCAGGTTCAGGGCTGCACTTCCAATTGCCCCCGCGCACACTGCGTTCCAGTTGTTGAAAGAGCCCTCCCAATCAGGGTAGGGGGCCGGGGTGTTGAGGAAGGGG
The DNA here is from genome assembly GCA_910579155.1 of uncultured Oscillospiraceae bacterium. Next base: position 2,558 of record CAJTTS010000063.1, on the reverse strand, counting down.
GTAAACACCCGCCGCTCTACTTCGTCTGCGATCAGGCCGCAGACAGAGGGCGGGAGTTGGCTCTCCAGCCGGACAGACAGCTCTGCCAGCGTCTGGGCAGTTTCTGCAGCAAACAGATCCACGGTGACAAACCATTGCGGATCGTTCCGGCTGTCCACATGGGCCGGCAGCGCCCAGCACATCTCGCCGCAGATATCCTCAATCACAGTGGTCAGCGCGTTCAGGCGCGTGGGCAGGACGCATCCATCCTCCTCCTGCTCTACTACAGACTGGAGTCCCAGAACCGCCAGGCATTTCCGCCGGGCAAAATAGGCCGTCTCATAGTCCAAGCGGCTTCCGGTTCGCTCGTACCCGGCAAAGAGCGTCTCTGTCAAAGGGGGCATATATTGCGGACTGTCTGCCGCCTGTTTCAGTTGGCGCTTGTAGTCCAGCAGGAACTGCTGGAGTGCATCGGCAGTCACCATAGCTTTTACCTCCTGTGGGTGAAATGACAGAACGGAAAAGTTACATAATTATACTTCTTACCATTATACCATAGCACAGAAGTGAAGAAAAGGGGAATTTTTGGCGGTCGCACTACACCGCTTCAAAAGTAGGAACGTTTAGAAAAAGTTTGGTTCCCTGAAAAGGCTGCTGGGAAAAATTTGCCACGCCGTAATCATAGAGGAGACTTTGCAACCAGCCCGAACCCTTCCAAAAGGTTCTAAAAATTTGGAGAGGGCAACAGATTTTCTGGTGGATTCCCCTCTGCCAATGTCTGCTTATCTGAGGTGGAGGCAAAACCTCCAAACCGCGAAGCCCCGTGTCGGTCCCTGTGAGGGCTTTTGTGCCCCTCCTACGGGCTTGGTGGCATCCGTACACCTCTAAAGGAGCGAAACGCAGTGCCGGGGCCTTTGTGAGCAAATGCGGAGAGGACGGTTTCTGCCCTGAAGTGTGAAGGCCAGAACGGGTGGGGACACCAGGAGGCTGGGTAAGTTCGCCCAGTCTCCTGGTGGTTTTCGGGCCCGTGTCATCACCCAATTACCCGCAGTACGGACAGTCACTTTGTGGGCCAAAGGAAGCGTCGGGTCAGGGCAGTGCAGAAACGCCCCGTTGGGGCGGAAGCCCACCTCGCCGGGGTCCCCGCAAAGTCGGCCTTTGGCTTTATGGGGCGAGGAGGTGCAGCGAAGTGAGCAAGCCCTGCCGCTTGCGGCGGGGCGCGGGATGCAGAGCTTGTGCCGACGAGGTGGGGCAAGCATTGCGTCCGGCTATATGCCGTCCGCACTCGCCGGGGCGTTGCCCCGGCACCTCCTGCCCCTAAGGGGGAGAAAAAGTGCAGTACAGAAAGGGAGGACCTCTGCAAAATTTGCGGCGCAGTAAACAAGAGCGAAGCCGCTAGCCCAAAGCCATTTCATAGAAAAAGTACCGTTGTGAGAAATTGCGGACTGCACCAGTGTCTACAAAGAGGTCCGCAAAGATTTTTTAAACAGTTTTGATGGTTTATAGCCGTTTCTGTTCTGTTTCATTTACTCTCCGGCACTCTTTAAAAACAGTGTTTCCACGAGTTCCATGTCTGTCTGTGGCTGTTTATGTGGTCAAGAAAATCGTCACACCGAAAGAGCCCCTTCACAAACACAACAAAGTACTGTGTAATACGCTTAATTTTCACTCCTGTATTTCTCCGTTTATCCCTATCGACTTTCCTCTTCTGTTTCGATATTGTGTCACTTGCGAAACCTACACAAAATACAGAAATCAGGAGGAAATGCAAATGACCAGTACGAAAAAGCGCATCACCGCAGCATTGACGGCAGCCATCCTCACAACAACCCTCGCCATCCCCGCCATGGCGACAGAAGCGCCTGACGAACCTGTCCGGGTGAGCAGTTACAAGGGAAGTACCCTGGAGGTAGGAGACCGTAGCGGACTCATCATCGGCCCCAGCGGTACGGACTACACTGTTACCTCCAGCAACCCGGACACAGTGGCGGTGGAGCAGGTGCTGACCTTCTGGGTTGCTGTCGCCAAAGCGGAGGGGACTGCGGAAATCACCGCAACCAACAGCGCCGGGGAACACGGGAGCGTGACGTTGACGGTCGGTCCCGCTACTCCAGCTATGCCGGAAACCACCGCCAGCGGGGACAGCGCCGGCCTGACAGACAACATGGAGATACGGCAGGAGATGATCCGCCTCATCAACCAGACCAGAAAGGCCAATGGAGTGTCAGAGCTGCCGGTCAATGAGGCCCTGATGAACGCAGCACAAGCCTGCTCCAACCAGCGCTACACCTGGCACCACGCTCCGGAGGAGAGTAAAGCCGCCGCAGATGCCGGTTACCCCTATGGCTTCGGTGACAACCTCACCGTGTTCACCGGCACAGCCGACGCTGCCCAACACGCCGTCGACAACTGGATCAACTCGCCGGGCCATTTCGAGACGATGATCGACTCCAGATGTGACTGCATCGGCGTGGGCATGACCCAGTACGACGGCATCACCTACTGCTATATGTTTGTCGGGATCCCCAACAGCGTCAACTTCTATGCATAAGAGAACAGTACTCAAGGAGGGCCGTCCA
>CAJTTS010000062.1 GCA_910579155.1 uncultured Oscillospiraceae bacterium | reverse complement strand
GCCGCGCTTCCCGCGAACTTTGCTATCTTACCACGCCTTGGAGACTTTGTCAAGAGGTTTTTTCCCGCTGCAACAAATTATTTTTTGCCGCTCCGGGGAACCTCCGCCTCGCTCAAGCGCTTTGCTACTATACCAGACCAGAGCCCCTTTGTCAACACCTTTTTTCGCATTTTTCCAGTCTTTTTTCTCAGGTTTTCACCGACCACAAAATGTTGCGTTTTATGGGACGGCCGTCCACTATTTATCCCCTTCCCGGTGGCAGCGCCGCCGTCAAAATCGCCAACGACAGGCACCCCAACGGCAATACCGCCTCCGGCAGAATATCCGCCGCCCCGGCCAGCGCCAGGCCCAGCGCCGCCACCGCCGCCAGCGCGGGTTGCCGCTGTTCCCCCCAGCACCGGGCCAGGAGCCCTGCCAGCGTCAGATCGGGCAGCAGCCACAGCGCGGATACCAGCCCCTCCAGCCGGGCGCTATCCCCCAGCAGGCCCGCCGCGGCAAAAAACGGCTCGTCCAGCCGGGCCGCCACCCTGGGGCTGAGCAGTCCCGCCGCCAGCGCGGACAGGGCGGCAGACGCCAGTCCCAGCCCCCCCAGCCAGGCCAGTCCCCTCCGGGTTCCGCCCTCCTCGGGCGCTACCTTATATAGAATCGGCAGGACAAACAGTCCTGTGGACATGGTCAGCGTCCCGGCCAGCAGGGAGCTTTTCCAATCTCCCGCCGGTTCCAGCACCCACCGCCACTCTATCCGGGGCGCGCCCAGCAAAAGAATGGCCGCCACCGTGGCCAGCGCCGCCAGCCAGAATATCTCCACCGCCCGGAAAAAGGCCGCTGCCTTTCCCCAGCCCATCCAGATCAGCGGAACGGCCAACAACACCAGCAGCCAGCCGGTGTTCTCCTCACTGCCCAGCCCCTGCTGGACGCGGCGCGCCGCCCGTCCCAGCACGTCCGCCATGAGCACCACCGCCCAGGCGCAGTACAACCCCCTCAGCGCTGGGTGAAGCGGCCTGCGCCCCACCCGCCGCAGCAACAGCCACCCTGCGGCGGTCCCCAGAACCGCCGCCAGCAGCAGCCACCGCCAGTCCGCCCGGCCTGCGGCAGCCGCTCCGGCGGACAGCCCTCCGGTCAGCACCGCCACCGCCATCTGCCGGGAGGACAGCTTTTCGCTTTTCATGCCGCGCCCCTCCATTCTTCCCAGTCGATGAGCGCGGGCCTGTCCCCTGCCAGCAGGGGAAGGGTGAGCGTCTCCCCGCCCTCCAGGCGTGCCAGCGCCTCCACCACCGTGGGGGCCTCCGCGCCCCGGCGGGCGAGCAGGTCCAGCCCCGAGGCCGGGTCTTTGCAGCCCGCCAGCAACGCTGCCGCGCCCTCTTCCGCCAGCCAGACCGTGGCGGAGGCCCCCAACTCCTCATTGCGCAAAACCGCCAGCAGGATTTCTCCCAGCTCCACATCCCGCCCTACTATTAAATAGGAAACGCTACTGAGGGACAGCTCCTCCTCCCCCGACCAGGGCAAAACCTCCAGCGCCTGTTCAAAGTCCCCGCCGGCGCACCGGCCCCGGCTCGGGTCCTCCTGGTCGTCCCCGCCGCAAACCGCCGTCAGGACCAGCGGCCCCGGCCCGTCCACCCCCAGCACCCGCACCAGGGCCAGTCCGTCCGGCTCCTTGGGGGCGGGCCGCAAGCCCGCCAGCAGTGTTATCCCCGCCAGGCTCAACAAAAGCCATCTCCTCACCCCTGATTCCTCCTGTTCTCCGTGTTCAAGTAGTCGGGCCGGGTCTTGACCTGGGGCAGCGGCTCCCGCAGCACCACATGTCCCTCCTTCTGCTTCCCGGCGTTGGAGGCGAAGGGGGTCAGGTAGGCCACCCCGAAGGTCTCCAACTGGGCCATCCGGTACACCAGCGCCACCCCCGCCAGCGCCAGTCCCGCCAGCCCCAGCAGTCCCCCGGCAATGGTGGTAAGGAACCGCCAGATGCGCAGCGCCCCGGCAAAATCCTGACTGGGGGCGGTGTACCCCGCGATGCCCGCGATGGCCACCACCACCAGCACGGCGGGGGAGACCAGCTTGGCCTCCACCGCCGCCGAGCCCACCACCAGGCCGCCCAGGATGGACACCGTCTGTCCGATGGACGACGGCAGCCGCAGCCCCGCCTCCTGCAACACCTCGAAGGCCAGCAGCATGACCAGTACCTCCGTCAGCGTGGAGAACGGCACGTCGGCTTTGGCGGCAATGATGGACAAGGTGAGCTTCACCGGGATCAGCTCCGGGTAGAACAGCACCGCCGCCGCGTACAGCCCCGGCAGGAACAGCGTGATGAGCATACACACGTACCGCAGCACGCTCAGCGCCCCGGCCACCGCCCAACTGGTGCTCCGGTCCTGCCCGGTTCGGAAGAAGCTGTCCAGGGTGGCGGGGAACAGCCACCCCATGGGGATGCCATCCACCAGCACCCCCACGCGCCCCTCCGCCAGCCCGGTGCAGAACCGGTCGGGCCGCTCGGTATACGCCGTCAGCGGGAACGCTGTCCGGCTCTCGTCGGTCACATACTGCTCCAGGCTCCCGGTCATGAGCAGCGCGTCAATGTCGATCCGCTCCAGCTTCACCTTCACCTGAGCCGCCAGCTTCGGGTCGGCGATGCCGTCCACATATAAAACGTCCACCGGCGTGACGGACTGCCGTCCCACGACCTGCTCCTCGATCTTCAGCTCCGGGGCCCGGAACCGCCGCCGCACCAGGGACGTATTGGTCCGCACGCTCTCCACAAAGGAGTCCCTGGCCCCCTTCACATCCGGCTCGTTCTCCGGATCGGAGACGGACCGCTTCTCCTCCGTCCCCGCCGACAGGGTAAGCGCCCTGTCTTTTCCCGGGAAAAACAGCGCCACCGACCCGTCGATCATGTCGAAGATCACCTGGTCCGCCTTGTCGCGCACCTGGACGGACAGGGAATACAGCCCGCCCTTGGCCATCAGGTCGAAGGCGGCGTCCATATCCGGCGCGGCCCGCAGCGCCTCGTTCTGGGCCAGCGGCCGCAACACGTAGTCGCACGCCCGCTCGTTGCGCACCTGTCCGGCGATATACAGCATTTCCACCTGCCGCCTGGGGTCGTTGTTCAGGTAGAGGGTTCGCTGGTTGAAGTCGGCGCACCGGTTGAATACCCCGGCGATGGCCTCCACCGTAACGGGGCAGTCGTACCGCGGCTCCTGCCGGGGGTGCGGGGGCGGCGTCTGCTTTTTTGTTCCGAAAATACCCAAGGTCCCGCCTCCTGGCTCTGTTATCATGCTGCGAAGCGGCCGGGACGCTTGGTCGCTTTCGCTCCGTCTCGCTTCGCTTCAAGTTCCCTCGCCGTCCGCTTCTGCGCACTTCTCATTATTTCTGAACAAGGGGTAAATTATGTGCCCCATTATTACGATCCCTTTTTCCTTTAAAACGCAGAAAAAACAACGGCTCAGAAGCCACAAATGACCTCTGATCCTATTCGCATCCCATATTTGATCTGACCAGCCAATCCATGGATACCCCGAGCACTTTTGCAAACACCATCAGCTCATAATCCGTAACAAAGCGGTCCCCGGTCTCGATCTTGCTGATTGCCTCCCGTTCAATCGTGACGCCGTTGACTTGCATGCGGGCAGCTAAATCAGCCTGGGACAATCTCATCGCCGCCCTCGCCTGATGAATGCGGCCGCCTGAAATGTTTTTCTCTCCACAAAAATCATATATTTTCAAGGCGTCACCTCCAACCGCCCTTGACAATACCATTATTTCAAACCAACATTGTCATAAAAATTTACAAAATATGAATAAACATTACATTTGCAACACAAAAGCGGGGGCCTTTTCCTTCTGTACAATGGGCCGTTTTCATGTTATAATATAATGTCTGTTTATACGATGGAACAAAAGTCTTATGAAGGAGCGCTCCCTATGAACACCAATTTCGACGTGATGATATTAGGCACCGGCGAGGCGGGCATTTACGCCGCCTACGAGCTGGCCCTGAAATGCCCCGGCGCCCGCGTGCTGGTGGTGGACAAGGGGGCGGACATCTACCGCCGCCAGTGCCCCATCGTGGCGGGCAAGACCCGCTCGTGCATCCAGTGCAAGGTGTGCGGCACCATGAGCGGCTTTGGCGGCGCGGGGGCCTTTTCCGACGGCAAGTTCAACTTCACCACCGCCTTTGGCGGCTGGCTCACCGACTTTCTGGAGCAGAAGGAGGTCATGGAGCTCATCGGCTACGTGGACGCGCTGAACGTGAAGCACGGCGCGACGACGGAGGTCTACTCCACCTCCACCCCGGAGGCCAGGGCCCTGGAGCGGGAGGCGCTGAAATACGACCTGCACCTGCTGCAAGCCCAATGCAAGCACCTGGGCACGGAGAACAACCTGAAAATCCTGACCAACATCTACGAGGCCATCCGGGACAAGCACACCTTCCTGTTCGACACCGCCGTCACCGCCATTGAGGCGGGGGAGGGGAGCTACACCTTGGTCACCGAGGACGGGGAGCGCTACGCCGCCCCCTACCTCATCGCGGGCCCCGGCCGCTCCGGGGCGGAGTGGTTCGCCAACCAGTGCAAGGCCCTGGGGCTGGAGCTGCTGAACAACCAGGTGGACGTGGGCGTCCGGGTGGAGCTGCCCGCCACGGTATTCGAGCACATCACCGACGTGGTATACGAGTCCAAGCTGGTCTACCGCACCAAGCAGTATGGCGACCAAGTGCGCACCTTCTGCATGAATCCCTACGGCCACGTGGTGGCGGAGAACGTGGAGGGCATCAACACGGTGAACGGCCACTCCTACTCCGACCCGGCGCTGAGAAGCGAGAACACCAACTTTGCCCTGCTGGTGTCCAACCGCTTCACCTCCCCCTTCAACGAGCCCTACCGCTACGGCAAGCACATCGCCTCCCTGTCCAACATGCTGGCGGGCGGCGTGCTGGTGCAGCGCTTCGGCGATCTGGCGGCGGGTATCCGCACCAACGACCACCGGCTGGGCCACTCCTTCGTCCGGCCCACCCTCACCGCCGCCGTACCGGGCGACCTGTCCCTGGCCCTGCCCAAACGCCAACTGGACGACATCATCGAGATGATCTACGCTCTGGACAAGCTGGCCCCCGGCACCGCCAACTATGACACCCTGCTCTACGGCGCGGAGGTCAAGTTCTACTCCGCCCGCATCAAGCTGTCCGGCGAGCTGGAAACCGCCCTGCCCGGCTTCTTCGCCGTGGGCGACGGCGCGGGAGTGACCCGCGGCCTGGCCCAGGCCGGGGCCTCCGGCGTGAAGGCCGCGCGGGTGGTCGCCCGGCGTTTGAACAAATAGGCCGCCCACGCCGGGCCCAAAACGGCGGCCCGGCGTGGCGGCTGTCCGGTGCTTAAACGAGTAAACGAGCCGTCCGCGCAATTATTTTGTCCGTTTTTTTACCCTCAAAAGTTGCAAAACTGTAAACAGGCGCTTTAGGGTCCCGGGTGCGCAAACCCCTGCCGTTCCACAGTTTTCAACAAGTTTCACAAAGTTTTCCACAATCATTTTCCACAACGTTGCGGTCAACATAACACATGTCAAGAGAAACTTTCCCGGCTTATCCCACAAACTTTACTTGGAGGGCTCTCCTTTGAAACGAACCACACCCGTCATTCCCGCCGGGGATATCCGGCGGCAAAAGGAATACTGCGCGGAGCTGCGCACCCTGAACGCCCAAAAATCCCCCCCGCCCCTGGCCTATGTGGACACCTACGGTTGCCAGCAGAACGAAGCGGACTCCGAGCTTCTGCGGGGCATGCTGGCCGACATGGGCTACCAGATCACCGATACCGATCAGGGCGCGGACGTGATCGTCATCAACACCTGCGCCATCCGGGAGCACGCGGAACAGCGGGTGTTCGGCAACGTGGGCGCGCTGGTCCACGGCAAGCGGAAAAAGCCGGACCAGATCATCTGCCTGTGCGGCTGCATGGCCCAGGAGGCCCACGTGGCAGACCGCCTGCGGCAGTCCTACCGCCACGTTGATTTGGTGTTCGGGCCCCAGGCCCTGTGGCGGTTTCCGGAGTTCCTGCGCCGGGTGTACCTGCGCCGGGGCCGGGTGTTCGAGACGGAGCCCGACCACGGCGCCATCGCCGAGGGCCTGCCTGTCCGCCGTTCCGGCAAGCTGAAGGCGTGGGTATCCATCATGTACGGCTGCAATAACTTCTGCTCCTACTGCATCGTGCCCTATGTCCGGGGGAGGGAGCGCAGCCGGGAGCCGGACGTCATCCTGCGTGAAATCCAGGAGCTGGCGGAGCAGGGGTACAAGGACATCACCCTGTTGGGCCAGAACGTGAACTCCTACGGCAAGGACCTGGAGGGGGACTGGGATTTCCCCCGCCTGCTGGAGGAGGCCGCCGCCATCCCCGGCGATTTTCTCCTGCGCTTCATGACCAGCCACCCCAAGGACGCCACAGAGAAGCTCTTCGACGTGATGGCCCGGTGCGAAAAGGTGGCCCCGGTGATCCACCTGCCCTTCCAGTCGGGAAATACCCGTGTGCTCACCGCCATGAACCGCCGCTATACCCGGGAGCAGTACCTGGACAAGGTGGGCGCCCTGCGGGAGCGCATTCCCAATGTGGTCCTCACCAGCGACGTAATCGTGGGCTTCCCCGGGGAGACCACCCCCGAGTTTGAGGACACCCTGTCCCTGATCGAGGAGGTGCGCTTCGACGCGCTGTTCACCTTCATCTACTCCCCCCGGAAGGGCACCCCGGCGGCGGAAATGCCCGACCCCATGTCAAAGGAGGAGAAGTCCGCCAGCTTCGACCGCCTGGTGGAGACCCAGAACCGCATTTCCCTGGAAAAGCACCGGGCGTACATCGGCACGGTCCAGCGCTGCCTCATCGACGGCGCGGGGGAGGATCCCCGGAACAACCTGACCGCCCGGACGGCGGGCAACCGCCTGGTCCATCTCAGCGGCGACCCCGCCCTCATCGGGCAGTACGCGGATATCCGGATCACGGACTGCTCCACCTGGGCGCTTTTTGGAGAACTGGCATGAACATGGCCACATCGGGACAAGCTCCATATCACTCACTTCCGCCTGCGGCGAAAGCTCGTTCATTTCGCTGCCCCTCCTCTCCCCACAAAGCCAAAGAACACCTTTGCGAGGGCCCCTTTTCATTATGACAAGACATGATACAATTTTAAAATGGATCTCCTACCTCATCGCCATGGCCCTGGTGACGGTGGTGAACTACTATGTGCTGGGCCCGCTGCCCATCGCCCTGCCCCTGTTGCTGCCTGTCCTGGCCGTGGCGGGGGGTACGCTGGAGGGCGCGCCCTTCGGCGCCGTCTACGGCGGGATCTGCGGGGCGGTAATGTCCGGCCTGGGCCACCTCAGCCCCGCCTGCATCATCACCCTGTCCGCCTTCGGCTGGACCGCAGGGCTGACCACCCAATACGTCCTCCGCCGGGACGCGTGGGGCCACCTGATCTGCTCGGTGTTCGCCATCCTGCTGTGGGAGCTGTGGGAAGTGGGCCGCCGCCTGCTCGCCCACGCCGCCCCGCCGGAGGTGCTGCTGGGGGTGGCGGGCCCGGAGCTTTTGTGGACCCTTGTGCTGGCCTTGCCGGTGTACTGGGTGGGCCGTTTTTGCTGCGTGAACTACGGGAGGATCTACCATGAATAACCCTTTTGACCTGTCCCATATCCAGGACGAAAAGGCGGAGCGCGAGGCCCGCCGCCTGAAGCTGCGCACCAACCTGCTCATCGCCCTGTTCTGCGCCACGCTGTCCCTCTTTGTGGCCGTGCTTTACCAGACTCAGATCGTGAACGGCTCCAGATACCGGAGCAACTCCGTCCAGCGCGACATCCAGACCGAGCGGGTGAACAGCGTCCGGGGAGAAATTCTGGATACCTACGGCCGGGTGCTGGTCACTAACGAGCTGAGCTATAACGTGACCTTGGACTACGCAGCCATGGGCGCTCGGCGCAACGAGGTCTTGGACGAGCTGCTGGCCATCTGCCGGGAGGAGGGCGTGAGCTGGACCTCCGAGCTGCGCATCTCCGACGCTCCCCCCTGGACCTACACCTCCGATACGCCCCTCACCTACCAGCAGAAGAACAGCGACGGCGAGCTGGTAACCAGGCGCACTTACCTGGGCTCCCTGGCCGGCAAGTGCAAGTGGTGGGACCCCGACAAGGAGCCGGAGCCCGCCGCCCCCGAGCTGTTCCAATCCATGTGCGTCACCTTCGGGCTGATCGAGAAGGGAGAGACCCCCACCCAGGCCCACCGGGACCTGGCCGGAGTGCTGTACGAGGTGTATCTGCGCCTCCGCGAGGTTGACAACAGCGAATACCTCTTCGCCCGCGGGGTTGGCATCGCCTTCATCTCCAAGGTGAAGGAGCGAGCTCTGCCCGGCGTGCGCATCGACACGGCCACCACCCGGAAGTACGAGACCAGCTACGCCGCCCACGTACTGGGCTATACGGGGGCGATCCCCAGGGAATCCGCGGAGCATTACAAGGAGCTGGGCTATCCCAACAACGCCACCGTGGGCGTGGCCGGGGTGGAGCTGGCCTTTGAGGAAAAGCTCCACGGCGTCAGCGGCACACGGCGCATTGAGAAGGACGAGAACGGCAATGTCATCAGCCAGGAGTGGAGCCGCGAGCCCGAGCCGGGGGACAACGCGGTGCTCACCCTGGACATCGCCCTCCAGGCCACCACGGAGGACCTGCTGGCCCAATACGCCGCCCGGCAGGAGGAGCAGAAGCCCATGGCGGCGGCGGTGGTGGACATGACCGGGGGCGTGCTGGCCCTGGCCTCCTACCCCACCTACGACCTTTCCTCCTTCCTGGAGAACTATAGCGACCTGGAGAGCGACCCCAACAGCCCCATGCTCAACCGGGCCACCCACGGCGTTTACGCGCCGGGCTCCACCTTTAAAATGCTCACCGCCGTGGCCGCCCTGTCCGAGGAGGTCATCACCCCCGACGAGCGCATCGAGTGCACCGGTACCTATACCTTCTACCCGCCCCCCGACCAGCCCCACTGCTGGATCTGGCCCGGACGGCACGGCTACGACAACGTGACCAAGGCCATCACCGACTCCTGCAACTGCTTTTTCTACGACGTGGGCCGGCGCACCACCATCAAGGTGCTGGGGGAATACGCCGCCAAATTCGGCCTGGGGGAGTACACCGGCATCGAGGTGTCCGAGAGCAAGGGCAGGGTCTCCGGCCCGGAGACCTCCGCCTCCTTCAGCCAGGAGTGGTTCGAGGGCCTGACCATGTTCGCCGCCATCGGCCAGGACAACAACGCCTTTACCCCGCTGCAACTGGCAAACTACGTGGCCACCCTGGTGAACGGCGGCAACCACTATCAGTGCCACCTGCTCAAGGAGTTCAAGTCCAGCGACTACAGCCAGGTGACCCAAGTGTGCCAGCCTGAGCTGATGGATACCATCGACATCGCCCCCGACCACCTGGACGCCGTCAAGCAGGGCATGTACGACCTGTCCAAGACCTGGACCATGGCCCGGTACTTCGGCTCCCTGCCGGTGGAGGTGGGCTGTAAAACCGGCACCGCCGAAACCTCCGCCAAGGCGGTCACCACCAACGCCATCTTCGTCTGCTTCGCCCCCTACGACGACCCCCAGGTGGCCCTGTGCCTGGTGGCGGAGGGCGGCGACGCGGGCGGCAGCCTGGCGGAAATCGCCGCGGGTATTCTGGAGCAGTATTTCTCCACCGACAGCTCCCTGTCCGTCGTCACCGGGGAAAACGCCTTGTTGCGCTGAACAAATCCGGAGCAGTTTGGAACAAAGTTTCCCAAACGGCTCCGGATTTTCTGCGGCTCATAATTATTTTGGCAAAACGTAGAATTTAAAATGAAACAAAAGGCGGGCATTTCCTCTTGCAACTTTCATCCCATTTTCTAGAAAACCCTTGATTTTCAAGGTTTCCACAACTTCCACACAGATTTCCACAATCCTGTGCAACCTTGCAGCGGGAGTTTTCCGTCATTTCAAAGTTTACATAAATCGTGTCAAGCCCTTTTTCTCCGTGAAATCCACGATTTTAAAAATTCCGGTAAAATGCTCCGATTTTCATTCTCCTGTGCAAAAAATGGCCCCGGTCCGCCGACCGGGGCCCTGCTTTTTCCGTTAATCCTTGGCGAACTCCTCTGCAACCCCGGCGATGTTGCCGGCGCACAGCCCGAACTCCTCCAGCAGCGCCGCCGCCGGACCGGAGTGACCGAACACATCGTTGGTGCCGATGCGGCGTACCGGGGTGGGCCGCTTTTCGCTGAGCAGGGAGCACACCGCCTCGCCCAGCCCGCCGATGACGGAGTGCTCCTCGCAGGTGACGATCTTCCCGCACTCCTCCGCCGCCTTCAGCACAATCTCCTCGTCCAGGGGCTTGATAGTGGCCATGTTGATAATCCGTGCGGAGATACCCCGCTCTTCCAGCAGCTTTCCGGCCTCCACCGCCTCGGCAACCAGCAGCCCATTGGCAATGATGGCCACGTCCGTACCGTCCCGCATGACCTCGCCCCTGCCGATGGTAAAGGTAAAGCTGTCCTCGTCGTGGAACACGGGCACGGGGGAGCGGCCGAAGCGCATATACACCGGTCCCTCGTGCTCATAGGCCGCCCGGACCATGGCCTTGGCCTCCACCGCGTCGGCGGGAGACATGACCACCATGCCGGGGATGGACCGCATCAAGGCAAAATCCTCCAGGCACTGGTGGGACGCGCCGTCCTCACCCACGGAGATGCCGCCGTGGGAGGCGCCGATCTTCACGTTCAGCCGGGTGTAGCCGATGGAGTTGCGTACCTGTTCATAGGCCCGGCCCGCCGCGAACATGGCGAAGGAGGAGGCGAAAGCCACCATACCCATGGACGCGGCCCCTGCTGCCACGGCCATCATATTGCCCTCGGCAATGCCGCAGTTGAAGTGGCGGTCGGGGAACACCTTGCCGAACATCCCGGTCTGAGTGGATCCCGCCAGGTCGGCGTCAAACACCACAATATTGTCATGGACGGCGCCCAATTCTTTCAGCGCCTCGCCGTATCCCTGCCGGGTGGCGATCTTCTTCACGTCCGCCATCTCACATCGCCTCCAGTCTGGCAAGCTCCGCGCCCAGTTCCTTCAACGCGGCCTCGGCCTGCTCGTCGTTGGGGGCCTTGCCGTGCCAGCCCACCTGGTTCTCCATATAGCCGACTCCCTTACCCTTGGTGGTTTTCATCACAATGGCGAAGGGCGTGCCCTTCACGGCACGCGCTTGGGCAAAGGCCGCCTCCAGCGCGTCGAAGTCGTGGCCGTCAATTTCCACGCACTCCAGCCCGAAGGCTTTCAGCTTGTCCGCAATGGGGTATGGGCTCATGACCTGGTCCACGGGGCCGTCGATCTGGAGCCCGTTGTTGTCGATGACCACGCACAGGTTGTCCAGCTTGTAGTGGTGGGCGAACATCATGGCCTCCCACACCTGGCCCTCCTGGATCTCGCCGTCCCCCAGCAGGGTGTACACCCGGCAGGGGTTGCCCTGCTTTTTGGCGGCCAGCGCCATGCCGCAGGCGGCGGACACGCCCTGGCCCAGAGATCCTGTGGACATATCCACCCCGGGGATGCGCTTCATGTCCGGGTGCCCCTGGAGGTAGCTCCCAATGTGGCGCAGGGTCTTGAGGTCCTCCCAGGGAAAGAACTCCCGGAGCGCCAGCGCGGCGTACAGCCCCGGCGCACAGTGGCCCTTGGACAGCACAAACCGGTCCCGGTCCCACTTCTGGGGGTCCTTGGGGTCCACGTTCAGCTCCTTGAAGTACAGGTAGGTAAACACCTCAGCGGAGGACAGGCTCCCGCCGGGGTGGCCCGCCTTGGCAGCGTGGGTGGACTCGATGACCCCCATGCGCACCCTGCAGGCGTTGATTTGCAGCGCCTTTTTCTCGTTGGCCGTCATATGATTTCCTTCTTTCTTTCGGCAGACCGCACGGTGGGGCGCGGGCGGTTTGCGGGTATTCTCGCGGTGCTTACGGCCGGTCAATGCTGGCCAGCGGCAAAAAGCGGTAGCTGGTCCACCGGCTGAATTCCTCCCCCGCCTTCAGGACGCAAGAGGGAAACCCCGGCTTGTTGGGGCTGTCGGGGAAAAACTGGGTCTCCAGGCAGAAGCCGCTGCGGTCGCCGTATACCGCGCCCCCCTTGCCGGCGGGGCAGCCACCGATAAAGTTGCCCGCGTAGAACTGCACTCCGGGCAGGGTAGTGTGTACCGTCATGGCGATACCGGTGTCCTCCGCATAGGCCGCTGCGGCCAGCGTGCTGCCCAGGGGATCTATGATCCAGTTATGGTCGTATCCCCCCGCCATGGTAAGCTGCTCAAAATCCTCGTTGATGCGCTTCCCGATGGGCTGGAATTCCCGCAGGTCCATCGGGGTGCCCTCCACCGGGGCAGCTTCTCCCGTGGGGATGAGCCCCGCTCCAACGGGGGTGTAGCGGGAGCCGAACACCCGGATATATTGTCCTTCCACGCTGCCGCTGTTGTGGCCGGACAGGTTGAAATAGCTGTGGTTGGTTGGGTTGAACACGGTGTCCTTGTCGCTTCTGGCCCAGTATTGGATTCTCAGCGTGTCCCGGTCCAGGGTGTAGGTCACCCGGACCTCCAGGGCGCCGGGGTAGTTCTCCTCCATATCGCCGCAGGCGAGGGAGAGGGTGACTTCTCTCTCCTTCAGCTCTTCTACCGTCCAAATCCGCTTGTCGAACCCAACCTTCCCGCCGTGGAGGGAGTTGGCCCCGTCGTTGGCGGCCAGCTTGTACTCCACGCCGTTCAGGGTAAATTTCGCCCCGCCGATGCGGTTGGCGTACCGGCCCACCAGGGCGCCCATATACTTGTCCTGTTTCCTGTAATCCTCCAGGGTGTCGAAGCCCAGCGCCACATCCACCCAGTTCCCGTTTTGGTCGGGCGCCATCAGGGAGCGCACCGCGCCGCCGTAGGTAATAATATTGCACTTGAGATACCCGTTGCTCAGGGTGATCTCTTCCACCGGGGCATTGTCCATGTATCCGAAGATTCGCCTATTTCCCTCCATCTTAAACCCCTCCGCTCCGCCGGAAAACCAGCCTTTTGTGATATTACACTTTAGTATACCATAGTAACCCGCCGAAAACAACCGCAAACCATTTTTTTCTGTCTGTTTTGTCGAATTGTAAACAGTTCTAAAAATTCCTGCTCAGGTGTTGGCAATCCTTATATTTTTTGATATACTATTGGATACGTGTTAAAATGGTGGAGTATTTGCCAACGGAAAGGATGGTGGAGCAGTTGCGCGGCTCTCTCCCAAAGCTCAAGGAAAAACTGCTGGAGGCCCTGAAAGCGGTGCTGCCCATCATCGGCATCGTAGTGGTGCTGTGCTTCAGCGTGGCCCCCATTTCACCCAGCATTCTGTTGTGCTTTCTGCTGGGCGCGGCCATGATCGTGGTGGGCATGATGTTCTTCACCCTAGGGGCGGAGGCCAGCATGACTCCTATGGGGGAGCGGGTGGGCGCCGCTGTCACCCGCAGCCGCAAGCTGCCCGTCATCATTGTTATGGGCTTCCTGCTGGGCTTCCTTATCACCATCTCGGAACCGGACCTCCAGGTGCTGGCGGGGCAAGTGCCCGCCGTGCCCAACACGGTGTTGATCCTGGCGGTGGCGGCTGGGGTGGGCATCTTCCTGGTGCTGGCCCTGCTGCGTATGCTCTTCGGCGTCTCTCTTCCGCCCGTGCTGGTGTTTTTTTACATCGCGGTGTTTGTCCTGGCCCTGTTTGTACCCAAGGATTTTCTGGCGGTGGCCTTTGACTCCGGCGGCGTTACCACCGGTCCCATGACGGTGCCCTTCATCATGGCCCTGGGCGTGGGCATTTCCGCCATCCGAAGCGACCGCCACGCGGCGGACGACAGCTTCGGCCTGGTGTCCCTGTGCTCGGTGGGTCCCATCCTGGCGATCCTCATTCTGGGCATGATCTACCGGCCCGAGGACGGCGCCTATACCGCCCCCGTCCTGCCGGAGATCGCCGACTCGGTGGAGCTGTGGGCGCTGTTCCGTGACCGCCTGCCCACCTACATCAGGGAGATCGCCGTTTCCCTGCTGCCCATTGTGGCGCTGTTCGGCCTGTTCCATCTGGCGGTCCTCAAACTGTCCCCCCGAACCTTGAAAAAAATCGGCGTGGGGCTGGTTTATACCTACATCGGCCTGGTGCTTTTCCTTACCGGGGCCAACGTGGGCTTCATGCCCGCGGGCAACTACTTAGGCCAGGTGATGGCCGGGCTGTCTCACCCCTGGATCATCATCCCGGTGGGCATGGTGATCGGCTACTTCATCGTCAAGGCGGAGCCCGCCGTCTACGTGCTGAACAGGCAGGTGGAGGAGATCACCGACGGCGCCATCTCCGGCGCCGCCATGGGGATGAGCCTGTCCATCGGCGTGGCGGTGTCCATCGGCCTTGCCATGGTGCGGGTGCTGACGGGGGTGTCTATCCTGTGGTTCCTGGCGCCGGGCTACGCCATCGCCATCGTGCTGTCCTTTTTTGTCCCCCGGATTTTCACCGCCATCGCCTTTGACTCCGGCGGCGTGGCCTCCGGCCCCATGACGGCCACCTTCCTGCTGCCCTTTGCCCAGGGGGCCTGTGTGGCGGTGGGCGGGAACATCGTCACCGACGCCTTTGGCGTGGTGTCCATGGTGGCCATGACGCCCCTCATTACCATCCAGATTCTGGGCATGGTCTACCAGTTCCGCCAGCGCACGTCCGCCCCGGCTCGCCCCGCCCCGGCGCCGTCCTTCGCCGACCTGGACGACGACGCCATCATTGAGCTGTAGGTTCTTTTTCCTGAACGGAAAAGAACCTAAAAGAACATTTGGTCCGCTGACGGACCTCAAGCGCACTTGCAAAGTATCCGCACAACAACGGAAGTGGGGGAAACCTCAACATGAACGAATTATATTTGATGATCGCCATCGCGCCCAGGGACTCCGCCAGGCAGTTCCTGACTCTGTTCGCCACGCACAGCGTCGCCGTCACCCTGAGCACATTGGCCCAGGGTACGGCGGGCAACCAGCTTTTGGACTACTTCGGCCTGGAGAAAACGGAGAAGGTAGTCACCTTTTCCTTTGTCACCCGGAGCACCTGGCGCTCGGTGAAATCCGCCATGCAGCGGGAGCTGCGCATCGACGTGCCCGGCACAGGCATCGCCTTCATCGTCCCGGTGAGCAGCATCGGGGGGAAAAAGTCCCTGGCCTTCTTCACCGACGGCCAGGATTTTGGAGCAGGGGAGGAAAGCGCCTTGAAGGACACCAAATACGAGCTGCTGGTGGTCATCGCCAACCAGGGCCACACCGAGCTCATCATGGACGCCGCCCGGGAGGAGCAGGCCGGAGGCGGCACCGTCCTCCACGCCAAGGGCACCGGTATGGAGAAGGCGGAAAAATTCCTGGGCTTCTCCCTGGTAAACGAAAAAGAGCTGGTGTTCATCGTGGTGAAAACCGCCACCAAAAACCGCATTATGAAGGCCATCATGGACAAGGCGGGCATGTCCACCGACGCCAAATCCATCGTATTCTCCCTGCCCGTCACCGGCACGGCGGGCATGCGGCTTTTAGAGCTGGCCGGGGACGAGACGGACGAATAAGTTTTTGCAAAGAGAGGACCTGAACCCATGAAGCAGGAAAAAAGCTGTGGAGCGGTTATTTTCCGCCAAGAAAATACCCGGCGTTATTACCTCATCCTGAAAAGCACCCAGGGCCACACCACCCTGTGCAAAGGCCACGTGGAAAACAATGAGACGGAGCACGAAACCGCCACCCGCGAAATTATGGAGGAGACCGGCCTGACGGTGGACTTCCTGGACGGCTTCCGGGAGGTCATCACCTATTCCCCCTATCCCGGCTGCACCAAGGACGTGGTGTTCTTCCTGGCCCGGGTGTCCGGGGGTAGGCTGACCTGCCAGCCCGAGGAGGTGGCGGACGCCCGCTTCCTGCCCTTCGACGCGGCGCTGGAGGCCCTGACCCACGCCTCCGACAAGGCCATCCTTCAGGAAGCCCACCGCTTCCTCCAAAACCGTTGACCCATGCCCGCGCCTCTATACGACAGCCTCCGGGCGCTGGCAGGGCAAAGGCCCCTCTTTTTGGACATGCCCGGCCATCACGGCAAGCCTTTACCGGGGAATTTTCCCTGGCCGTCCGGGCTGGACTTCACGGAAAACGGCTCCACCGGCGACCTGTTCGGGGCCGGGCCCGACGCCATCCAGGCGGCGGAGCGCCTGTGGGCGAATCGTTTCGGCTTTGACTCCTGCCTGTTCCTCACCGGGGGCTCCACCCAGGGGGTACACGCGGGATTGGCCCTGCTGGCGGGACAGGGGACCGCGGTCGCCCTGGACCGTGGCAGCCACCGCTCGGCCTACCATGCCCTGGCCCTGCTGGACCTGACCCCCCGGTTCCTCCCGCGCCCCTGGCTGGCGGGAGAGGGGATCGCCGGGCCGATTTTGCCGGAGACGGTGGAACACGCCCTTACGGACTGCCCAGAAATCAAAACCGTCTGTATCACATCCCCCACATATTACGGTGTGTTGTCGGATATCCCTGCCATCGCGGCGGTGTGCCATGCCCACGGGGCCAAGCTGATGGTGGACGGCGCCCACGGGGCCCATCTGCCTTTCCTGGGCTACGCCGGTTATCAGGCCGCCGATGTGGTGGTGACGTCCGCCCATAAGACCCTTCCCGCCCCCGGTCAGACCGCCCTGCTGTTCGCCAACGGCTTCTCCCTGTCGGACCTCCAGCGCTGGGGCTCGGTGTACGGCACCTCGTCCCCGTCTTACGTCCTCATGTCCGCCCTGGACCCGGTCCGGGACTACATGGAGGGGGAAGGCGCCGCCCGCTACCGGGAAACCGCCCGCCTGGCGGACACCCTGCGCCGCCGCTGGCCCTCCCTCGCCGAACAAGACGGCCTGACCCTGGACCCTACCCGCCTGACGCTCCACAGCCCGGACGGCTTCGCCCTGGCGGACGCCCTCCGGGAGCGGGGGGTGTACTGCGAGATGGCCGACCGGGGCCATGTGGTGTGCATCCTCACCTGCGCCGACGGGGAGGCGGAGGTAAACCGCCTGGAGCGCGCCCTGGCGGAAACAAACCTGACCGGCCCCGCCGCCCCCTGCCCGCCTCCGCCGGATCTGCCGGAGGCGGCTCTCACCCCTCGCCAGGCCCTGTTCGCCCCCAGAGAGCCCCTTCCCTTGGCGGACAGCGCGGGCCGGATCGCGGCCTGCCAGATCGCCCCCTATCCTCCCGGCGTGCCGGTCATCGCCCCCGGTGAGCGAATTGAAAAAAAACATCTGGCCTATTTGCGTGAAATAGGATATAATACCTGCATGGCAGATGTTATAATATGATTTCACGCCCACGCCACAAAGCGCTTTGCGGCTGTGACGTGAAAAAACGCTGTGACATGAGCAAGGAGGCGCAGGACCATGGAGCTGCCAACCCCCCTGTCCCACGCCTACCTCATTACCGGAGGGAGCGGGGACAGCCGCGCCGCCCTGGCAAACCGCCTGGCTGCGGCTTACCTGTGCGAGAGTACGGGGCAAAACGTCCCCTGCGGCCAATGCCGCGCCTGCCGGAAGGTGTCGTCCGGCGCCCACCCCGACGTCTCCCGCACCGCCCCCATCCCGGGCAAGAGGGAAATCACCGTGGACCAGATCCGCGCCCTGCGCTCCGACGCCTACGTCCGCCCCAACGAGGGCAGACGGAAGGTATATATCATCGACCCGGCGGACGCCATGAACCCCCCCGCCCAGAACGCCCTGCTGAAGGTGCTGGAGGAGGGCCCCGCTTACGCGGCCTTCCTGCTGCCGGCGGACCAGCGGGGCAAACTGCTGGACACCATCCGCTCCCGGTGCGAGCCCCTGGCCCTGCCCCCGGAGGCCCCGGCCCCCGACCCGGAGCTGTTGGCCCAGGCTACCGCCCTGGCCGAGCTGCTGCTCACGGGGGACGAGCTGTCGGTGGCCCGCGCCCTGGTGGAGCTGGAGCTGCAAAAGCCCAAGGCCGACCAGCTCAGAGCCCTCCTGGCGGAGGCAGAGAACCAGGCCTCCCGCCTCCTGGCGGCCCATCCCCGGCGGGGGGCGAAGGTGCTCTCGGCGCTGAAAACCTGCCGGGACAGCGCGGTGTACAACCCCGGCGCGGGCCACACCCTGGCGCTGCTGGTCACCCATATTTTCTGAATTTATTCTACGGAGGACACCCCCATGACGGAAATCATCAGCGTCCGGTTCCGGCCGGGCGGCAAGCAATACTATTTCGACCCCGCGGGCCTCACCGTGGCCGAGGGCCAGAACGTCATCGTGGAGACGGGCAAGGGCCTGGAATACGGCTCCTGCGTCCGCCGCAACACCATGGTGGAGGACGAATCGGTGGTGCAACCCCTTCGTCCGGTGGTCCGCCTGGCCACGGAGAAGGACGAAAAGCAGGTCCGGGAGAACCGGGGCAAGGAGAAGGACGCCCTGCGCACCTGCCAGAAGCTGGTGGAGCGCCACGGCCTGGACATGAAGCTGGTGCAGGTGGAGTACAGCTTTGACGGCAACAAGATCATTTTCTTCTTCACCTCCGACGGCCGGGTGGACTTCCGCGCCCTGGTAAAGGACCTGGCGGGCATTTTCCGGGCCCGCATCGAGCTGCGGCAGATCGGCGTGCGGGACGAAGCCCGGATGCTGGGCGGTTTCGGCATCTGCGGCAAGCCCTTCTGCTGCGCCCAGTTCCTGGATGAGTTCCAGCCCGTGTCCATCAAGATGGCCAAGACCCAGAACCTGTCCCTGAACCCCACAAAAATCTCCGGCACCTGCGGGCGGCTGATGTGCTGCCTGAAATACGAGCAAGGGGCCTATGAGGACGCGGTGAAGCGCTGCCCCAAACAGGATTCCTTTGTGGAGTGCCCCGACGGAGCGGGCACCGTCTCCGCCGTCAACCTGTTGAAGGAACAGGTGAAAATCCGCCTGGAGGACTCCTCGGAGCAGCCCAAGGCCTATTTCCCCGAGGAGATCCGGGTGGTCCGCAGCGGCAAGGGCAAGCGCCCCGAGGGCTATGAGCCGCCCCCCAAGGCGGAGCTGGAGCAGCTTCGCACCGAGCATGGGGAGCGCATCCGCTCCGGCGGCCGCCCGGAGGGCCCCGCCGACCTGGGCCAGGTGCTGGAGCGCTATCTGAGCGACGGCGCCAACCAGGCCAAGCCCGCCGAGAGCCGGAAGCAGGGGAACCGCCGCGGCCGGGGCGGGCAGAACCGCTCCGGCCAGGGGCAGGGCAGGCCCCAGGGCCAGCCCCGCCAGCAGCAGCCCGCCGCTCAGAAGCAAAGTCAGCCCAAACCCGCCCCCCAAAAGGACGCCCAGCCCGTTCAGGCAGATGAAAGGCAGAACCAAAACCACAAACGGCGCTACCGCCCCCACCACCGCCGTAAGCCCGGCGGCGGACAGGGCGCCCAGCCGCCCCAATCCTGACCCCAAGGCCCCGCCACCCGGCGGGGCTTTTTTCCACCCGCGCAACCATTTCGCCCTGTCCGGGGTATTATAAGTGACAGGCGCAAAAGCCCCGCCGCGGCCGAGGCGGGGCGGAAGAAACGAGGTGATGGACGTGAGCGACGAGCAGCGCACCCGGGAAGTGGAACGCTGGGGCGATATGGTGTACCGTCTTGCCCTGGCCCGCACCGCCAGCGTCCCCGATGCGGAGGACGTGTTCCAGGAGGTTTTTCTGCGCTATTTCCGCCACGAGGAGAAGTTCCACGGCGACGAGTACCGCAAGGCGTGGCTCATCCGCTGCACCGTGAATCGGTGCAAGAGCCTGCTGGCCTCTCCCTGGCGCAAGCGCACCGTACCCCTGGAGACCGCCGAGGAGGTGGGGGTGGAGGACGACTACCGGGAGGTATACT
>CAJTTS010000061.1 GCA_910579155.1 uncultured Oscillospiraceae bacterium | reverse complement strand
GATTCCCATGGATTCAGACCCAAACGGAGCTGTCACACCGCGCTCAAGCACATCGATATCAACTTTAAGGGCGCGGTGTGGTTCGTGGAAGGCGACATCAGAGCCTGCTTCGACAGCTTCGACCACCATATCATGGTGGACATTCTTCGTGCGCGCATCAGTGACGAATATTTTCTCGCCCTCATCTGGAAATTCCTTCGGGCCGGATATATGGAGCAATGGCAATACCACAAAACCTATTCCGGCACACCGCAGGGAAGCGGAGTCAGCCCGATTCTGGCAAATATTTATCTGGACAGGCTGGACCGGTTCATGCACAGCTACAAGAGGTCATTTGACGTTGGTACATCCAAAAATCGAAAGGTAGCCAGTGACTACCTGAGAGCCCGCGGCAAGTACCACAAGCTGGAAAAATCCTTTCAAGGGCAATGGGACACAGCAGCCCCGGAACAGAAAGCGGAGATGGACCGGGAGCTCCGCAGGGCGAGGAATGAAATGTTCGTTTACCCCTACTATGCACAATGCAACAGCAGCTATAAATGCCTACACTACTGCCGATACGCCGATGATTTTATTATCAGTGTAATTGGAAGCAAGCAGGACGCAGAGCGCATCAAAGCAGATGTAAAAGATTTTCTTGCAAGCGCCCTCAAGCTGGAGCTGTCCGAGGAAAAGACCAAAATCACGCACTCCTCCGACTTCGCCAGGTTCCTGGGCTACGACATCTGCATCTCACGCAGTGACGCCATCAAATACAATGAGCAGGGCGTCGCGAAACGGGAGTACAGCGGACGAGTCATGCTGTACGTTCCGAAAGAAAAATGGATGGGGAAACTGTTGGAATACCACACATTCAAAATCAAGTATGACGAAACTGGAAAAGAAATCTGGAAAACGGTACACCGTGGCAAACTCGTCAATCATCCTGATATCGAAATCATCACCAAGTTCAACGCGGAAATCAGAGGTATCTACAACTACTACCGGCTGGCAAATAACGTGTCGGTGCTGGGTAAATTTGCCCACATCATGGAGTACAGTATGTACAAAACCTTCGCCTGCAAATATCGCACCACGGTGAGAAAAATCATCGACAGATATTCGGACAACGGGATATTTTATGTTCCGTATCAGACGAAAGCGGGCATGAAAAGGTATGAATTTTACCATGACGGCTTCAAGCGCATCAAAGAGGTTCTGATGGGCGCCGACACCCTGCCGGAATATGTAAGGAAGTACACCAGCCCAAACAGCAATGCGGCCCGAATCAAGCGCGGCGTTTGCGAACTGTGCGGGCAGAAAACCGACGATATCCGTATGCACCACGTCAGAAGGCTGAAAGACCTCACTGGCGGCAATGACTGGGAAATGTTGATGAGGAAAATGCGGCGAAAATCCCTTGCCGTATGTAAAGTCTGCCACGAAAAGATACACAGCTAATCGCTTAGGCTGGTAGATGGAGAGCCGGATACGCTGAGAGGTGTACGTCCGGTTCGGGGGAGAGCTGACCCGAAACCTACCGTGGAGACGCGGCAAGGCGCGGGGACGCTTATCCCATTACGACTCCGCCGAGGGTCTGCTCACAGCGGTGATCCTCCTGCTGGCTGAGTACCTGCCGCCCAAGAAAATTGATGGGGAGCTTCGGGAACGCCGCCACATTGTGTCGGTGTTCAAGCTGGTGCAGGATCTGCTGGAGCCGTCCCAGACCAAGGGCAAGAGCTGCTTCCAGGTGCTGATGAGCCGCCTGCCGCCCGAGCACAAGGCCCGGTGGTTTGCGGGAGCGGCCCTCAACACCTCCGAGCAGGCCATGGCATCGGTGCTGTCCACGGTGCTCTCCCGGCTGAACGCTTTTCTGGACACCGAGCTGGAGCAGACGATCTGCTTCGACAGCCCGCTCGATGCCGAGAGCTTTGCCAGTAAAAAATCCGCCATTTTTTTGATACTCCCCGAGGAAGATCAGACCAAGAACTTCATGGCGGGATTAATGATCCAGAATTTGAGCCGGGAGCTGTTCTCCGTGGCGGACGAAAACGGCGGCAAGCTGAAGAACCGGGTGGTGCTGTTCTGTGACGAGTTCGGCACCATGCCCCCCTTCGATGTGCTGTCCCTGTTCAGCGCGGGACGCTCCCGGAAGCTGACCATGCTTCCCATCATACAGAGCTTGGCGCAGTTGGAAAAAAACTACGGCAAAGAGGGCTCGGAGATCATTCAGGACAACTGCCAATCGACCATCTTCGGCGGCTTCGCCCCCAACAGCAAGACCGCCGAGGAGTTGTCCCGCTCTCTGGGCAGCTACACCGTCCAGTCCGGCTCCATTAGCCGGAGCAAGGGCGAGAACAGCCAGTCCCTCCAGATGGCGGAGCGGGCGCTGATGACGCCGGATGAGCTGAAGTCCATCCCCAAGGGCGAGTTTGTGGTGATGAAAACCGGCTCACACCCCATGCGGACACGGCTGCGGTTGTTCCTGGACTGGGGCATTACCTTCGGGGAGCCTTACCAGACCCCGGAGCATGGGCAGCGGAAGGTGTACTACGCTGGACGGCAGGAGCTGGAGGACGCCATCATCGCCCGGTTTTGGACAGACCCGAGGAAGGGCGAAAAAGCCCGTCCCCCGCGAGAGGGACGGGCTGGGCGGCAGATTGAGCATGGAGGTGACGAGCCTCGACAGACAGAACGTCATCCGTTGGCAACGATGCCCGATTCCGCAAAGAGGCGGGTCAGCCAGCCACCGCCCACGGATGGGAGGTGATGTGGTGGCCTATTATGATTCTATCTATCAGGATGGCGAGTTAAGCTCACGTGCCAAGGTCGTGCTCATCTATCTGCGGGATCACGCCAACAAGCAGGGCACCTGCTGGCCGGGGATCAATACCATCGCCGCTGGGGTGAGCCTGTCCCGCTCAACGGTGAAGCGGGCGCTGGACGATCTGGTGAGGGCGGGGCTGGTGGAGAAGTCCAGCAGGTGGAGGGAGAATGGGAGCTTGACCTCAAATCTCTATCAAATCAAGTGAGTATCAGACAGCTCGGTTCGAAACAGCTCGGTTTGTTTGGTGTTATAGGAACTTTTTGAAGTCGCTGGATGTGTAAACAGCCCGTTTCTGGTAAAATATAGTATTACTCAAATACCGCATTTTACAGAAAGGGGCCGACCCATGACAGAGAACACATACGGCTATGTGCGGGTGTCCACACAGGAGCAGAACGAGGCGCGCCAGCTCACCGCAATGCAGGAGTTTGGCGTCACAGAAGAAAATATTATTGTAGAAAAGCAGTCCGGGAAGGACTTCTGCCGCCCGCGCTACCAGCGGCTGGTGAGGGCCTTGCAGCCGGGGGACGTGCTGGTGGTCAAGAGCATCGACCGGCTGGGGCGGAACTACGATGAGATTTTGGAGCAGTGGGGTACGATCACAAAGCAGCGGAAAGCCGCCATCGTAGTGCTGGATATGCCCCTGCTGGACACCCGGCAGGGGCGGGATCTCACCGGCACGCTGATCGCGGACATCGTGCTCCAGCTCCTCAGCTACGTGGCCCAGACGGAACGGGAAAATATCCGTCAGCGGCAGGCGGAGGGGATCGCGGAAGCAAAAGCCAAGGGAGTGCGTTTTGGCCCGCCATGCCACCCGCTGCCAGATAGTTTTGAGGAACTGCGGCAGGCGTGGCGGAATAAGCGTATGACACTTCGGGCTGCGGCGGAAGCCTGCGGCATCCCGAAATCCACGTTCCGGGACGCTTCCCTCCGCGCCGAACGGGCTTCGGACTGCGTGAGGGCAAAATAAAGCTGGACGGGAACGTATACAATCCCGTCCAAAAAAATTTTTACGCAAAAGTATTATTTTCCTCGGAGCAATGCCGATATGTAGTACAGAACGAAGGTAAGATTTTTGAAAAATGCCCTGGACGGAGGAGTATACAATCCCGTCCAAATTTTCGTTCGGGCAGGAAAGGGAAGGTAGGCCGCAATGCCGAGGAAGCCCAGGGAACAGCGCGCCGCAGACGGGCGGATCGTCCAGTACAACACCATCAAAGCCCGTCTCTACCCCAACGAGGCTCAAGCGGAGCTCTTTGAAAACACCTTCGGATGCTGCCGTTACATCTGGAACCGGATGCTGGCGGATCAGCAGCGGTTTTACCTGGAAACCGACAAGCACTTCATCCCCACCCCGGCCAAGTACAAAAAGGAAGCGCCGTTTTTGAAAGAGGTCGATAACCAGGCGCTCATCCAGGAGCACAACAAGCTGTCCCAGGCGTTCCGCGTGTTCTTCAAGAGCCCGGAAGCCTTTGGTCGGCCCAAGTTCAAAAAGAAAAAGACTGACCGGGATTCCTTTACCGCCTGCAACCATGTGTTTGAATCCGGCCCCACCATTTATATCACGCGGGACGGTATCCGCATGACCAAGGCGGGGATCGTCCGGGGCAAGTTCCCCCGCCGCCCGCGAAACGGCTGGAAGCTGCGGCGGGTCACGGTGGAGAAAACGAAGTCCGGCAAATATTACGCCTATATTCTCTACGAATATACCGTGAAGAAGCCGGAGCCTGTCGCCCCCACAGCGGAGACCACCGTGGGCCTGAAATACTCCATGGGCCACTTCTATGTGGCGGACAACGGCGGTATGGCCGATGCCCCTCATTGGATGAAGCAGTCCCAGGAAAAGCTGGCAAAGCTCCAGCGGCGGCTCAACCGGATGCAGCCCGGATCCAACAACTATAACGAAGCAGTCCAAAAGTACCGTGAGCTCCATGAGCACATCGCCAACCAGCGGCGCGACTTTATCCACAAGGAATCCAGCCGGATAGCCAACGGCTGGGACGCCGTGTGCATCAGAAGCGATTCGATGCAGACGCTCTCCAAAAGGATGAATCTGGGCAATGTGCTGGATTCCGGGTTCGGTATGTTCCGGGAGTGTCTGCGATACAAGCTGGCACGGCAGGGCAAGCCGCTGATTCTGGTGGATCGGTATATGCCCACAACCCGTACCTGCTCTGTCTGTGGGCTTGTGCTGGATGACGAGGTGCATTACAAGCGCAAGCGGTGGCAATGCCCCAAGTGCGGCGCGGCGCATAACCGGGAAGTCAACGCCGCGAAAAACATCAAAGCCTTGGGCCTTGAGCAGCATTTCAGTTCGCAGGAGCTGCGAGAAAGCGCATAGCTTTGCAAATATACCCCAGCTATACCGGTCGGGACGCCGGTGAACGCCCATGGTTCCGGCTGGGAGCGTTGAGTGAAGCGCAGCCGTCCGGCCGCCTTTCACTCAGCGTTTTCCAGGCCGCTAAGTGGGAAACGAGAAGGCGCCTTTTCTTTGAAATTCGTGCCCGAAGCCCTTCGGGGCGTCCAAAACATTATGACGATGAAAAGCAGGCGAAAGGAGTTTGCCATGCTGTTCCTTCAACTCAAAACAGGGGAATACATGACCATCGGCAGCGACGTGATTGTCCAGCTGAACGACGTTTCCGGCAGCCGCTGCAAGCTGATGGTGGAGGCCCCCAGGGAAGTGCCCATTGTGCGGGGCGAGGTACTGGAACGCACCGGCGCAGAACGCCCGGAGTGCGTCATGAAAACGGCCCGCCCGGTTCACTCCGGCCCGGGGCTGTCCTGGAACCGGAACAAGTCCCAGGCGCTGACCGCCATGCGGCGGCTGCTCAGCCAGATGGACGGCGGGGACGAGCGCGTAAAGGATCTGCGCCGCCAGCTCGACTTCCTGTTCCCGCCCGAATTTGCGTCCAATGAGACGATCTACGCCCCAAAATGAATTTGGTTTCTTCCGGCTGACGAGCCGGTTGAAATATCGCGCCGAGCTAACATTCCAAAGGCCACGGAACACACGCGAAGCGCACCCTCCATTGTGACGGATCCAGGGAATAGGTGAAAGCACAGCGGAGTAATTCAAAAAATCATTTTATTGAGAGGAAGATTTTAAAATGAGGATCCAGCATAACATAATGGCCATGTCGGCGTACCGTAACTACACTAACAACGTGTCCGCCATGAAGAAGAACCTGGAGAAGCTGTCCTCCGGCTACAAGATCAACCGCGCGGGCGATGACGCCGCCGGTCTGGCCATCTCCGAGAAGATGCGCGCCCAGATCACCGGCCTGGAGACCGCCCAGAAGAACGCCAAGGACGGCATCAGCCTGGTGCAGACCGCCGAGGGCGCTCTGACCGAGGTTCACGATATGCTCAACCGTATGGTGGAGCTGGCCACCCAGTCCGCCAACGGCACCTACGAGGATACCACCGACCGTAAGCAGCTCCAGAAAGAGGTTGACCAGCTGCTGAGCGAGATCAACCGCATCGCTGATTCCTCCAACTTCAACGGCATCAACCTGCTGGACGGCACCATGGCCTCCGGTGTGGACGCGGCCACCTACGACAAGCTGAGCACGAGCGATGTCGCGAAGCTGTTTACCAACACCGATTTCCTGGGCACCAGCGAGGCAGACGTTGCTGCCGGTAAGGGCGTCGTCGAGACCGAGGGCACCGCCAAGTCCTCCGCCGGGTTCCAGATCAGCCTGGACAACGTGAACGTCGTGGGCAAGGGCGAGAACTTCACCCTGACCATCGGCGGTCAGACCATGACCGCTGCCCTTGAGGCCGGCAAGGCGTATGACGGCAAGGCTCTGGCCACCGAGCTGGCCAAGACTGGCACCTTCACCGGCGACGACGGCAACGATTACACCGTGACCGCCGAGAACAACGTCCTGAAGTTCACCAGCACCGGCACCAACAGCGTCAAGACCCAGGCCAAGGTCTCCTGGACCAACGGCGACCCTACCGACACCTCCGTCAAGTATAACCTCACTCTGACCGACGCCCAGATCGCTGACATTGTGGCTGCGGGTAAGATCACCATTGATGGAAACGAGATTACTGTTACGGATATCGGTGACATTGATGGTCAGGCGGGCAATGATAAGGGCTATGAGATTGCCTACGATGCCGATACCAAGACCATCACCCTGACCGATTCCACCGGAGCCGCCGCTGCCCCCGCGATTTCCTACGGCGCTGTTGCCGGCACGGATATCAACGGCACCAAGGGAAATACCGCCGCTGACCCGGAGGCCGCAACAAAGAATGCTACTGCTAAGCTGAAAACCGATGGCACTGGTGTTCTCAAGATTGGCACCGAGACAGTGGTCAACGCCGGTGACTTTGACGGCACCGCAGAAAAGGCCGGCACAACCGCCGATGGCAAATATGAGTGGAGCGTTGCTACTGACGGCACGATCACCATTACTGCCGCTGAAGCTGGCGCGGCTGGCAACGGTGATGTGGCCGTTGACGTAGATGGTGTAACTGAGACCGTCGCCCTCGCTGGCGGCAGCGATGGCACGAAGGGCAGTGCCACCTATGACTTCACCGGTGCGACCCTGAACGACGGCGACACTGTTACGGTTGACGGCCAGGACTTTACCTGGGATACCGACCTGGCGACGACCCTGAACGGCAAGGCTACCACAAATTATACCCTGACTGCCACCGGCAATACCCTTACCCTCACCAAGAAGACCGCTGCTACTGGCGATGAGGCTGAGCTGGACGCGGTCTCCTACGGCGGCACCGCGGGCACGGCCCTCACCGCCACCCAGGCGGCCAGCGCCGACAGCGGCACCATCAACGCCGGCCTCCAGAACGTGACCGACTACAACAGCGGCGCGTCCGCCCAGCTGGCCAACGCCACCATCGACCTGTCCAGCGCCATGAAGGACGGCGCTCAGATCACTCTGGGCGACACCACCTACACCGTGGCCATCGGCGAGAACAGCGCGTACAAGAACGCCAGCAACGTGGTCTATCTGTCCGACACCGAGAAGACCGATGTCCAGACCTTTGCCATGCGTCTGACCGCCGCCGCCAAGGACAACGCCACCTTCTCCGTCGGCCACGACGGCCTGGGCCACACCACCCTCCAGCAGCTGACCTCCGCCAAGGACAGCACCGACATGACCACCAAGGATAAGATCGCCAGCTACATCGGCATCTCCACCGTGAACAATGCCGATACTGTGAACAGCGCCAAGGGCCTCCGGCTCCAGATCGGCGATACCGCCGACAGCTACAACCAGCTGGAAGTGTCCATCCGGGATATGCACGCCAAGTCCCTGGGCCTGGATGGTCTGAACATCGCCAACCAGGCTGATGCCGCCAAGGCCATCGACAAGATCAAGGACGCCATCAATGCCGTGTCCGATGTCCGCGGCACCCTGGGCGCCACCCAGAACCGCCTGGACCACACCATCAACAACCTGTCCGTCATGACCGAGAACATCCAGGACGCCGAGTCCACCATCCGCGACGTGGACGTGGCCGAGGAAATGATGGCCTACACCAAGAACAACATCCTGATCCAGTCCGCCCAGGCCATGCTGGCCCAGGCCAACCAGGTCCCCCAGGGCGTGCTCCAGCTCCTCCAGTGATTCGTCGCAAAGTCCGGCTCTGCGGGAGCCCTTTGGGGAGCGCCGTTCTTGGAAAATCTGCATAAACCCAATGCAAAACGGGGCGGGCTTCGGCCCGCCCCCACACTATTTTATAGGAGAACATACAAATGATTTTCGATGATGTCTTTTACCCCGAGAATCCCAGGAAGCGCCAGGAGGTCGCCAATCTCCGCGGGGAGATCACAACCCTGTTCAGGCAGTATAAAAACGCGTGGAACGAAAATGCCGACCTTTTGAACGCAGCGTTCCAGCAGGCGGCAAAGCCGGGTACTCCGTTCTACGGGGTGACCCTGCGCAAGCTCGAAAAAAACATCAACGCGGACCCCGTTGGAGCGTGCATTGAAGAGATCAACGCGGTGATATCGGATTCCGATTCAAAAATGAAGAAATTGATGGATGACATTGGCGTAACCGAACTGCTTCCCAACGACTGGAAGGAAAAGGGCGCAAAGCTGGAGGATCTGGGAGAGCTTACCCTTCTGAAGGTGTGCAAGATTATTTCAACGGTTGCTACTGCGGCGGCCGCCGCTTATCTGGGCTTCTACATTTTCCAGGGCATTTCCATTACGATTGCCTTGATCAGCGCAATCGGGGGCGTCGCCGCATCTGTTATGGCATTTATGGGGGGCGCGCTGCTCAGCACGGTAATCAGCGCGGCCGCCTTTATCGTCACCGACATGATCGCCAGCGCGATCACCGGCGCAATTGAGCGCAAGCAGCTGAATGAGGCCATAGACAGCCTGAAAAAGCTGAGGGATGATGTGCTGCCCCTGCAGGATGCCGCCATCAAGCTGGCCGCGGTCACACAGAGCATCAAGGACGGCAGCTACAAGCTCGCCCCTGGCTGGTATCTGATGAAGGACGAAAACGGGAACTATGTCATTTTCAGAAATGGCAGACAGCTTGGGGTCGCCTTTGCCGCTTGATAATAGCGTGCCATATCCGCACTATTGCAGCAAGTCCGTTACTATACGTGATGCACCCTGTCGTTGAGTTGGCTCAGTAGTGTGAATCAGCCGTAAGGCCACGGGTTGAGGCAACGTGCATCTTGCCTGAATTGAGCGCGGGGAGATAAAGAGCCCCCCCGCCTCCACCGCTTTTCCAACACATTCTTTGTGTTGATATTTTTTACTGTCCTGCCTGCGGCAAATACGGTCCGGCCACCGCTCGTTGGCAAACAGCCAGCGGGATGCCAGAATAATCAAATACAGCAAAATAAAGGTGCGCAAGCTGCTGGGCAGTTTGCGCACCTTTTTCATTCGACACTTTTCGATATGGTTCGACAGCCGTTGCTGTTAAGCCACGCCGGAAGGTGTCGAGTTTTTTTGCCCCGCTGTCGGGGGCCTCCGCTTCTGAAATCAAGGATTTACCTGCCCTGCCCCAATTTCAGAAGAGGAGGTTCGTCCATGAGACGGATTTACATAGAAAAAACGCAGCCGCACCAGCCCACTGGCTACGCTGCCAATCGACAGTTTCGTGCAAAACGCACAATTTCTTGCTCTGCTTTGTTGCATATCGCTGAATCTGTAACGCAGCCCGAAAAACTTTTTTTATTCGGAAGTGCCGCTTCAGGTTTAGCTGTTACACTCACGGACATGGATCGGAAGTCAGGGGGCGAGTGCGGTTGAACCAGCTTGAACGCCGCAACGCCATCATGAACACTTTGCGCAGGGACGGGCACACCACTGTGACATCTTTGGCAAGGTTGTTTGGCGTTTCCGAGCGCACCATATACACCGACATCACCGCGCTCTCCTCCGCTTACCCAATCCAAACTGCTCGAGGCCGCTATGGCGGCGGCGTTGAACTGGCAAGTTGGTTCCATCCCAACGCCAGCACATTGTCACCCCAGCAGGAAGAACTGCTCCGGCGCATGAGGCCGACCCTGGCGGGCAACGACCTGATTGTGCTGAACAGTATCCTCGTCCAGTTTTCCCTTTCCCGTGGGTGCTGACAGGGCGACCTCCGCACCTTGAAAAACACCGGGCCTGCCCGGTCATATCCAGCGACTGAGATCGTTCCCTGACGGAGCGCCAAAAGCGCAAGCGACATTGGAGGATGCGCCAAGACCCGCCTGTGCAGGTTCCCTGCATCAAAGACGGCCAAATAAGGCGGCGAGCGGTACCCATCCGGCCACAAAACAGCAGGACAAGCTGTTTCGCAACGACCCCGTCAGTACATAATGATACTCCTGCCTGCGGGCAGCTCGGAGAGATCCTCGGAGGGGTGAAATCCCCGTGACACGCCAAGCGTGGTCTCAGTCCAACTGCCCTGCGCCTGGGGAAGTAGTGTCGAATACAGGTGATACGGATGACAGGAAAACAAACGTCATCCGGAAACAGTTGATTTCAAAAGCCGCGGGGATCGCCCGACCTACCCGAGCACAACAAAGCGGGCGGTCCCCGTTTTTTTGCAATCAACTCATAATTTTTACGAAGGAGCAATGCACTATGTCGAAAACTGAACTTACCGATAACCTCACCTTCGCCTCTGCCACGCGGATGCTGGCCCAGCTTGTGGCGCAGGGGCTCCTCTCCGCAGACGAGGAGGAACGCACCCGGGAGGAGCTGGAGCGGAAGCTCCGGCCCACCGTGATCCTGGCCTGATTTTTGCTTGTAATCTGCCCAATTCCCGCCCCTGCTTCTCGTTGCTATTCCCAAATAGCTTTGTCCAAGGTGTTGTGGTATCGTTGCTGTTGAAAGGAGGAACAATTTCATGGCAAATCAAACCCCAAGGGTCACTGTGATCCAGCCTGTGACCCAAGAAAAGGCCAAGCTCCGGGTGGCTGCCTACGCCCGCGTCAGCAGCGATTCCGCAGACCAGCTCAACTCCTACATGGCCCAGGTGGACTACTACACCAGATTCATCGGCGAGAACGGGGACTGGGAACTGGCGGACATCTACGCCGACGAGGGGATTTCCGGGCTGGACACCCGGAAGCGGGATGAGTTCAACCGCATGATGGCGGACTGCCGCTCCGGGAAGATCGACCGCATCCTGGTCAAGTCCGTCTCCCGGTTCGCCCGCAACACCAGGGACACCCTGCGGTTCATGCGGGAGCTGATGCGGCTGGGTGTCACCATCCAGTTCGAGAAGGAAAACATGGACACTGCCAAGCTCAGCGGCGAGCAGGTGGCGGCGATCTACGCGGCCTTCGCCCAGATGGAGTCCACCGGCCACTCCAGCACCATGCGCACCAGCGTCCGAATGCGGATGGAGAACGGCATCTTCACCCCGTCCTCCATGCCCTACGGCTACCGCCTGCATGGGCTGGAACCGGAGATCGTCCCCGAGGAGGCCGAGGTGGTGCGGCACATCTTCTCCTCTGCCCTGTGCGGCATGGGCCGGAAAACCATCGCCGCCGAGCTCAACGAGTTGGGCATCGACCGGGGCCATGGGCGGAAAATCTGGCACCACACCACCGTCCACTACATCCTCACCAACAGTTTCTATACCGGGGACTCCGTCTGGCAGAAGTTCTGCACCACCGACACTATCCCATTCCAGAAGATGAGGAACGTGGGTCAGCATCCAAAATATCATGCGGATGAGGATCATCCGGCCATCATCAGCCGGGAGGATTTCCAGAAGGTACAGACGCTGATCGACCAGCGCCGGACACAGTTCTATGATGGGGCCACGTCCTCCCGCTCCATCTACATCGGCAGGATCTACTGCGGCAAATGCGGGTCAAAACTTCGCAGAAAGGTATGCGGCAGTAAGGTATATTGGGACTGCTACCGCCACAACTCCGGCAAAGATTGCTGCACTGCCCGCCAAATCCCCGAAACAGTTCTCACCGCCGCCCTGCTACGGCTCCACAACAAGCTGGCCCTCCACGGGCAGGAAATCCTTCAGCCCCTGCTGGAACAGCTCCGGGAGCTGCGGGAGCGGGAGCTGCGCTCCAACCAAAAATTATCCGACATCGACAAGGAAATAGCCAACATTTCAGGGCAGAATCTGGTGCTCATCCGGCTGAAAAGCAAGGGGTGCATCGATCCTGCCCTTGCTTTATCCCAGGCGGATGCCCTCAACCGCAAACTCCGTGACCTGCGCCGCCTGCGCCGGAAGGTGCTGGAGGCCGCCGATGGGGACGAGCAGATTCAGGCCACCGAGGCCATGCTGGACTATCTGGACAGCGCCCAGTGGCAGGATGAAGTCACCCCCGACATCTTTGAGAATCTGGTGGAACGGATCACAGTGGTCTCGGCGGAAGAAGTGAGACTCCGGCTCCTCAACGGGCTGGAGCTGATGGAAAGGCTGGTGTGAACCATGGCATGGCAGAGAAAGGTCCCCTTCGGATACATGATCCGGGGCGGCGTGGTTCAACCCCAGCCCCAGGAAGCGGACGCGGTAAAGTACATCTTCGGCCAGTATCAGGCCGGGGCCTCCCTCCTCGCTATTGCGGAGGAGATGACCCATCAGGGCATCCGCTACCACCAGCACACGGCGGGCTGGAACAAAAATATGGTCAAACGTATCCTGGAAAATGCCAAATACACCGGCGCGGACGGCTGGCCCCGGCTGGTTCCCGATGAGGACTTCGCCGCCGCCCAGCGCCAGCGCACTGAGCGCAATACATACGCCCCGCTGGCCACTGAGATACAGCCTATCCAGGGCAAGACCGTCTGCGCCCTGTGCGGCGGCAGGACGGCGCGGGGCACCCGCTCCCATGGCCGAGTGCATTGGAAATGTCAGAGCCCGGACTGCGGACAAAGCATCTCCATCAGTGACGAGATGCTGGCCGAGCTGGTGGATGGGCGGCTCCGGGAGCTGGCCCAATCACCCCACCTGCTCACCGCCCCAGTTTTCCAGCAGACCGCGCCCAACATGGACGCCATCCGGCTCCAGAACGAGCTCACCATGGCCTTCAACCGGGGCACTGAAACGCCCGAGTACATGAAAAAGCTGATCTTCGCCATCGCTGCCCAGCGGTACGCACAGCTCCCGGACCCCACCTCTGCCCATAAGATGGAACAGCTCCGGGTGCGGTTGGAGCAGGGCCCTGCCGATACCGATACGCTGGCTGACTTGCTGTCCATAGCTGTGCGGGCTGTCCGGCTCACACCAGAGAAAGGTGTGGAGCTGGAGTTGGTCAACGGCACCATCATCACAGAGGAAAAGGAGGTTCAGAGCGCATGAAGATGCAGCAGAAAACCCCGCGGAAGGTCACCGTCACCCCGGCAGACCCAAAATACACCGAAAAGGACATCCGCAAGCAGCACCTGCGGGTGGCCCCCTACTGCCGGGTGTCCACTGGCAGCGAGGAGCAGCAGACCAGCTTCACCGCCCAGATGGACTACTTCACCCAGCGCATTGCCGGGAACAAGGACTGGACTATGGTGCGGATGTACGCCGACCGGGGGATCTCCGGCACCTCCGCCAAAAAGCGCCCGGAATTTATGAAAATGATCCGGGACGCGGAAAAGGGCAAGATCGACCTGGTGATCACCAAATCGGTCTCCCGGTTTGGCCGCAATACCCTGGAAGGGCTGGAATATGTCCGCCGCCTGAAGCGGTGCGGCGTGGGCGTGTTCTTCGAGAAGGAAAATACCAACACCCTATACTTGGACAACGAGATGCTCCTCACCTTCATGATGAGCCAGGCCCAGGCCGAGAGCGAATCCCTGTCCACCAACGTGAAATGGGGGTACCGCAAGCGGTTCGCGGACGGCGTGGTATACTACCACTACGACAGTCTGCTGGGCTACCGCGCGGGCCCGGACGGCGAGCCGGAGATCGACCCGGACGAGGCCGTGGTGGTGCGCCGCATCTTCGCCCGCTGTTTGATGGGCCAGAGCTACCAGCAGATCTGCAATGGGCTGATGGCGGACGGCATCAAAAGCGTCAAGGGCGGCGAAACCTGGTGCAGCTCCACGGTGAAGTCTATCCTGCAAAATGAGAAGTATATTGGTGACGCCATCCTGCAAAAAACCTTCTCGGAGGATCTGTTCGACCGTCGGCAGGTGAAAAATGAGGGCCAGCTCCCCAAATACTACGTCCACGACTGCCACCCCGCCATCATCGACCGGGTCACTTTCCAGCGGGTGCAGGAGGAGATGGCGCGGCGGTCCAGCCTGCGGAAAACCTCCTCCAAAACGAAAACCGAGCAGGGCAAACACAGCGGGAAATACGTTCTCAGCGGCTTGCTGGTGTGCTCGGAGTGCGGCAGCCCATACCGCCGCGTGACCTATATGCCGAACGGGCAGAAGCGGTTCGTCTGGCGGTGCATCAACCGCATCGAGCACGGAAAGCGGATCTGCCACGATTCTGCCACAATGGAGGAGCCGGAACTGCGTGACGCTGTGGTGTCCGCCCTGAACGAGATGTTCCGGCAGAGGACGGCAAAGGAGCTGCTGGCCCAGTGCATCTCCGCCGCCCTGGCGGGTGCGGAGGACGGCGGCCTCACCCTTCCCGCCGTGGAGGTTCGGCTGAAGGCGCTCCAGGAGGAACAAATGAGTCTGCTCCAGCTGGCAATGGAGGAGCCGGACTGCACCGAGTACGATGAGAAGCTCACCCAGGTGAGCGCCGCTATGACCGCGATGCTGGAGCGAAAGGCTGAGCTGGTGCGGCAGGGCTGCACCGATGCCGCCTACGACAGCCGGGTGCTGGACATCACCGACACCTTGGAGCAGATGGACAGCGCCATCACGGAGTTTGATGATGGCATGGTCTACCAGACCATCAGTAGCATCAAGGTGCTGGACGCAGAGCGGATCTCCGTCCGCTTCAAGGATGGGACGGAGGTCGAGCAGGAGGTCATCGAAATCACAAGGAGGGTCAGTGCATGAGAATCTATGTCACAGGGGATACCCACGGCGGGTTCCAGCGGTTCACCACGAGGAATTTCCCCCAGCTGAAGGGCATGAACCGGGAGGACTGCATGATCATCGCGGGCGATTTTGGCGGCGTATGGGCCGGAGAACAGGCGGACGGCCACCATCTGGATTGGCTGGAGGACAAGCCCTTCACCACTCTGTTCGTGGACGGGAACCATGAGAACTTCGACCTGCTGAACGCCTATCCCGAGCAGGAGTGGCACGGCGGGCGCGTCCATGTGGTGCGGCCCCATGTGCTGCACCTGATGCGAGGGCAGGTCTTTGAGATCGGCGGGCTCATCTGGTTCACCATGGGCGGGGCCGCCTCCCATGACATCCAGGACGGCGTCCTTGATCCCGCCGCGCCGGACTTCGAGCGGCGCTACTGGGCCATGCGGCGTATGAACGCCCGGTTCCGGGTGCTGGGGAAGTCGTGGTGGCCCCAGGAGATACCCAGCGAGGAGGAATACACCGAAGCCGAGGCCAATCTGGAGCGGGCCGGATGGTGCGTGGACTGCGTGCTCACCCACTGCGCCCCCACCAGCGTCACCAGGGAGCTGAACCCCGACTATCAGCCGGACAGGCTGACCGACTTCCTGGAAACGGTCAAAGAGCGGTGCCGGTTCAGCCAATGGTTCTGCGGACACTATCACACCAACCG
This sequence comes from uncultured Oscillospiraceae bacterium, assembly GCA_910579155.1. The sequence continues at coordinate 4,068 of CAJTTS010000061.1, read as the reverse complement.
GGTGGTCGATGGACGGTTCGTGGTACAGTGGGAGCAGATTTCCAAGATTGAAGCCGGGGAGGGACAGGCATGAGGTGTCAGTATGCCGCAGCAACAGACCAGTTCCACGGCTGGGAATGTCAGATCACAGGCGGCGAATGTGTGCTCCTGATCCCCAATGAAAAATCCTGCCCCGCGCTCATCGATGAGGATGCGGCACAGGATACTGCCGGGAGATGAGTGCCTCCAGTCGGTGGCAGCCAGAATGCAGAAAGAGGGGCCGGAGCGGTTCACACCGCCCCGGCCCTTTGAGGATGGAGGATAAAATGAAAAAGAAAGAGTATCTCTTGCAAGTTTTATGATAGCGGGAGTTCGTTACGAAAGTTCGAACGGAACTGTTACAAAACCATTAAACTTTTTTGGAAAGGTCTGAATAATCATGAACATGGCACCCCCTTTCAAGGTGCAGATCACCGCTGATGAAAAGCTGGTGCTCGTCCTGACAAATCGCCGGAGCGGCAGTACCTGCGCCCACTCGCATCTCTTGGAACGGGACGAGGCGGAGTTGTTCGCAAGCACGCTGGAAGCGGCGTTGGCATCCGGAAAATATGCCGACCTCGACCACTGCCCCCTCTGCGGGGAGCTGTTCACACGGCAGAACCGGCTGTGCCTGCTGCGTGACGGCCAAATCATTCACAAGAAGTGCCTGCGCCCCGCCATCAAACGGGGTGAACTTTCTTACGATGACTGCGCCGACTATGACTACAGCTGCTTCCCCAGAGATACGCCGCCCTTTGATTTCGACAACCTGCGGGAACAGATCCACGGACCGGAGTTCCGATACGCCATTCAGACCGTTTCCAAAACGGTAATCCATCTGTTCCTGACGCAGCGGGGCAAGATCCCCACGCGGCACTACTGCCTGACCTATGCGGAGTGCGTGGCGCTCGTTCAGGATATCCGGGATAAGCTGGTGGAGCTGTACTGTTCCGTCACAGTGGCCTGCGCCTTCTGCTGCAGCCCGGTCTACCTGGATCAGCCCCGGTATGAGATGTCCTCCGGCGAGGTGGTTCACGGAACCTGCATGGAGCGGTTTATTCGAAGCGCGAAGTCGGCAGGCGTTACCTTCCCGGCAAAGCTGATTCAGGTGCGCAACCCGTTTCAGCTCAGGGCTGAAGGTTGAGCTGTCTCTCGACAGCGGGAGCCATGTGTGTTATCATGATACCATCAAAGGGTGTGCAAATCACAAATTTTTTGAGGTGGCTGACCAATGAATAGAGATCAAATGCTTGCTTATACCTATGTGGAACGGGGCCGGTTCGAATTGCTGGAAAAACCGAAGCCTGTCCTGCAAGATGACCGGGACGTCATCGTCCGGGTGACGCTGGCCAGTATCTGCACCAGTGACCTGCACATCAAGCACGGTAGTGTGCCCAAAGCCATCCCCGGCATCACCGTGGGCCATGAGATGGTGGGCGTGGTGGAGTCAGTGGGCAGCGGCGTCTCCACCCTCCGCCCCGGTGACCGGGTGGCGGTGAACGTGGAGACCTTCTGCGGGGACTGCTTTTTCTGCCAGCACGGCTGGGTGAACAACTGCACCGATCCCAACGGCGGCTGGGCGCTGGGCTGCCGCATCGACGGCGGGCAGGCGGAGTATGTCCGGGTGCCCTACGCCGACCAGGGGCTGACCAGGATCCCGGACGCTGTCACAGACCGGCAGGCCCTGTTCGTGGGCGATATTCTGGCCACCGGATACTGGGCGGCGGATATCGGGTCGATCTCCGCTGGGGACACGGTGCTGATCATCGGCGCAGGCCCCACCGGCATCTGTACCCTGCAATGCGTTCTGCTGAAGGGGGCGGAGCAGGTCATCGTCTGCGAACGCGACCCCCAGCGGCGGGCCTTCGTTCAGACCCATTACCCCCAGGTGCTGACCGTTGGGCCGGAGAAGGCAGTGGGATTTGTCCGCCGTCACAGCTTCCACGGCGGAGCCGATGCGGTGCTGGAGGTGGCGGGCAGTGAGGAAACCTTCCGGCTGGCCTGGGAATGTGCCCGGCCCAACGCAGTGGTGACGGTGGTGGCGCTGTATGATGGACCGCAGGTACTCCCTCTGCCTGAGATGTACGGCAAGAACCTGACCTTCAAGACTGGCGGGGTGGACGGGTGCCAGTGCGCCCGGACGCTGGAGCTGATCGAGCAGGGTAAGATCGACACCACGCCGCTGATTACCCACACCTACCCGCTGGCGGATATTGCGGCGGCTTATGAGTTGTTTGAGCAACGGCGGGACGGAGTCATCAAGGTGGCCATCGAGCCCTGAACAGAAAATTGGAGGAACTGACATGGTAAAAGCGGTTTTTATCGACTATATGGGGACAACGGCGGACGAGCACAGCCCGGAGATGGCGGAGATCGTTGAACGTTTCTGCAAGCACAGCGCCCTCCATGACCCCAGGCAGGTTCAGAAGTTCATCTTAGACACCCGCCGCCGCTATGAGGCGGACAGCTATCTGGACAGGTATCTCACCGAGGACGAGATTGCGGAGCAAATTGTTTCCGATGCGGAGGAGCAAATCGGGCTGGCGGACGACCGCACCGCGCTGATCGGGCTGATCCGCAGCCACTGGGTCAACGCCCCGGTGTTCCCGGACGCCCCCGGCTTCTTTGAGCGGTGCCCAGTGCCCATCTATATCATCACCAACAACGGCCTCCCCTACATGGAACAGGCCCTGCGCCGCAATGGGCTGAAGGCGGTGGGGGTGGTCAGCGGGAACACCGTCCGGGCCTGCAAAGCCCACCGGGAGATCTTCGACGAGGTCCTGCGGGTCAGCGGCTGCGGGTCAGATGAAGCCGTCCACATCGGGGACTCCTATGACACCGACGTGCTGGGCGCACGGGGCGCCGGGATCAGGCCGGTGTTGCTCCTCCGGGGGCGAGATCAGCGGCATGACGATGTGGAGGCCATGGATGATCTGACACAGGTGTTGAGCCTGATTTTTGGATAAGGCGGTATGAAGAAACGGTATTGGGCGGCGCTGGCGGCAGGAGTTGCAGCGGGTGGTTGGTGCATCCACCGCAATTGGAAATACCCCGTCCGAAGGGAACTCCGCTTTGCCAACAAGCTGACTGTCCCCGGCTGGGTGCTGAACGCGGGCACGGCGAAGCTGGCCAACCGGGCGCTGTCCTGGATGGCGCTGCCGGAACCGCCCAGGGGGATCGAACGCCGCGAGTATCAAATTTCATCGGAAGATGGCACACCTATCCGCTTGACTGTCTACCGCCCGGAAGCCGTAGACCAGGCCCTCCCCTGCTTGGTCTACTTCCACGGCGGCGGGTTCTGCTTTAGGGACGCGGGCTATATCCACCGCTACGTGGCCCAGTACGCCCAGGGCGCGCAGTGTGCGGTGGTGTTCGTCCACTACCGCACATCGGACGCCACGCCATTTCCCACCCCGTTTGAGGACTGCTGCGCCGCCCTTCACTGGGTGTGGGACAACGCCCCAGAGCTGCGGATAGACCGGGCGCGGATCGCGGTGGGCGGGGACAGCGCCGGGGGAGCTTTGGCCGCCGCCTGTGCCCTCCGGGCCAGGGACGAGGGCGGGCCAAAACTCTGCTTCCAGATGCTGATTTATCCCGTAACCGACAGCCGGATGGGAACCGTCTCTATGAAACGATTTGCGGACAGCCCGCTGTGGAACGCAAAGCTGAATCGAAAGATGTGGGCGATGTACCTCCGCAATGGGGTCAATGGGACGCCGGAGTATGTCTCCCCCATGCTGGTCTCCGATTTCTCCGGCCTCCCGCCCGCCTATGTGGAGGTGGAGGAATTTGACTGTCTCCATGATGAGGGGATCGCCTATGCTCAGGCCCTGCGGGCGGCTGGCGTAGAGGTTCAGCTGGAGGATGTGCCCGGAACATTCCACGGGTTTGACTTCTTTACTAAGAAACAAACTTCGCGGGATATAGTTCAAAAACGGGTGCGGGCGCTGTGGTGTGCGTTCCATGAGCAGTGAAAATGAGGACGCTGTTCCCGGAAACCATCGCACCGCAACGATTTTCAGAAATAGCGATTTCGTAGTGCAACGCCAT
>CAJTTS010000060.1 GCA_910579155.1 uncultured Oscillospiraceae bacterium | reverse complement strand
ACCGCTCCGATTTTGTTGGAAGCGGTGCTTTGTGTAAGGTTGACAGCCTATTATGCTATTAGTTTTCTGTTTCCCTTTGTCAAGAGAAGATAGGGTGTCGTTTTTTCAATAGTCTGTCTACATTATTGGGTACATTATAGACAATTGCCGCATTGGATAAGTGGTCCACGCAGACACCCTTGACAGCCAAAATCGTGGAGATTCTGTGCAATTTCCGCGAAAAACAAAGGACTGGGTGCATTGTGTAACACCCAGTCCGCAATACGATTCAACGATGCAGCAATATTTCCGTTCTCAGAATATCTCCGATTTTTTGAAATGTCTGAGCCAACTCGTAGGACTCCGCGATAGAGTCCTCAATCTCGTCCGGCCTCATGCGAGTACCCTCCACCCACAGGCGCACATTTTCTGTTGTTGCGGTCAAAAGTGCCGCTTTTTCGTAAGCGTTGCAGAAAAGGGCCGCAATTTTTCCCCTGCGGTCCGCTTCAGCATCCGAATGGTCAATCTCCCGCACAGCCGACATCATCTCGGCGGCAGCAGACTCCTGTTTCTCTGGCGGTAGCATCTGAACAGCCTTCAGGATTCTCCAGCCCCGATTAATGGACACTTCTTTGTTTTCCAGAGCGTCTTTCAGCGATTGGGAAGCATTCTTGGCCAGCTTCGTGATTCTACCCATGGCCTGATCCCCGATGCCAACCGCCTGGGCCATCTCTTTCCGGATGTCCATAGGAGAGTAACTTTTCGGTGAATTCACCGAAAGGTCGGTCCGGGTTCCCTGGTTGGCCCTCGCTCTGGCTTCGATCTCCGGTTTCAGCTTCAGCGCAATCTTGCCCAGTTCCCACTTGTCTAGATTGCGGCGTCCCTTCTGCGTATCCAGCGCCCACTGCTTGGCTTCCAACAAATCCGTGAACGAGAACACCAGCATTTTGAACGGTAGGCCATGTTTTTCACAGACATGGAAACGGTTGTGCCCGTCTACAACGATCATGGTCCTTGTTGACAATAATGGGGGCGTAACAGCCGTTTTCCAGGATATCGCTCTCCAAAGCAGAAAACTGCTCTCCGCTTAACGGCGGGAGCAGTTGTTCCATCTCCGGCAGAACGACAGGGGTTCGCTCAGAGCTGCTGTATTCAGTTTTTGTGTTTTGCATAGTACATCTCCTTCAGTTTGATTTTGCAGGTCATCGCCGCAAATTGCCGTTCTACCCAATCCGGTTCCTGACAGGCAACCCTGCTCGGCGCTGTGTCGTATAGCTTCTCTTGGCCTGCTCCTTCAAACTGAAATCACCGCAGACTTCCCCGAAAAAGTATCTGATTGGACAGTCACCCGCTGTTCCACAAATGATGTCCAATGCATTTATACCAAAGAAGTCTGTTAGGTTATGGTGCTAATCCAAAAAATAAAGGGGTTCAACTATTTCGCTGTGCTTCATAGCGTAACACCTATGGGAAAGTTTGTCAAGATGAAACACGGCCAAGGTGCCATATGGTTTCGTATCTATTTCAGATTGTAGCTACTTGATATGCTTTGTTGGAATTTCAGATTGATTCCACCAATGATGGTCTTACGATTTTAATATCTTGAAGTCAAATGTAGGCTTATGTGCTCAGCCTTGAATTTTCAGTTTTATATGGTATAATGCACCTACCAGCCAAAAAATGTTCTTAGGAGTGAAAATCATGAGGATTTTGTTTTGTGACGATGATCCAAATTTTTTGCATATGTTATCAGGTATAGTAAAAGCAGAGTTGGAAAAGTTAAAAGTCGAAGCTGAATTGATACCTTGCTACTCAGGACAACAATTACTAAAGAACTAAAAAACTTGGGTTTGGCGTAAAAGTTTGTGTACAGCCGAAGCAACAACAACTGACTCAATAACCTCTTAATCACAAGTGCTCTACAGAAATAGACATTGTCAGTTGTTGTTGCTTTTGGCGTCTACACAACTTCTCTAAATTTAACGTTTAAACCATGACACAACCCGAAAGAAAGCTTGCTCGTAGCAACGAACGCTGTTCGATATGCACTGAGCCTTCTTATTCCGTTGCCATAGACTCAATGATTGCATCGGCCAGGGCGTCCAGCTCGCTGGCCTTGTCCGGGTGGAGAGCGGAGGCCAAGGTAAGCCGGTCATTGAGGACGGTCATGTTCTTCATCTCGTCCTCCAGGAACTTCTGCATCAGGTCGCCGGACTTCACCGCCCAAGAGCCGTTCTCGATAATGGCGCAGGTGCGGTTCTGGAAGTTCAGGGCCTTGAGGTGCATCAAAAAGTCATGCATCACCGGATAAATGCCCAAATTGTAGGTGACAGAGGCAAACACCAGGTGGCTGAGACGGAAGGACTCACTGACCATCTGGGACACATGGACGTTGGACACGTCGTACACCCACACGTTGGTACAGCCCTTCTCACACAGCTTGGAGGCCAGAGCCTGGGCGGCGGACTCGGTGTTGCCATACATGGAGGCGTAGGCAATCAGTACACCCTGCTCCTCGGGCTCGTACTTGCTCCAGTGGTCGTACTTGTCGATGAAGTACAGCAAATTCTCACGCCACACGGGACCATGCAGGGGGCAGATAAATTTGATTTTGTCTAAAATCCCCCCCGCCTTTTTCAGCAGGAGCTGAACGTGGGGGCCGTATTTGCCCACGATGTTGGTCAGATAGCGCCGGGCATCGTCGATCCAATCCCGGTCGAAATTCACCTCATCGGCGAACAGCTTGCCGTCCAGCGCGCCGAAGGAGCCGAAGGCATCGGCGGCGAACAGTACGCCGTTGGTCAGGTCAAAGGTGACCATGGCCTCGGGCCAGTGGACCATGGGGGCCTCCACGAAGGTGACGGTGTGGTCCCCGAAGGTGTAGGTGTCGCCCTCCTTGACCTCAATCAGCTCATGGCCGTCGATGTGGAAGCCGAACTGCCGCATGAGCATGAACGCCTTAGGAGTGGAAATGACCTTCACATCGGGCCAGCGGATGAGAATTTCCTCAATGGACGCGCCGTGGTCGGGCTCCATGTGGTTGATGAGCAGGTAGTCCAGGGGCCGGTCCTCCAGCAGGTAATCCAGGTTCTCCAGTAGCTGGCGGCAGGCGGACCAGTCCACGGTGTCGAACAGGACGGTGGATTTGTCCAGCAGCAGATAGGCGTTATAGCTCACGCCCCGGGGAATGGGATGGATGTTCTCAAACAAATGAGTGCGGTGGTCGTTGGCGCCCACCCAGTATAGGTTATCGGTCACACTGCGCACGCAGTACATAAGCGATCCTCCTTGTTAAAAGTTAGGATAAAAATTATCAAAAATTATCAGCCCTGAAAGCATTTGGCTTGTGGCCGGGCAGAAATGGTGGTTGAGTGCATCGAAACGAAGCGAACTAAAAGTTCTTTTTCGGTTCCTTGTTGTCACGCTGCGCCTGCTCGCGACGCACAGCTTCCCTCCGTCTCGGCCTGGTCTCCGGCCCGCTGCGCGGGCCTGCGCTCGGCCTCGCTCCGGTCCATCCGTGCTGCTCACGACGGCTTCGCGCTCACGCCTCAATGAACATTTCCTTGCTCTCGGCGCACTCAGGGCAGACCCAGCCCTCGGGCAGGTCCTTGAATAGGGTGCCGGGGGCAACTTCCGCGTCGGGGTCGCCCAGCTCGGGGACGTACTCATAGCCGCAGCCGCCGCAGACGTAGCGCGGGCCGATGGGCTCGGCCTTGGGGGCGGGAGGCCGCTTCATCTTCACCATGGGGGGCGCGGGCTGCTTTTCCTCCAGACCCAGGGCCTCGGCCAGCAGGGGCAGGATCTCGTTCACATCGCCCACGATACCGTAGTCGCAGTTCTTGAAAATGGGGGCGTTGGAGCTCTTGTTGATGGCTACAATGGTAGAGGCGTCCTTGATGCCCTTCAAATGCTGGATCGCGCCGGAAATGCCGCAGGCAATGTACAGATTGCCCTTGAATTTTTGGCCGGACATGCCCACGTAGCGGTTCAGGGGCACATATTTGTGAGTCTCAGCCACGGGACGGCTGGAGCCGATGGCCGCTCCGGCAGCCTTCGCCAGGTCCTCGATGAGCTTCATGTTCTCCTTGGAGCCGATGCCCTGTCCGGCGGACACCACCCGCTCCGCCTGGGCGATGGGGGTGTCGATGGGGATGCCCACAGAGAAGTCATAGCCGTCCTTCTTCAGCGCGGCCACCAGGGAATCCACCCGTTCCTTGGCATTTCCCTCCTTGAGAATCATGCCCTTACGCACGCCGGTGACGGGGGCGGGCTTCTTGGCGCGGCTGGCGGAACCGCCCTCGCTCTTGGGGGGCTTGCCCATGATGGACGCGCCGATAACCATGCGCTGGACTTCGCTGGTGCCCTCATAAATAGTGGTGATTTTCGCGTCGCGGTACATCCGCTCCACATCCATGCCCTTGAGGAAGCCGGTGCCGCCATAAATCTGCACCGCGTCGTTGACGATCTCCAAGGCGGTCTCGGAGGCGTACAGCTTGGCCATGGCGGCGTCCACGCCATAGGGCTCGTGGGCCTCCTTCTTCTCGGCGGCGGAGTACACCAGCATCCGCGCGCACTTCAGCTTGGTGGCCATATCCGCCAGCTTGAAGGTCAGGGCCTGGTTAAAGCCGATGGGCTTGCCGAACTGGACGCGCTCCTTGGCGTACTCCACGGCGGACTCATAGGCCCCCTGGGCGATGCCCAGAGCCTGGGAGGCGATGCCGATGCGCCCGCCGTCCAGAGTGGCCATGGCGATCTTGAAGCCCTGGCCTTCCTTGCCCAGCAGGTTCTCCTTGGGCACCTTCACGTCGTCGAAGTTCAGCTGGCAGGTCTCGGAGGACCGAATACCCATCTTGTCATAGTGGGGCTCGAAGGTGAAGCCCTTCCAGCCCTTTTCCACGATGAAGGCGGAGATGCCCCGGGTGCCGATGTCCGGGGTGGTGACGGCAAAGACCACATAGGTATCCGCCACGCCGCCGTTGGTGATGAAAATCTTCTGGCCATTGAGCAGCCAGTGGTCGCCCTTGTCGATGGCGGTAGTTTCAGTGCCGCCCGCGTCGGAACCCGCGTTGGGCTCAGTCAAGCCGAACGCGCCGATCTTTTCGCCCTTGGCCAGGGGGACCAGATATTTCTGCTTCTGCTCCTCAGTGCCGAAGGCAAAGATGGGCCAGGTGCCCAGGGACACATGGGCGGACAGAATGACGCCGGTGCCGCCGTCTACCCGGGACAGCTCCTCCACCGCGATGGCGTAGCTCATCACGTCGAGCCCCGCTCCACCGTACTCATTGGGATAGGGAATACCCATCAGCCCCATTTCGGCAAATTTTTTGATGGCCTCGGCGGGGAACCGGCTCTCCTGGTCCATGAGGATGGCGTTTGGCTTCACCTCCGTCTCTGCAAAAGCACGGATCTTAGCGCGCAGTTCCTCGTGGGCCTGCGTGGTTTGGAACAACATACGGAAACCTCCTTTGAGTAATTTGTGACCATAATAGGAATCATTATCTACTCAGTGAAAATGTACCATGATTAGGCGGATTTGTCAATGCAAATTCTTGTGCTTTGCACAAAAACAGAGAACAAATTCTTTTCATGTTTGATAGAAATTGATTTTGGAGCTTACCCGGATGCTTCGCTACTTCCAAGACTCGGGAATTGTGAAACTGTCCAGGGGCACTGTAGAACCTTTGGATCAAAAAGACTGGCAGCACCGCCTCTTCTCCCAAAATCTGCTGGGCGTCCAAGTCCTCTGCGCGGTGCTGGGTAAATTTGCCCACATCATGGAGTACAGTATGTACAAAACCTTCGCCTGCAAATATCGCACCACGGTGAGAAAAATCATCGACAGATATTCGGACAACGGGATATTTTATGTTCCGTATCAGACGAAAGCGGGCATGAAAAGGTATGAATTTTACCATGACGGCTTCAAGCGCATCAAAGAGGTTCTGATGGGCGCCGACACCCTGCCGGAATATGTAAGGAAGTACACCAGCCCAAACAGCAATGCGGCCCGAATCAAGCGCGGCGTTTGCGAACTGTGCGGGCAGAAAACCGACGATATCCGTATGCACCACGTCAGAAGGCTGAAAGACCTCACTGGCGGCAATGACTGGGAAATGTTGATGAGGAAAATGCGGCGAAAATCCCTTGCCGTATGTAAAGTCTGCCACGAAAAGATACACAGCTAATCGCTTAGGCTGGTAGATGGAGAGCCGGATACGCTGAGAGGTGTACGTCCGGTTCGGGGGAGAGCTGACCCGAAACCTACCGTGGAGACGCGGCAAGGCGCGGGGACGCTTATCCCATTACGACTCCGCCGAAGGACTCCTCACTGCGGTGATTCTGCTGCTTGCGGAATTCCTGCCGCCAAAGGAAATCGACGGCCAGCTCCGGGAGCGCCGTCATATTGTGTCCGTGTTCAAGCTGGTGCAGGATCTGCTGGAGCCGTCCAAAGTCAAGGGTAAAAGCTGTTTTCAGGTGCTGATGAGCCGTCTGCCCTCCGAGCACAAAGCCCGGTGGTTCGCCGGGGCGGCGCTGAACACCTCAGAGCAGGCCATGACCTCGGTGCTATCTACCGTGCTGTCCCGACTGAACGCGTTCCTGAATACGGAGCCGGAGCAGACCATCTGCTTCGATAGGCCCATTGACGCCGAGAACTTCGCCAGCCGGAAGTCTGCCATCTTCCTGATTCTACCTGAGGAGGATCAGACGAAAAATTTTATGGCGGGACTGATGATCCAGAATTTGGCCCGTGAGCTGTTCTCTGTGGCGGATGAGAACGGCCTTTGATGACACCGGACGAGCTGAAATCCATCCCCAAGGGGGAGTTCGTGGTGATGAAAACCGGGTCACATCCCATAAAAACCCGGCTGCGGCTGTTCCTGGACTGGAGGATCACCTTCGGGGAGCCCTATCAGACGCCGGAGCATGGGCAGCGGAAGGTGTGCTACGCTGGGCGGCAGGAGTTGGAACAGGTCATCCAAAACAGGTATTTTTTAGCACCCCCGGAGGAAGAAAAAGTCCGTCCCCCGCGGGAGGGACGGACTGGGCAAAAAAGTGATCGACATGACCGGCAGCAGAAACAAACAGGCCAGCCGCTGGCAATCATCCCGGAAAATATGATAAAGCAGGATGGGCCGCCCTCGCCCCCGGATGGGAGGTGAGACATTGGCCTATTATGATTCCATTTACCAGGACACCGAGTTAGGCCCGCGGGCCAAGGCGGTGTACATCTACCTCAAGGACCATGCCAATAAGGAGGTTACCTGCTGGCCGGGGATCAACACTATCGCGGCAGGGGTAAGCCTGTCCCGCTCGACGGTGAAGCGGGCGTTGGATGATTTGGTAAAGGCTGGGCTGGTGGTAAAATCCAACCGCTGGCGGGAGAATGGGAGTTTGTCATCCAATCTCTATCGACTAAAATGGTAATATTTGCAGTCTGACATAACAATGGGGGAAATAGATATACTCATCATATTTGGGATCGGGTCTACCAATGAAAAACTCGCCAAAATGCGTAATTGTGGCATTGGAATCAACAGCATCGTTTTGCTGCTTTCATAGCAATCTCCTTATAAGTTCTTGAATCGTTTTCTTACCAAATTGCAAAGCTGTGATTTCTCACCTCCAAAATAACAATTTAGGTTTTAACGCACAGTGGATTGACGAACCATCAGGTTTGAAGTCGTGACATAGGTCTGCACCTGGGTGTTGGGATTTCGGATCATATCCAGCAGGAATTTCCCCGCCTGACTTCCCATCCCCCGCACGTCAATGTCCACCGCCGTCAGCGGCGGCTCCATGATCTGGGCAAAGGGGTGGTCGTCAAATGTCATAACGGCGATCTCGCCCGGTATCCCCATCCCCCGCTCCTGGATGGCAGAGACGCACCCCAAAGCGATATAGTTGTTGGCACACACTACTGCGTCAGGCAGTGGTTCCCGGCTCAGGAGCTTGTGCGCCATGCGCTGGCCGTCCGCCCAGGTGGAGTCCCCCTGCCAGATGTACTGGTTGTCCAGGGACAGCCCCGCATCCTCCAACCCCTGGCGCACCCCCTCTAGACGGTGGGCGGAAATGCGGTCATGATCCTGCCCGCCCAGAAAGGCAATCCGCTGGTAGCCCGCTCCGGCCAGATGCGCCGCAGCAATGATGCCGGAATAGACGTTGTTGATGTCGATCCAGCACACCTGGCTGTCAAAATTGGGCAGGCCCAGCACAATGTGGGGAAAATGGGTGCGCACCAGCAGGGCGGCCAGCTGGTGGGTCATCACCGACACGTGGACAGCCAGGGCGTCCGCGCTGCGCCTGGAAATGAACTCCTCCGCCATTTCGCAGGCGGTGGAGGGCTGGGCTCCGCACAGAATCATCCGGTAGCTGCGAACTCGCAGGGTTTCTTCCAACCCGGCGATGATCTCAAACATATGAGGATTGAAAAAAGCGGCGTTGGGCCCCAAATCAGCCAAAACAATCACGCTGCGGGTGGAACCCTTGGCGAAGCTCTGGGCACTGGCGCTGGGGTAATAGTTCAACTCCCGGATCACCTGTCTTACCCGCTCCTGTGTCTCCTCCGAGATGCTGTAATGGCCGTTGAGGACCTTGGATACGGTGGAAATGGAAACGCCGGCGGCTTTGGCCACATCATTGATCGTCACACCCATGGCACGAGCTCCTTTCATCGAGTATCTCAATGATAGAGCAATCAGGCTTGTCCGTCAACCAGTACGGCAAAACCGAAGCTTATTAGTGCGTTGTTTTCCAGTCCTTCGGCCCAGTAAACCCTGCCTGGGCAGGCGGGCAGCCGCGCCACGTCCGGGGCGCAGTTGAGGGCCACCGTAACAGCCTCAGCCCCGTAGCGCCGCTGAAACACCAGGAGTTTGGAGTCTGGCTGGGCGGACAGGACGCGGAAATCCCCCCGGCGCAGGGATGCCAGATCATGGCGCATGGCGATGACGCGTTTGAAAAACCCCAGCAGCGCTGTGTCGCCCCCCTGCCAGGGCATGGGGGCGCGGTACTCCGCCTCCAAAACGCCCCGCACTCCCAGCTCGTCCCCATAAAAAATGGTGGGCATCCCGATGAAGGACATCAGGAACAGGACAGCCAGCCGGTAAGGGCGTGCATCCCCGCCACACAGGGACAGAAAGCGGCTGACATCGTGGCTGTCCAGCAGGTTGAGCTGGGCGGGGAGTAGCTGCACCCGGTAGCGGGCCAGCATATTGGTGAGCCGCCCGGAAAACTCCGCGGCATCAATGGAGCGCTCCCCAAAAAAGCGGCGGCAGTGCTTGCGGAAGTCATAGTTCATGGTGGAGTCGAACATATCACCCCCCAGCCAGTGGGCCGCACTCTCCCACACCTCGCCAATGAGCAGGGCGTCCGGATTCTCGCCCTTCACCGCTGTTCGGAAGGCCCGCCAAAAGCCGTCGTCCACCTCGCTGGCCACGTCCAGCCGCCAGCCGTCGATGTGGAACTCCCGCACCCACCAGGCCCCCACCTTGGCGAAGTAATCCCGTACCTCTGGGTTGGCGGTGTCCAGCTTGGGCATCATCCGCTCGTAGCCAAAGCAGGCATAGGCGGGATATGCCTCCGGGTCGTCCGGCCGGACCACGGGGAACTCCAGGTGGTAGAACCAGTCTTTGTACCGGGATCGCTCTTGGTTGCGTACCACGTCATCAAAGGCGAAGAACTGCCAGCCGCAGTGGTTGAACACCCCGTCGATGATCACCCGGATGCCCCGCTGGTGGAACTCGTCCACCATGGCCCGGAACGCCCCATCCCCACCGAAGCAGGGATCTACATGATAGTAGTCCAGCAGGTCGTACTTGTGGTACTCCCCCGCCGCGAAAATGGGGTTAAGGTAGACACAGTTGACCCCCAGCTCCTGGAGATATCCGGCGTTTTCCGCCACGCCCCACAGGGTGCCGCCCAGCTTGCCCTTCACAAGCACGCCGTTGTAACGCTGCTCTGCCGGTTGGAGGGAAATGCTTTTCTCCCCGCTGGCAAAGCTGTCTGGGAAGATGTTGTACACCACCGCGTCGTGCACCCAGTCCGGCACCTTGGCGATATCCGCCCGGTGGTTGAAGGGAAGTTTGAAATATTCAGACCGGTCGTCCACCAAATGGTCGGTAAACACGTCCCCATAGTAGAGGAGCGTCCGCTCCCCGTCGTCCAACTCGAAGTAGTAGAACAGACGCTGGTAGGGACTGTCCAGAATGAGCTGGTAGTAGTCATGGCACTGGTCGCTGAGCACCAGCTCCATGGGGGCGGGGGTGAACAGGATAGGGGTCACCCGGCAGGCAGTGTCCCCGTAGTAGAGGGTGCACCGCCTCAAGTCTCCCCTGGCGCAGCGCAGGCGGAATACGATATGGCGTTCGTCCAGGCCGTGGGCGTATTCCGACATGGGAATGTGCAGAATGGCGTCCAGCTTCATCCCTTTACACCTCCCGCCGTCAGCCCAGAGGTCATGTGCTTCTGGCACAGGAAGAAGATCACCAGCACCGGCAGGGACACTGTGATGGATGCGGCAGCAAACACCGGCCAGCTCCCGCTCATCTCGGTGGCTTGGAGGGCGTACAGCCCCGCCGCCAGGGTGTAGTTCTGCTCCCCCGTGAGGAAGGTGGTAGCGTAGATGTACTCGTTCCACACATAGATCAGCACCATCAGCGCCGTCACCACGATGCTGGGCTTGGCCAAGGGCAGCACGATCCGGGTGACCACCTGGAAATTGCCCGCCCCGTCGATGCGGGCCGCCTCCTCGATCTCCGTGGGGATGGTGTCGAAATAGCCCTTGGTGTTCCACAGGCTGAACACCGCCATGGTGCCGGTATACACCAAGATCAGCCCAATGCGGTGATTGATCATCCCGAAGGAGCGCAACAGGCGGTAGATGGCGAACATGGACAGGATGGCGGGAAACGCGTTGAGCAGCACCAGGCATTTCAGCATGGCCCGCCGCCCGGAAAACCGCCGGCGGGAGAAGCAGTAGGCCGCCGGGATAGCCACCGACAGGGACAGCGCTACGGTAGATGCCGCCAGCAGCACCGTATTGCTGAACCAGGCGAGGATGTCCTCCCCGAGCAGCACCTCCCGGTAGTTGTCCAGCGTGAACTCCTTGGGAATGAAGGAGAAGTCGGAGCTGAGCAGGCTGTTCTGACCATTAAAGGACACGCTCAGGGCGTAGAGGATGGGAATCAGCGTGACAAAGCACAGCGCGATGAAAAACACATTCAGCGCGGCCAGCCCCGCGCGCTCCCTGATCTTATTCCGTTTCATAGATCCCCCTCCTCTCGCAGTTGGAACCGTGCGGAAAACACGATCAGCAGGATGAAAATGATGATGGAGATGGCGGAGCTGTAGCCATAGTTGTTGGTAATGAAGGCGTTCTCATAGGCATAGGTGAGAATAGTGTGGAAGCCCGATCCGGTTTTGGCGCCTGCCTGCTGGGTGAGCAGGTAAACCACATCGAAGGTTTTGAAGGTTGTGAACACCGTATTGATGACCGCAGGGGTGATAATAGGCTTGATGGAGGGCACGATGATGTACCGTGTCCGCTGGAACCAGTTGGCCCCGTCCAGCAGGGCGCTCTCCTCATAGCTGCGGTCGATGCTCTGCATGGCCCCATCCATAATCATAATCATGAAGGGCAGCGCCAGCCATAGGTTCACCACCGTGCAGCAGATGAAAGCGGACAGATCGGAGGACAGCCATCGCACAGCCTCCAGCCCCAGCTTCTCCATCCACTGGTTGAGCAGGCCAAACTGGGTGTTGAACATCCCAGTTTTCCACAGCAGGATAGACACGTAGCCCGGCATGGCCCAGGGAAACATGAGCAGGGTCTTGTACAGCTTGCGCAGCCGCAGCTTCTGGATATTGAGCAGGGATGCCAGTACAAAGGCGATGATGAGCTGAAGAACCATATTCACCGCCGTCCACAGAATGGTGGCCAGCAGGGCGGACAGAAACCCGGAGTCGAACACAAACAGGGCGCGCAGGTAATTGTCCAGCCCCACGATGGTGAAATCGAACCAGTGGTATACGTTCATGTTGGTGAGGGAAATGTACCCCGTGTAGAGAATGGGGAACACCACCATTAGTGCGATGAGCAGCAGGGACGGCGTGGACCAAGCGTAGGAGTAGAAGATCCCCCTCCTGCGCCTTTTCTCCGCCCCGGTTTTTTCCCGTTTTTTCATAGGCGCACCTTATTTCATGGCGGCGATGAGCTCGCTGGCCTTGGCAAGGGCCGTATCAAAGCTTGCGCCCACATCCTTGCCGGACAGGTTCACGTCGGTGAGCAGGTTCCCCACCACCGTCCACATCACATCCATCTCCGGGATATTAGGCATGGGGACGGCGATCTCTGCGGTGGCCCGCATGGCCTGTACCAGTTCGTCATTAGCCACGGAGGGGTCGTCGTAGCATTTGACACTGGCCGGGGCACAGCCACTGGCCAGGGCCAGAGAAACGCCGATGGCGGGGTCGTTGAGGGCAACCAGCAGCGTCTTGACCGCCTCCGCTTTCCCCTCGGCGGCAAATTTCAGCACATGGACACCTTGTACGCCTGAATAGGGGGCCAGGGGTTGGCCAGTGATATCCACTGTGGGCATGGGCGCGATGCCCAGGTCGATGCCTGCGTCCCGGGCGGATGGCACCATCCAGGGCCCGCCGATGGTAGCGTCCGCCTTGCCCTCCAGGAAGAGGGTGTTCACCGTGCTGTACTCCGTCTCGCCGGGCATGAGGGCCACAAATTGCAGGTGGTAGGCCAGCGCGTCCCGCACCGCCTGGGCATCCGGGAAGGGCGTGCCGTCCTCGTCGATGATGGAGCCGCCAAAGCCGTGGATCCATGCGGCGCTGTAGTAGGCAGTGCTGTGCTGCTCCACGAAGCCGTACCGGCCCCGGCCGGTGTTGCGCCCCATGTAGTCCAGCAACTCACCGGTGGTGGCGGGCACCTCGCCGTCCTGCATATAGCGGCGGTTGTACATGAACAGCAGGGTCTCAAAATACAGCGGGAGCTGGTAGAGCGTGCCCTTATAGGTGGCGGCGGACAGGGTCATGGGCAGGTAGTCCGCCAGGGCGTCCTCCCCCAGCAGCTCCGCCACAGGGGTCAGAATACCCATCTCGGCAAAAACGCCGATCTTGTCATGGGCGAAGATGAACAGGTCGGGGGCGGCGGTGGGGTCGTTGCCCACCAGCTTGAGGGAATCGGTGAGGCTGGTCTTTTTTTCAAAGACGATCTCCAGGTCGGGGACGGCCTCCGCCAGATAGGCGGACAGCGCCTCCACCACGGCGTCCTCCTTGTCGTGCCAGACCACCAGCTTGTTCGCGTCGGCGTCAGACGGCTTCGGCCCGCCGCAGGCCGTCAGGCCCAGCAGCATAACCAGGGCCAGGAGCAGTGCAGTCAATCGTTTCATGGCGATACCTCCTCGCTGAAATGGGGTTCTGCGGGTACGCATCCGCCGCGCACCCGCAGAACAGCGGAATTATTTCTTCTTTTTCTTAGACATGGCCAGGGCCACGCCGCCACCTACGACCACCACGGCCGCAGCCGCGCCGCCCACGATCAGGCCGGTGTTACTGCCCCCGGCGGACTCCGGCTCGGCGGTGGGGGCGGGCTCCTCGGACGGGGCGGGCTCCGCCGTCTCAACGGAGGCGGGCTCGTCTGCGGGCTCCTCATAGGACACCACGGCATCCTCCGGGCCGTTCACCACCACCCAGATATCCTTCCCCGGCTCCACCGACAGGTCGGTGGTCTGCACCGAGCCCTCGTTGGCGTTGACGATGACGGAGTTGATCCAGCCGGGGGCCTGGATGGAATACCAGTCCCCCTCCTGGGTCAGTGTCTCGCCAGGCCAGGATGCGAAGGCATTGGTGCCGTCGGGCGCGGACCAGGCCCACAGGCAGGGATCAGTCCAATCTGAGGGCACCTTGGCCCGGACAGTGATGTTCTCGGCGGTCTTGTTGGGATCTTCATATACCAGATCATAGGTCAGATCCTCATATACAGTAATCCACAGCTCCTTGCCCTCTACGGACACATCCTCGGTCTGAACGGTGCCCTCGTTACCGTTGACGATAATGGAATTGATCCACACAGGGGCTTTGCCGGTGAACCATCCATCCTCTCCTTCCTTCAGGGCCAGACCGGGCCACGCGTCAAAGGCGTTGGTGCCGTCGGGCGCGGACCAAGCCCACAGGTTGGCGGTTTTCCAGTCCAGCGGGACGTAGGCGTGGACGACAAACTTTTCCACGTATTCCGGGATCTCGATCCGGGCCTGGGATTCATAGGCGATCTCCGCTGTGGCATCCTCACCGATGGTGAGCCATACCTCCTTGCCCGCCTCCACCGTGATCCCCTCGGTCTGCACGGGGGTCTCCGCGTCATTGTTGGCGTTCACGATGATATTCTGCACAAAGCCGGGGACGTAGGCATAGTACCAGCCGCCGTCCAGGGGCTCCATCTCCTCGCCGGGCCACGCGGCGAAGGCGTTAGTGCCGTCGTCCGCCCACGCCCACAGGCAGGGGACCTCCCAGCCCTCGGGAGTTTTTACCGCCACGGCCACCATCTCGTCCTCCCCGGCGGCAAAGGCGGCAGACGGCAGGCAGAGCAGACACAGGATAAGAGAGAGCAGAACCGGAACCGCAAGCCTCTTTTTCATAGTTTTCCCTCCTAATTTTTGGTTTGTGTTTATACTATATCGTCAAAGGGAAAATACGTCAACAGAAAAAGCGGAAAGCACTTTTCTATCTGCTTTTTATATATTGTACAGTATTTCTGCTCACATTTTAGCTATATTGACGATATTTTTTCTTCCACTTAATAAAAAAGACCATAAAGCCACCCTCGCTTTAAGCCATCAAAGGAAAACGCTTTCTCAACTTATGATTTGCGATTGCTTTATTACCTATTGCGTCCTTTGTATGCCGTATAAATAAAGCATAGAATCTTCCTCCGTGTGCGCAGATTGCCAGCCAGATTTTTCGCCTGCCAAGGCAAAAAGCCGCAGTCGCATTTGATCAGTGCTTCCTTAATATATAGCCCAAATGCTCCATGTCCCAACTCATCTCCAGAACCCAATAAAATCGTCCCAGCAGCGGGGGTGACAGTTATCATGTGTTCCGGGAAACCTTCCAGCTCCCGATCCTCCACCCCCAACGCATACAGAAGCAGGCCAAGGGCGTCATGAAGCCCCGCCTGCTCCTCGGCGTTATAACCCAGCGCATATTTGGGTTGATTCTCTCAGATTGCGTTCATTAGCTCAGGCTTGCGGATCAAACCAGTGGTAAGCAAGGACGGGCGGAACCGCAGAAGCTCCCAGATGGCCACGCAGGCGGTTTCTTTCAAATAGTATATATACCCCATTTCGCCTTCGGCATCCAATTTGCGTCCTGCCTCCCACAGCCCTTCCGACAGTTCCCCATCCCAAATCGGGTAGCACACCGCCAACACCTCCACGCACTGCTCCGCCTCTATCCAGTATATCCCGTTATCCAGCGGGCGGTGGCGGAGGGTATGTCCCCAAGGTATAAGGAATGGCACAGGGTATGCCCCAAAATAGTCCGGACGCAGCTCCGCCCCATACAGCGCGGCCACGCGCACGAACTTGCCCTCGGGCATGGAGAGGCCATGTGTTTCTTTATACCGCAGAATTTCATACTCTACCACCATCCAGGTGCCGTCCTCCGCCTCCAGGCGGTAAACCAAGACTGGGATGCCCTCCAGTTTGCGGCCTATAGCGCGGGCCTCTTGGGTGCTGGGTGCACCTTCCAGCACGGCGTAATATTCCCTGCCCTCCCCAATGGTTGGCAGGATACTCAGGCAATACACACCGGGGCGCTCCTCCTCCCAGTGGTATATCTCACCCAGTTCGTGGGCCAGCAGGTCAAGTGTCTCTCTATACATTTTGATTCTCTCTAGGTATAGTGATAAATCACTATATCATATATCCAAATGTTAGTGAAAGGTCACTAATGCGAAAACAACAAATAATTTATCATAGTGACAAGTCACTTGAGGGGGATTTGCCTATGAATACCCGTGAAGTTATTGCTGCCCGAATTCTGGAATTGTGCAAAGAACGCGGCATCACACCGAATGGGTTGGCCAATATCTCCGCCGTGCCACAAGCAACCATCAAATGCATTTTGACGGCTAAGCCGAAAACCACCAAGATGGAGTGTTCTTTATTCGCCCGCCATCTGTTCACGAAATGGGGCTGGGATGACACATATCAATACCGCACCAATGGAAAGCTGGTCAAATTTGATAAAAAACTGATGCTGCTGTTTGACTTCAACCGGCCCGAGATTTGGCAGGGCACGAAACTGGTGCGGGAGGATGGCTGACCCCGCGTATCTCTCATTCTATCCGGGCAGCGATACCGTTTATGTATTTTGCGATATCCTCCATAGAATAGGGCGTCCACCCTATGTCCGCTTTCTGATCAATCCCAATACGATGCATCTGGTCATGCAGCCATATCACAAAAAGGAATTTACCTCATTTCGCGTGCCGAAAGTATGATATGAGAATCTGCCGGAAAAGCACGTCGGCTTTCGTATCCGCAGCAGGGCATTTTGCCAACTGCTTGCTGCGAAAATGGGGTGGAGTGCGGACAGATCCTACCGTATTCCAGGCATGGTCTATCCGAAATACTCAGCAGCCCGTTTTGACTTAGTTGAAGCAAGAGAAATCAATGCCGGATGCTGATACGTCCGGCATTTTCCTTTATTTCCCTACATATCCATAAAGCGAGGTGATGCAACATGGAAAGCGCACAGCAAGAACTGATAGGTGTCCTGTTGAACGCGGTCTACACCCGAGGCTTTTTGTCAAAAACCACCTACTTGAGCGCGATTGATTTAGTACATTCTGCGCTGGATATTCCCCCGCTTTTCCGGTATTCTGCGTGCTTGACAAAGGAGGCGGAGCGGTGTGAATATCCTTAAAATCCGCAATGAGATGCGGAACGGAAAAACGATTTTTGACCTTCCTCTGCGGGTGACCTTCTACGCTAGAGTGTCCACCGATAAAGACGAACAGCTCAACAGCCTGGAAAACCAGGTGCAGTATTACACCCAGTTCATTCAGGAAAAACGAAACTGGGTCTATATCCAAGGTTACGTGGACGAAGGCATCAGCGGCACCAGCACGAAAAAGCGGGATAGCTTCTTGCGTATGATACAGGACGCCAAAGCAGGGCGCTTTGACTTCATCATCACGAAGGAGATCTCCCGCTTTTCCCGTTCCACTCTGGACAGCATCAAATACACCCAAGAACTGCTGGAGCACAACGTGGGGGTGCTGTTCCAGAACGACAATATCAACACTCTGGACAGTGACAGCGAGTTCCGGCTGGTGGTCATGGCCGGAGTGGCCCAGGACGAGGTGCGCAAGCTGTCCGAACGGCTGAAGTTCGGCTTCCGACAGGCCATCAAAAACGGCCATGTGCTGGGCAACGACAAGCTGTGGGGATACGACAAAAAGGACTGCGTGCTTACCGTCAACGAGGATGAGGCCCAGGTGGTGCGGCGAATCTTCGATCTCTACGCTAACCAACAGATGGGCGTCCGGCGTATCTCCCGAACCTTGTACGATGAAGGCTTCACCAGCCGCCAGGGCAACACTTTCAATGTCCTGACCATCCGGCATATCCTCTGCAACCCCAAATACAAGGGCTGGTACTGTGCCAACAAAAGCCAGACAGTGGACTACCGAAGCAAGCGGAAAATTTTCCTGGACGAGAGTGAGTGGGTCACATACCCAGACCCGTCCGTTCCCGCCATCGTCTCCGAGGAGCTGTGGGACCGGGCTAACGCCCTGTACAAGCGCCGAAGCCGGCAGATGATGTCCCACCAGAGCGCTGCCGAATTTCACAATCGCTACCCGTACAGCGGCAAGATCATCTGTGAGGAGCATAGCACCAGTTTCCACAGGCAGGTGATCAAAAGCTCCAAAGGTGAAACGGAAACCTGGCAATGCCGAGAGTATCGCAACCGTGGACGGGCCGGGTGCTCCGCCCCCCATCTGAGAACCACAGAGCTGGACCAGATTATGGCCAGTATATTCGACCAACTGGCCCAGGATAAGCCAGCTATCATCGACGCATTGGTAAACGTGATTCAGTCGGTCCCGGACGAGCACGACTACGTTCAGGACGCCCAACGCATTCAGGCAGATATCGCCGCCATCCAGGCAAAAAAAGACCGCCTGCTGGAGATGAGCATCGAGGGCGTCATTACCACGGCGGAGTTCAAACAACGCAACGACAGCTTTAATGAACAGGTCAAAGCGTTGGAGGAACGCTTGGTCATGCTCCAATCCGAGGCGGAAAAGGGCCGGAAAACCGCCGAACAGCTTGGTGAAATCAGAAGTGCCTTGGAGCAGGAACTCTTCTTCCAAAACGGCATCAATTCCGCCCTAGTCACCACGATTTTAGACCACATCGTGGTCAAAAAAGGCAGCACAAAAGAGGAAATACACCTGAATATCCACCTGAAATTTGGCGGCCCCTGCGGAGTTGTTTTTAACCGGTCAAATTCTTCCTTCCGCTTCAACCGTCTAAAAAGTACTACACTCCCAACGGCGATCAAGACGATTTGATCTCTATTGGGACAATTGGGTTAATCAAAGGTGTGTCCACATTCAAACCGGATAAAAACGTCAGGCTTGCAACCTATGCCAGTCGGTGCATTGAAAACGAGATCCTCATGTATTTTCGTTCTCAGCGCAAGCTCCAGGGTGAACTGTCCCTATCTGATTCTCTGGACGGTGACAGTGAAAACGGCTCCTTGTCTCTCATCGATGTGGTGCGGGTAGACGATAATATGCTGGAGGAGCTGGACCTGCGGGACGCATGCGCCAAGGTTCGCCGTTGCGTGGACGTCTGCCTTGCCGGACGAGAAGCCCAAATCATTCGTCTGCGGTACGGCTTGGGCGGACAAGCGCCCCTCACCCAGCGGGAAATCGCTTCACTGTGCGGTATCTCCCGGTCCTATGTATCCCGCCGCGCTTAATGTAAACGATGCCCGGAAAGCCTTGCAGTGCAAGGGCTTGTCCGGGCATTGGATGTTTGGGTAGCACCGTGGTTATTGTAAATAGTGGGAAATTTAAGGTAAGCGGCCATTTATCAAATACAGTCTCAGGACACATCACATATAATGCAGATTTTACAGTTCAAAAGCATAGTATAAATATTGCAAGGCATTTCCAGCAGTGATATCACTGTTTTCCTGATTTTCTAATCTCTCGTCCATAATTAAAGTAGAAAGCTTATGCTCAACGATAGCATCATGTATTGAATCATTATAGGGCGACTTACTGATTAGAGAAATCACTTCGAGGAAAACAATGTCTACATATGAATGAAGGTTAATTACGAGTTCTTGATTCATATGATCATCAATTTTTGCATCATGAATAATATAATTTCGCGCACGATAAATACGATGTAAATGCCATTTCACCCGTTGTGAATGTGCGTTAATCAGTGCCTTGATTCCCTTACTGTTATGAAGTTGTTCAGATAATGTACTGACTCGTTGTCGTAACAGTGGGAATGTTTCTGTCATCGAATAGAACTCATCTCTCACGGTTTGTTCAGAGGCAAACGCCAAAAATGCAAATGTATGTTCTATATTATTTGTACCAAATCCATTTGTAACAATTTTATTATTAAAAAAGCTGCTATTCCACCTGACTATATCAGTCATACATGTTTGAACAAGTTTTTTGATATAGCTACTTTTGAGATACGGGATAGTATACGCAATGATATTTCCTATTTTGCTGCGTTCCTTCTTATTGCCACTGTTTTCAGATTTTATTTCTTCTATATTGCTATCTTCTTCCACTATAGATTCAAGGATTGACCACAATGATAACAAAGAGTCGCTCGTGCTTTCTGAGCAAACCGCTGAATTGTGAATTTTTGTCACTTTTGAAAAGGCAAACAGGTTTTCATAGCTTGCAAATAATATTTTCATCAATAATTCAGCATTCTTTGTAGAATTCTCACGCGATAAAATAGGAACGCGATGTTTTAGAAGCTTTTTCGGCCTTATAGTTGTAATGATATTTTGCTCGTCAATAACTTGACCATAAGTCCGTACAGAATATGGATCATGACGATAAAAGGAATAAGAATTTACTACACAAGAGGAAATGGCATCAGCAATATCAAATGCTGTATACATATCATAGCATTCAATAGATTCAAATTTAAGAATAGTTTTTTGCCGCCTTGTTTTTATCCCTATAGGTACTTCCGCAGTATTTATCACAGAAATTTTTATATCTGATGAATCCAGTTTATCAAATAGCGGTAGCAATGAGGACATATCGCTTGAATAGCCAATATAAACATCATACTTTTTCTCAACAAAATCAAATTTTGCCAAAAAAACATTTAGACTATCAAGAGAAGAAACTTCTTTATGGAAGAAAACCTCGTGTAGCATTTGGAATATATAATTTGCATTGTAACCGCAATCTATAGCAACCTTCAAAAAAGCTAACAATAAGCAGAAGCGGCAAACCAATGCCGG
>CAJTTS010000059.1 GCA_910579155.1 uncultured Oscillospiraceae bacterium | reverse complement strand
GTTTGCCCCCTGAAAGGGAAGAAATGAGGGGGTTGCGGGGGTGCGCCTGGGGAGAAAATGTGGAGAAAACGAGGTCAAAATAATTCAGACAACGTGTGCATTATTCGCCGAACGTCTAC
This sequence comes from uncultured Oscillospiraceae bacterium, assembly GCA_910579155.1. The sequence goes on along the minus strand of CAJTTS010000059.1, from coordinate 20,533 downwards.
ACCTTTGAGCTTGCCCCACCCAAAACCATCCCAATTCTGCTCCCAGTTTTGTCCCTTTCCGAGCAGCGTTGAGAGCAAGCACTGAGTAAAATTTGAGAGTCCAGAGTAGTTCATTGCGAATTGCTCTGGGCTCTTTTTTATTGCCCTTTTGGCGGCGGGCGGGGGTAATTCGGAGGGTTTTTGAGAGAAAAAATTGAGAGCCGGTGCCTGACCATTCTTTGGACAAGCCCTGTTGGGAGGGCGTTGGGAATGAGTTTGGGAGGGTGCGCCGGAGGACAAAATAAGTCGCACAAAAGGACCAAACGAAAAAGCACAATAACAACCTTTTTTCACACCATCCAAACGCACACATTGACCGCCCGGAGCATCGCTTCGGGCGGTCTTTCTTTACGGTTTATGGTCCTCCCCTGTCCCGCTGCAATCAAAAGGACCGCCATCCCATCCCTGGGACAGCGGTCCTTGTTCCCATGTTATTCCACGTCCTGGAGGGCGTCGTAGCCCTCCTCACCGGTGCGAACCTTCACCACATTCTCCACATCGTAGACAAAAATCTTGCCGTCACCGATGTGTCCGGTGTACAGTGTCCGCTTGGCGGTCTCAATAACGCTGCGAACAGGCACTTTGCTCACCACCACATCCACCCGTACCTTGGGCAACAGATTGGTCTCCACGGCAACGCCGCGGTAATACTCCGGTTTGCCGCCCTGGACGCCGCAGCCCAGCACATGGGACACGGTCATTCCGGTAATACCCAGCTCCATGAGGGCATTTTTTAGCGCGTCAAATCGGGCCTCCCGGCAGACAATTTCCACCTTGGTAAACTTGACACCGTCACCCTCGGCAGACTCAAAGGAGGGTACTCGTTTCACTTGGACAGCCTCGGCGGGAGGAACCGTGTCCTTGGCAGGAACCGCCACGGGGGCCGCTCCGGTATAAGCCCCGAACTGTTCCACTGCGGGAGCGAAGTCCGGATATGCGCTGGGTAAACCGTGCTCGGTGCTGTCCAGGCCGACCAATTCCTCCTCTTCGGTAACCCGCAGGCCATGGAACTGGCCGATAAAGAAAAATGTGATTATCATAACCACGGTGGCGTACGTGGCTACGGCGGCCACTCCCAGCATCTGAATACCAAGCTGGCCGACCGAGCCGGTATACAGCAAACCGGACAGTCCGGCAGGGGCGTCAGGGGCGGCCAGCAAACCCACGGCAAGAGTACCCCACAGTCCGTTGGCGCAGTGAACACCCACCGCGCCCACCGGGTCGTCGATGTGCAGCCTCAGATCCAACACTTCCACCACAACCACCACCAGGATGCCAGACACCACACCCACAACCGTTGCACCCAAGGCATCCATGGCGTCACACCCCGCCGTAATTCCCACCAGGCCCGCCAGGGATGCGTTCAGGCACATGGATACGTCTGGCTTGCCGTTGTGAATCCAGGTAAACAACATGGTGACCACGGTGGCCATCGAGGGAGCAATAGTGGTGGTCAAGAAGATGGAGGCCAGCTCCGAGGCGCTGGTAGCCGCCGCGCCGTTAAAGCCGTACCAGCCCAGCCACAGGATAAACACACCCAGCGCACCCAAAGTGATGGAGTGGCCGGGGATAGCATTGACCTTGATTACCTTGCCGTCCCTGTCTCTGACATACTTACCCAGCCGAGGACCCAGGAAAATAGCTCCAACCAGCGCCGCAATCCCGCCCACCATATGAATAGCACAGGACCCGGCGTAGTCATGGAAACCCATCTGGCTCAGCCAACCGCCGCCCCAGATCCAGTGGGCCTCGATAGGATACACCAGCAGGGAGATGACGGCGGAGTAGATACAATAGGCGGAAAACTTGGTGCGTTCCGCCATAGCGCCGGACACAATGGTGGCGGTGGTGGCGCAAAACACCAGGTTGAACACGAACGTGGATGCCCCAGTGAAGGAACCGTCAGCCGGACTTGCAATAAAGTCCTTGAAGTTGGTCCACAGTTCCATGTTAGGCAGCCCGACCAGGCCAAACAGAACATCCTCTCCCATCATCAGCATATAGCCCAGCAAGGAAAATACCACTGTGCCGATGCAAAAGTCCATCAGGTTCTTCATAATGATGTTGCCTGCATTTTTTGCCCGGGTAAAGCCGGTCTCTACCATAGCAAAACCGGCCTGCATCCAGAACACCAATGCCGCACCGATCAAAAACCAAAATTCTACGGTCATACCTGTTCTCTCCTCTTCAAAAAAATAGAAAAGCAACAGCATTCCAGGAGGTGCACCTCCAAAGCGCCGTTGCTTTTCATGGAGCCCATCATACGCCCATTTTTGCAAGTTGTCAATGTCAAAATTGCAAAAACTAATTTTCCAGCCGGAAAGCAGTCTGGTAAAAATCACGCTTTTGCGCACACAGGCAGTGCCCGAATCAAACCGGACACTGCCTGTCTTTTCACAGTAGCGGTGAAAACAGCCGCAGCAAGTCTCGAAACAGCCGCCGGGGCAGCGAGGTGGACCGGCAATCCTCCAAGGTCGCCATGAGGCTCTTAGTCTGGGTATCCAGAAAGTCATTCCGGATATCCGCCACGGAGGGTGTATCGTACAACAGCACGCCGTTTTCAAAGTGCAGGAACATGCTGCGATAGTCCAGATTCACCGTACCCACGGTGGCAAAGCGGTCATCCACCACAAAGTTCTTGGCATGGATGAAGCCGGGCTCGTACTCGAAGATTTTTACTCCCGCTTCCAGCAACTCCTCATAGTGGGAGCGAGTCATCTCAAATACTGTCTTTTTGTCCGGAATATGGGGGACGATGATGCGCACATCCACTCCGGACTTAGCGGAGGTGACCAGAGCCATGGTCAGGGAGTAATCAATCACCAGGTATGGCGTGGTGATATACACGTACCGCTTGGCCCGGTAGATCAGGTTGAGGTACACCGACTGACCCACCGGCTCGTTGTCCCACGGGCAATCGTGGTAGGGCTGAACGTAACCCGACGCGCCTCCCCTGGCGGGAACGGGGCGGAAGGGGGTAAAGTGCTCCTGCTCGCTGTCGGTGAAGTCCCACATGGCCAGGAAGGACACGGTCATGGACCACACCGCGTCCCCTTCCAACCGGATGGCGGAATCCTTCCAGTGGCCAAAACGGGGCTTGACATTGATATACTCATCCGCCATATTGATTCCGCCAGTGAACGCCACTCGACCGTCCACAATCATATATTTCCGGTGGTCCCGGTTGTTCTGGCGCAAGGACACCACCGGAACGAACCGGTTAAACACCCGGCAATGCACTCCCAGCTTTTCCAGCCTGGCGGGATAATCTCCCGGCAGGGTGGAGATGGAACCGATGTCATCGTAAATGACCCGGACTTCCACTCCCTGCCGCGCTTTCGCTTTCAAAATATCCAGGATGGAGTTCCACAGTTTGCCCTCCTCGATGATGAAATACTCGATGAAGATGTAGCGCTCCGCCCCCCGCAGCGCGTCCAAGATGTCGTTGTAGCAGTTGTCCCCCAGCGGGTAGTATTTGCTGCGGGTGTTGCCATAGACGGGACAATGGGTGGTCTGCTCCAGGTATCGGGCCATGCAGGCCGCGTCTTCTCCCAGCAGCTCCCCCAAAGAGGCGGACCGGCCGCACTCCGCCCCCAGGTTTTTGCGAATCTTCCGCTCCATGGTCTTGAGGCGGCGCTGGTTGAACTTGGAAAGGTGATTACCCCCCAGCAACAGGTAGGCCAGGGAACCGAAGGGCATGAGCCCCAGCACGATGATGATCCAACCGATCTTATAGCCCGGGTTGGTCTTACTCCCCACGATCCACATGGCGGCAAGGATTGACAGGGTCAGAAACAACCACTCTACCCTGTCAAAATAGACGCTGTCCCGCAGGACGATGAGTCCCGCGCCATACAGAATGATCTGGGCAATGATGAGCACCGCCACAATACCCAGGCGGTGAAATAATACCTTTCCAATTTTATTCAGGATCTTGTACATAGTCTCTCCTTGGTTATGCCGACCGGAAGCCCTTCCGGGGAGCTTCCAGCTTTTTCGCGTTGATCTGCCCGGTCAGTTTCCGGTCTGTTTTGCCTTCAGAACTACGCTCTCCTCTCCCAACGTCTCCCGCAGCTCCGCCAGCAGGGCGTCGTGGATGATGCAACGGGTCTGGAGCTTCTTTTTCTGATCCTCCAGGTAGACGATGGCGGTGGACTCCCCCGGAAACATGTTCATCAGTTTTTTCAACCAAGTAAAGCTCTCTCTCCCATCGGGCAGCTTGATCCACAGTACCCGCTCCTCCCCTGTCCCGGCCCGGGCCAGCCCCCGCTCCTCGGACAAGGGAGCCGCACGGTCCACCATAATCTGAGGGGCCTTCTCGTCCCGGATAGACACCTTACCCGTCACCACCACAGGGAAATTCACCTTCAGATAAGCCCCGCTCTCGCTGAGGGTACGAGAAAAGCACAGCAGCTCAATGCTACCGGTGGCATCCTCCAGCATCACGTAGGCCATCAGGGAATTGTTTTTGGTGGTTTTGGTGCGCACAGAGGCCACCACCCCCGCCAGGGTCACCCGCGCTCCGTCGCCGTACCGGCGGTCGCGTTCCTCCCCATTTCCTGCCATCACTGCCGCAATAGATACTGCTCCATATTTCTGAGCCTGCTTCCGATATTGGTCCATGGGGTGGCCGGAGAGATAGAGGCCGGTGGTCTCCTTCTCCATAGCCATCAGTTCCCCGGGGGAGAACTCGGGGATATCGGGATAGATTACCGTGGGAACGGAGGCGGTCCCCCCTCCCCCGCCGAATAGGTCAAACTGGCCCTCCAGGTTCTTTCTCCGGTCGCGGCTGATGGAGTCCACCACCTGCTCGTACACCTTCAAAAGCTGAGAACGGCGCACGCCCATGCTGTCAAAGGAACCGGATCGAATCAGGCTGTCCAGCACCCGCTTGTTCAGGTCGCAGTCGTACATCCGGGCGCAGAACTCCGGGAAGGACACAAAGGACCCGCCTTTCTCCCGCTCGGCCAGCACGGCGTTGGTGAAACCCACGCCCACGCCCTTCAAAGCGGCCAACCCAAACCGGATGTTGGGCCCGGACACGGTGAAGGCCGCGCCCGACTCGTTGATGTCCGGCGGCAGCAGGGCGATACCGTTCTCCTTACACTCGGCGATATACTCCGCCACCTTGTCCTGGGAGTCCAGTACGGAGGTAAGCAGGGCGGCCATATATTCCCTGGGATGGCGGCACTTGAACCAGGCCGTCTGATAGGCCACAATGGCATAGGCCAGGGAGTGGGATTTGTTAAAGGCGTAGTGAGCGAAATCGTTGATCTCGTCGTAGATGGACTGGGCCGTTGCCTCGGGGATACCGTTGGCAAGGCATCCGGCAATGTTCCGCTTTGGGTCGCCGTGGATGAAAGACTCCCTCTCCCGCTGAACGTCCTTTTCCTTCTTCTTGCTCATGGCCCGACGCACCATGTCCGCCTGGCCCAGGGAATAGCCCGCCAGCTTGCGGAAAATCTCAATGACCTGCTCCTGGTAGACAATACAACCGTAGGTGTTGGATAAAATAGGTTCCAGAAGCGGGTGCTTGTAAGTGACCAGCGCCGGGTTTTGCGCGCAAGCCAGGAATTTGGGGATGGAGTCCATGGGTCCGGGACGGTATAGGGCAATGATAGCGCAGATATCCTCAATGCTCTTGGGCTTGAGACCCACGCCCACGCTGGTCATACCCGCCGACTCCATCTGGAACACGCCGGAGGTCTTGCCCTCGGACAGCATCTGATAGACGGCCTGGTCGTCGTCCGGGACGTCCTCCAGCTTGAAGCCGGGAAGCTCCTTCTGTACCATCTTTACCGCGTCGTCCAGCACGGTCAGGTTGCGCAGACCCAGAAAGTCCATTTTCAGCAGGCCCAGCTCCTCAATGGTGGTCATCGTGTACTGGGTGACGGGCTGGCCGTCGTTGGTGGCCAGGGGGACGTATTCATACACCGGCCGCTTGGTGATCACTACCCCGGCGGCGTGGGTGGAGGCATTGCGGGGCATCCCCTCAATCTTTCGGGCCATGTCCACCAGTTCCTTCACCCGCTCCTCCCCGTTGTAGAGGTCGCTCAGCCCCTTGGACAGCACCAGCGCCTTGTCCAGGGTCATTTTCGGGTCAAAGGGCACCTGTTTGGCGATGTTGTCCACCTCGGCATATGGGAAGTTCAGCACCCGGCCCACGTCCCGGATGGCGGCCTTGGCCTTCATGGTGCCGAAGGTGACGATTTGCACCACGTGATCCTCGCCGTACTTCCGGGACACATAGTCAATGACCTCCTGCCGCCGCCGGATGCAGAAGTCGATGTCGATATCGGGCATGGTCACCCGCTCGGGGTTCAAAAACCGCTCGAAGATGAGGCCGTACTTGATAGGATCCACGTCGGTGATCCGCAGGCAGTAGGCCACCATAGACCCGGCCCCCGACCCGCGGCCCGGCCCCACCGGGATGCCCTCCGACTTGGCGTAGCCGATGAAGTCGGACACGATGAGGAAGTAATCCACGAAGCCCATTTGCCGGATGACGCCCATCTCCATGCGCAGGCGGTCGCGCAAATCCTCCCCGCCGCCCGGGTAGCGCTGGTCAAAGCCCTTCCAGCACAGCTTCTCGAAGTAGGCATCCCCGTCCGTCTCTCCCCCGGGAAGTTTGAACTCCGGCAGATGGTATTTACCGAACTCAAACTCCACATTGCACAGGTCCACCACCTTTTGAGTGTTTTCGATGGCCGACCGGCAATTGGGAAAGAGAGTGCGCATTTCTTCCTCGCTCTTGACGTAAAACTCCTGGGTCTCGAACCGCATACGTTCCTGATCCTCCACCAGCTTGCCCATCTGGACGCACATGAGCACGTCCTGCATGGCGGCATCCTCACGAGTCAGGTAGTGGCAGTCGTTGGTGGCCACCATGGGAATGCCGGTTTCGCGGCTCAGGCGCATGATGCCCGCGATGACCGCCTGCTGTTCGGGGATTTTGTGGTCCTGGACTTCCAGGTAATAGCCGTCCTCGCCGAACAGCTCTCGCATTTCCAGCGCATGGGCCTTCGCGCCCTCGTAGTCGCCGTTCCTCAGCCGCCGGGGGATTTCCCCCGCCAGACAGGCGGACAGGGCGATAAGCCCCTCGTGGTGCTCCCGGAGCAGGTCCATATCGATGCGGGGCTTGATGTAAAATCCCTCCGTGAAGGCCATAGACACCATATAGCTCAGGTTGCGGTAGCCCTGCTCATTGCGGCACAAAAGGACCAGGTGCCGTGCCGAACCGTCCAGCTCATGGACCCGGTCGAACCGGGTGCGGGGGGCCACGTAGACCTCGCACCCAATGACAGGCTTCACCCCCGCCGCCTTGCAGGCCCGGTAAAAGTCGATGACCCCGTACATCACCCCATGGTCGGTGATGGCCACGGCGGACTGTCCCAGCGCCTTCACCCGCTGTACCAGTTGGTCGATACGGCACGCGCCGTCCAGAAGGGAGTATTCTGTATGTAAATGCAGATGGGTAAAGGCCACTGTTTTCACTCCTCAGATTGTTCGTTTTCTCTTGCTTCTTCCATCGCCAGACCATCAACGGTCGCCACCAGATATTCCAGCATGTCCCACAGGGCTCCGGCGGACTCGTCCCGTTCCGGTTGCAAACAGCTTAGAATCATAGGCATGCCCAGAACCAAAATAACCAGGTATACTAAATATTGTCTTGCTTCGACGCAGGTGACAAAACCCGCGCCATATATGAGAACACAAATCAACCACACCCACCAAAGCTGCCTGAAATGGCCGTAAATCACACTGCCTGTTCCATCAGGGACAATCTGCCCGCAATACACGGGAGAAAAACCCACATATTTGCTCTCCCCAAGGCTGGCGCTCAGAGAGAGCCGCTTGTGTCCCGCGCCCACAGAGCCATATACCCCGGAGCCGCCCTCATAATCCATCCTGTAGACTTTGAACCGGTTTTCATCCTTCCACCTCAGAACAGCCCTGCATTCCTTTTTGTGCAGGTTGTTCTGGACGCGAACCTCCAGATCCAGCTTGTCCCTCAGTTCCGCCGGCGGTAAGATGCTGTGCAGATAAAACGTCTCTCGTTTCAAGCGGTCATGCCCCCCCTGCCAGCTCCATCAGCTTTCTCACACGATGGTTGAAGGCCGATTTGCTCACCGGCGGATCGCACAACGCCCCCAACTGGGCCAGATTCAACTCCGGGTTTTCAGTCCTCAGCCGTGCCGCCTCCCGGAGCTTGTCCGGCAGGGCATCCAGCCGTCCGGCCCACTGCAATCGCTCAATCGCGGCCAACTGTTCCCTTGCCGCCGCCACCGTCTTGTCCAGATTGGCGCTGTCGCAGTTCACCTGACGGTTGACGCTCCCCCGCAGGTCCCGCTCGATTTTGGCGGCCATCACCGCCATGGCGGACACCGGAGCGCCCAAAAACGTCAGGAAGTCCTCAATATGGTCGGAATGCTTGAAATAAACCACATGATTCCCCTTGCGGTCGGTTTCCTTGGGCTCGAACCCCGCCTCCCGCAGCAAAGCGGGCAGCTCCCGCCCCACGTGGTAGTGGGAGGTCGCCAGCTCCAGGTGATAGCCCTTCATGGGATCGGTCACCGACCCACCCGCCAAAAACGCCCCCCGGAGGAAGGCGGTACGGCAGTGGTCCTCCTCCAGCATGGCCAAGTTGATGTGCAGGGACACCGAGGCGTCCTGGTCCAGATCGAAGGCCTCAAAAATTGTCTTTAATTTCGCCGGGTCTTCGATGAGGAAGGTTCCCTTCCCCTCCCCCGCCTCCGGGGTCTGGTCAAAAGACACCTTGAATGCCTTCCGGAACAGGACGGGCAGCCGTTCCTTCAGCGCCCCGCACTCGGTCACGATGCGGGCCTGACGGGAATGGAACGCCCCGCAGAACAGCAGGATGCCGTAGACCTCTGCCCGGGCGCAGCATTTGCGGTTCACCGCCGGGCGGCACAGCTCCTGTTTCACGTCGGCGGAAAAGGCCACGGCGCTTCACTTCCTTCGTCAAAAAATCTTGGTGTCCGCCCGCTGCTGGTAGAGGTCCAGCACCGCCCGTGCCACCTTGATCCCGGAATGCCGGGCGTAACCGCAGTCCTCATCCATCATCGGGCGGTATACAACCTCGGCCCCCAGCAGCTCCACCTCCCGGCGACCCACCTCCATGGGCTGGGCATCCTCGGCGGAGTAACGCTCCAGCAGCTCCCGGCTGATCGGGTCGGAATTACACAGGCACAGGTCCACCAGCCCCGGCCCGCCATGCTCCAGCAGGGCGGATAAGTGGTCCTGAGCTGTCATGCCCTCGGTCTCCCCGTCCTGGGTCATGATGTTACAAATATAAATTTTCAGCGCGGAGCTGTCCGCGATAGCCTCGGAGACACCATCCACCAGCAGATTGGGAATCACGCTTGTGTACAGGCTTCCCGGTCCCAACAGAATTACCTCCGCCTCCCGGATGGCCTCCAACGCGGCGGGGAGGGCCGGGGTGTGCTCCGGCAGCAGGCGCACATGGTGGATCCGGCAGTTCTGCTCCTTTTTGGCGGCGGAGATTTTCGACTCCCCCCGGACGCTGGTGCCGTTGTCAAAGCTGGCCTCCAACTGCACGCTGTCATTGGTCACGGGCAGGATGCGCCCGCTGATCGCCAATACCTCGCTCATCCGGCCCACCGCCTGGTCGAAGGAGTCGGAGATGCCGTCCAGCGCCGCAAGCAGCAGGTTGCCGAAGGCCTGCCCTGCCAGACGCCCGTCCGGGAAGCGGTAGGCCAACAGCCGCTGCATCAGCGATTCGGTGTCCGCCAGCGCCTCCATGCAGTTGCGGATGTCGCCGGGAGGGGGCATGCCCAGGTCTTCCCGTAACATTCCCGAGCCGCCGCCGTCATCGGCCACGGTGACGATGGCGGTCAAATCGTCGGTATACAATTTCAATCCGCGCAGGATGGCGGACAGGCCGTGCCCGCCGCCCAGAGCCACAATGGCGGGGCCCTTACGCCGTTTCAACTCGCCCATGGTCACGCCCTCGTCATGTCCCGGTGGGTCTCGCCGGCGGCGAAGCCCAGGCTTTGGATGTATTCGGCGAGGGCGTGAGTTACCGCAACTGAACGGTGCCGTCCGCCGGTACAACCGATGGCAATCACCAGGGCGCTTTTGCCCTCCTCCACGAAGTGGGGCAGCAGGAAATCCATCAGTCCCCGCAGCCGCTCCATCAGCTCCCGGGCGGCAGGGTTGCTGAACACGTATTCCGCCACACCCTTGTCCAGTCCTGTCTGGGGCCGCAGCTCCTGCACATAAAAGGGATTGGGCAGAAAACGCACGTCGAACACCAGGTCCGCCTCCAGCGGCAAGCCGTACTTGAAGCCGAAGGAGGTAACCGCCACGCTCATTTCGTTGGTGCTTTTCCGGTTGGGGGCAAACATATCCAGCACCTGCCCCCGCAGCTTGCGCACCGGCAGGGTGGTGCTGTTGATGATGTAATCGGCCCTCGCCCGCACCGGCTCCATCACCCTCCGCTCATGCTCCACCGCCCGGATCAGGCTGCCCAGCTCCTCCATCAGGGGATGGCTGCGCCGGGTTTCCTTGTAGCGCTTGATGATGGTCTCGCCGTCCGCCTCCACAAACAAAATCTTATATTGGAACTTCATAGACTTCAAAGCTTCCATGGCCTCGAACAGGCCGTCGAAATTCTCGCCGCCCCGGATGTCGCACACCATGGCCACCCGCTCATAGGACCCGGTGCCCGCCAAACAGACTTCCGCGAACTTTGGGATGAGCACCGGAGGCAGATTGTCCACACAGAAATAGCCGCTGTCCTCCAAAATGGACATGACAGTGGACTTGCCCGCCCCGGACAGCCCCGATACGATCAGAAATTCCATCCTTCTCCCTCCCTTCCCAGGTAACGGACCTCGGGCTCCAAGGTGATCCCGGTCTCTTGGAAGACCCGTTCCCGCACCCGGACGATCAATTCAACAATATCTTGACAGGCGGCTCCGCCTTTATTGACAATAAAGCCCGCGTGCTTCTCCGACACCTGGGCCCCCCCCACCGTCAGGCCCTTCAACCCGCACCCATCGATGAGGGCGGCGGCGTAGACAGGCTGTCCGTCCACCGCAGGGGGCCGCTTGAAGGTAGACCCGGCACTGGGGTATTCCAGCGGCTGTTTCTCCCGCCGCCGCTGGGCAAAGTCGTCCATTTGGGCCTTGATCTCCGCCGGGTCGCCGGGTTTCAGAATAAATACCGCCTCTAAAATGAGATGTTGTTCATCCAAAAAGACGCTATGGCGATAGGAAAAATCGCATTCCTCATTCCGAAACACCTCAAAACGGCCATCATAGCCCAAAGTGTGTACCTGATGAAGGACCTGGGATATTTCCCCGCCGTAAGCCCCGGCATTCATGGCAACGGCCCCCCCCACCGTTCCGGGTATCCCCGCCGCCCATTCCAGCCCGGTGAGGCCGTGCTCCAGCGCAAGGTTTGCCGCCCGGGAGAGGGACATGGCCCCCCCCGCCATCAGCTCGTTGGCGTAGACTTCCCCCCTGCTGTATGGTTCCCCCGGTTTTACCACAAAACCGTCATAACCACTGCCGGACACCAGCAGGTTGGAGCCGTTACCCAAAAAGAAGGGATCAATATTCAATTCATAGGCGGCCTTGAGCACGGCCTTCGTCTCCCCCACCGTCCTGGGCAGGGCCATCAGCGCTGCCGGCCCCCCCACCCGAAAGGTGGTGTGGCGGCTCATGGGCTCATCCCGGCGCAGCTCCAGGGACGGGGCCGCCTGGAGCAGGCGGTCATGCAGGGCGTTCCAATTCATCATAGGGGCCTCCCAGCAGGTCTGTTATAGATGTGTTGATATTTTACCACGTTTTTCCCGGAATGAAAAGAAGTTCACGGAAATTTAAGAAGCGCCGCCCGCCAAAGGCGGGCGGCGGGTATTTCCGGACTCAAGTCCGCTTACATGCAGCAGTTCTTGGTCTCTTGATAGCCCTCCGGGGGCGCGATGGTGTTGGGCGGGAAGAACTCCTCGGTGGGGAACTGCACCTGGCGGAAAATGGCGCAGGGGTCCTCCTCGTTGCCGCCGGTACACTCCTTGCTGGGCATGCAGTAGTCGTAGGCGGGGATCAAAAGCTGGCTGTCCCGCTCCAGGCGGATGATAGAGAACTGGCCCAGGGTGACGTACACCCTTCGCCCCTCGCCCCCCATGTTCAGCTCCCCGGGGAAGCACCCCGCGATACCAGCGGGCACCTCGGCGGCGTCCCCACAGGCGCACGCCGGCGCCTCGCAGGGATCGGACAGGCGCATGCTCAGAATGATGGGGTCCACGGAATTCACTGCCGCCACAAACTTGGAAGGTTTTGGCGCGCGTCCCCATCCCCCAGTTTTTTCATGATGATCCGCACGCTTCCTTCCCTGTTTACGCTGATATGGTCTATGAGTCTGCGCAAGTCTGGGTTAGCCGCCGTCTCCAGTCTCAGGAACCGCTCGATCTCCCCCCGATACCACTCCGCCTTTTTTTCGACGTTCATTTGGACTGCGTCAAACTGTGTGGCGCGTTCGTCCAGCGCGGCCATCTCTTTGGCAATCTGAGCCGTTTTTTCCCTCAGCTCCGCCATTGTCATCACGTCGTTGGCGAACATCTCCTGATAGCGCAGCTTTTTGGCGGCCAGCCGCTTCCGTTTCCCCTCCACGTCCTCCGCCCCCGCCGCCTTCCCCGCGCCGGGGCAGCGCTTTTCCGCCTCCGTGAGGACCTCCCTGATGAAGCGGTCCTTATCCTGAACCAGCGATTCCAGATAGTTTCTGATTTCCGCAAGCAGCTCAGCCTCCTCAAGCTTCACAAGGTTGTCGCATTGCTTGGCGGCAGATTGGCTGTTGGTGGAACAGGCCCAGTACACCCTGGTATGGACGTAGGTATAGGTTCTTCTGCAAAACGATTTTCCGCAGTGTTCGCATTGAATCAGCGTGCTGAACAGGTGCTTTGCGCTGTATCTTGTGTGAGCTGATTGTCCTTTACACGCCTGGTATTTTTGCCCCCGCTCCTCCATCTGCGCCTGCGCACGCCGGAACTCCTCCTCAGTGACCACCGCCCACTCCGGCCTGTCGTGGTGGAAGTGCTGCTCCTCCGGAATGCGCACCTGACGTCCGGTGAGAAAATCCTCCACCTCGTATTTATTGTTGACATAGTGGCCGCAATAGATGGGGTTCGTCAGGACCCTCTGGACTGCGCGGGGGTTCCATTCACAGCCCAGCTTCGTCTTGGCCCCATCCCCATTCAGCGCAAGGCTGATGGCCCGGCACCCCAGCCCTTCGTTCAGGTACAGCCCAAAAATACGCCGGACCACCTCCGCCTCCGCCGGGTTGATTTGGAGCGTAAAGTTGTCGATGCGGTCGTACCCATAAATCCGCTGGGGTACGCGCCCTTTCCTGGCGTTGATCTTTTTCCCCCATTTCACCCGCTTGGACAGGTTTCCGCTCTCCTCCTGGGCCATGGCTCCAAAGATAGTCAGGATGAACTCGCTGTCTCCAAGGGATGTCATGTTGGCCGTGAGAAACACCACGTTGACGCCCATCGACTTCAACACCCGGATGCTTTGCAGGAAGTCCACCGTATTGCGGGCCACCCGGGAGACGTCCTTGACCACCACCATTTCAAACAGACCCGCCTGCGCGTCCCCCATCATCCGCTGGAACGCAACGCGTTTTTTCAAACGCGTCCCGCTGATCCCCTCATCGGCGTACAGCCGGAACAGCTCGTATCCATTTCTCTGGGCATACTCCAAAAAGAACTCCTTTTGATGGGCCAGACTGTCTTTCTGCTCCTCCTTATCCGTCGATATCCGGCAATACGCTGCGATTCTCATCGGTCGCCTCGCTCCGCTTCCGGCCTGACCGCCAGCAGTTTTTCCATGAGCAGTGCCTTCAACAGCTTTTGTACCTCACCCGGCGAATTGGGATCAACCAATGTGTATGTGACATTTGGACCGCGCCGCTTCATTTCACACCTCCTCTGACAGGGGCAAAGGTTTCCCCCTTCTTTTCCGCTTTATGACGGCCCCGGTTCAATTATGACAGGCGCAAAAAGACGGGAGCCACCCCATTCGGCGGCTCCCGTCTCCATTTTCAGCTCCGGTCCGGCACTGTTCCTAATCGCCCTATCGCAAAAACAGGCGCAACAGGTTGCCGTACAGCCCCGTCCGATAGGGCTGATACCGCATGGGCAGGTCTATCCACGTTTTCTTGTCCACGATGCTCTTGGTGTGGGAAAAGGTCTCGAAACCGATTCTGCCGTGATAGGCTCCCATGCCGCTCTCCCCCACGCCGCCGAAGCCCATCTCGCTGGTGGCCAAGTGGATCACCACGTCGTTGACGCACCCGCCGCCAAAGCGCGTCCGGGCCATAGTCTCCCGAATGCAGTCCCTGTCCTGGGAGAACAGGTAGAGCGCCAGGGGCAGGGGGCGGTCCGCCAGGTCGGCGTACAACTGCTCAAAGCTGTCAAAGGTGAGGACAGGCAAGATGGGGCCGAAAATCTCCTCCTGCATGGCCGCGTCGTCCCAGGAAGCGCAATCCAAGACGGTGGGCGCGATTTTCAGCGTCTCTTCATTCCATTTTCCGCCGACGGCCACCCGGCCTGGGTCTATCAGCCCCACCAGACGGTCAAAATGCTTCCGGTTGACGATCCTGCCGTAATCGGGGTTGCACAGCGGATCCTCCCCGTACTGCCGTCGGACCTGTTTGCGCAGCTCCTCCACCAGACGGTCCTTCACGCTGCTGTGGCAGAGGATGTAATCCGGAGCCACACAGGTCTGGCCGCAGTTGAGAAATTTACCGAACACGATGCGCTTTGCCGTCAGCGGAATTTTCGCTGTAGCGTCCACGATGCACGGGCTCTTTCCCCCCAGCTCCAGCACAGCGGGGGTCAAATGCTCCGCCGTATGCCGCAGCACCTCCTTCCCCACGGCCTGGCTGCCGGTGAAGAAGACAAAATCAAATTTCTCATCCAGCAACGCGGCGTTCTCTTTCCGCCCGCCGGTGACCACTGCCACATACCTCGGGTCAAAGCACTCCGCCAGCAGCCTGGCAATCACCGCGCCGGTGGCGGGAGAATAAGCGCTGGGCTTTACTACGGCGGTGTTCCCTGCGGCGATGGCGTCCACCAGTGGGTCCATGGTAAGCAGGAAGGGATAGTTCCAGGGGCTCATAATGAGGGTATTGCCGTAGGGCGACGGCTTTTGGAAGCTCCGGGAGGCAAACTGCGCCAGCGGCGTCCGGACGGTCCGCTCCCGGGCCAGGCGTCGGGTGTGCCGGATCATATAGCTCAACTCAGTGAACACCAGCCCCGTCTCGCACATAAAGCCCTCATAGGCGCTCTTGCCAAGATCTGCGGTCAAGGCCTGCCCGATCTCCGCCTCATGGCGCTTGACTGCGTCCCGCAGGCGGCGGAGCATCTCCACACGGAAGGACACGGGCAACGTGGCCCCGGTGCGGAAAAAACGGCGCTGGGCCTCCACGGTCTGTCGGATGGTCTGTGAGCTCATGATGCTTCCTCCTTTGTGCTTTGTGCCTATCGGCATCATACAACGGCGGGAAGGGAATGTCAACTTTTCCCGCCATGCCCGCCGCAAAGCTCCTGCCATTGTAGTATTCCACAAAAACAGACGTTCCTTTTCTACCATATCACCGCTTGAAACAAAGTTCCATTTTTGCTATAATACAAAAGGTGATTTGTATGGTGTATGTCTGCGACAACTGCGGCGCTCGATTCTGCAGGGCCACCAAACAGGACCATTGCCCTGACTGCGGGAAACGCCTGATCCACTCCGCAAATCAGGTAGAACAGCATGAGTATGCTTCCCAAATCGCGGAGCTAATCCGGGATCACTATGCCGACAGCTCCCGATACCCCAACATGGTGATGACGGAGATCTCCGTGCTCAACTGCTTCGCCTTCAAGCTGCCCGCCACTGCAGTCCAAATTGACAGCGATATGGTCGTGGAGCTCTTGGTGGAGTATGGGGAAAACGCCGCCGACCAAGACGATCTGACGGCAAACGTATGGGCAAGGCCGGAAAACGGGATGACAAACGCTTTCCTCATGACTGTGCATCTGCCTGCCAAGCAGGATGAGCCGTTGCATGAGCAAATGAACCGCGTTTTTTCGGCGCTCAGCGGAAACAGAACCTTCACGAACGCGCTACGCGGCTTCATCCAGGAACAACTGAATCAAAACAGTTAGCGGCGGAACCAAGGGCGGGCCCGCGTTACACCGGCCCATATCATTCAAGGGGACAGTGCGCGCGCTACCCCCCTCCTTATTTTTCCTGTCTGTTTGGGAGCAATGATCTTCACCACTGCCACAGGCAGGTTGGTGCTCATCAGGTTCTGCTCATCCAAGTCGTCCGCCCGGCTGTTGGAGGAGAACACCTTAGCGCTGCCTTCGCTGCCAAACAGGATGGCCCGCTTGTCGAACACCGCCAGCCCGCAGATGGACACCGGCCGGGCCGCGCCCACGAAAGCGTCGGCGGTCACCCGGTAGAAATAGCGCACGTCCACGGTGAAGAAGCCGCGGTTGAAGCCCACGGGCTCCACGTCGATGTAAGCGTACAGCAGCTCGGCCTGCCCGGCCTTCAAACTGATGGCGCGGTCGATGACGGCCTGGGAGCTGACGGTGGGATAAAGCCGCAGGTCCTCCACGCAGTCCTTATCGCGGCAACTGTCAAAAATCTTTCGGGTGTGGATGCACACGGCCTCGCGGATACCGGCGGCATCAGCGATGGGGCCCGGCTCGATAAATTCAGCCATATTTGTACCTCCCAATGGTTGATACGGAGGGAGCGGATATGGCGTTCCCCCTCCATTCCCATGGTATGCGGGGGGGTAAAAACGGTGAAACGCCCCGCTCCATGGCCATGGAACGGGGCGCTGTTTTTTACTTGTTCCGCAGGGCGATCTCGTGGCGCTTGGGCCCGGTGGACACAATGGTAATGGGCACACCGATGCGCTGTTCCAAAAACTCCACATAGCCGCGGGCGTTGACCGGCAGGGCGTCATAGTCGGTGGTGCCACGGATGTCGCTCTTCCAGCCGGGCAACGTCTCAAAGACAGGCCTGGCCCGCATCAGCCTGGGCGTGGTGGGGAACATATCCGTCACTCCCCCGTCAATCTCATAGCCCACGCAGACCTTGATCTCGTCCAAATAGCTCATCACATCCAGGCAGGTCAGCGCCACTTGGCCGGCCCCCTGGACCATGCAGCCATATTTGGTGGCCACCGCGTCAAACCAGCCCACGCGGCGGGGACGGCCCGTGGTCGCGCCGAACTCGCCCTTATCACCGCCCCGGCGGCGCAGCTCATCCCCTTCCGGGCCAAGCAGCTCACTGACAAAGGGCTCCGTATTGGAGCCCACGCTGGAGGAATAGGCTTTGGTTACGCAGACAACGTCTTGAATTGCGCTGGGCGGCACCGGGGCGCCCACGCAGCCGTAGCCCGCCAGGGTATGGGACGAGGTGGTCATGGGGAAGATGCCCAGGTCCGGGTCCTTCATGGAGCCGAGCTGGCCCTCCAGCAGCACGGTCTTGCCGTCCTTCAACGCCTGATGAAGGAAACCCACTGCGTCGCCCACGTAGGGGCGCAACAGCTCCCGGTATTCCAAAAGCTGGTCATACAGGGCCTTGATATCCAAGGCAGGTTTATGGTACAGGTGCTCGAACAGAACGTTCTTCACCTCCACCGCGCGGCTCAACCGCTCCCATAGCCGGTCCTCATCGAAGAGGTCGCACACCTGAATACCTGTTTTAGCATACTTGTCGGAATAAAAGGGCGCAATGCCGCTCTTGGTGGAACCGAAAGCCTTGCCGCCCAGACGTTCCTCCTCATACCCGTCCTGAAGGACATGGTAGGGCATGAGCAACTGCGCCCGCTCCGACACGATGAGGTTGGGCGCTGGCACTCCCTGGTCAGTGACGCTCTTTAGCTCCGCCACCAGCTTGGCCGCGTCCAGCGCCACACCGTTGCCGATGACATTGGTAATATGGGGATAAAAGATGCCGGAGGGCAGAATATGCAGTGCGAAGCGCCCATAATCGTTGATGATGGTGTGGCCCGCGTTGGCCCCGCCCTGGAAGCGCACCACCACATCCGACGTCTCGGCCAGCAGATCGGTGATCTTTCCCTTGCCCTCGTCGCCCCAGTTTGCCCCTACGATCGCTTTTACCATTTCAAAATACCTCCACGGACCGGGATTCGCAGCCGACTCCGCCGGTCTGCCTTATCCGGCTCCGCATTACGGGCTCAACAGCCCAACAGATTTATTATAATCAAGTCTCCGCTCCGGTGCAAGCCCTTTTGCGCCTTTTTCCGATTTTCTCTTTACTTTCATAAAGTGTCGTGTTAGAATGGCTCCAGATACAAAGTTTCAATACATTTTACGGGAGGATGCGCCATGCAAAAAGAGATGTCGGAACACAGCGCCCTGCTATTTGAGGCCATTTTGGCATTAAAGGATCAGGATGAGTGCCGCGCCTTCTTTCAGGACCTGTGCACCGTGGCCGAGCTGCGGGCCATGGTCCAGCGGCTGGAGGTGGCCCAGCTCTTGGACCAGGGGCTCATCTACAACGACATCCTTCAGCGCACGGGCGCATCCAGCGCCACCATCAGCCGGGTGAACCGGGCCCTGCAATACGGTGCGGACGGCTACAAAACCGTGCTTCCGAGGTTGAAAAAATGAGCAACCACTATACCGCTGGGCCCGAAGAAGCGAGCAACCCTTACACTGTGATGGCCCAGAGCTATGACAGGCTTACCGGCGATGTGGGCTACGAAAAATGGGCGGACTATGTGGAACGGCACTTCCGCAAGTCCAAGCGGCCCATCCACTCTGTGGTAGAACTGGGCTGCGGCACCGGGAGCTTGGCCAAGCTGCTGGCGCAACGGGGCTATGCCATAATCGCCGTTGACCTCTCCCCGGATATGCTCACCGTCGCCGAGCAAAAATGCCGGGGCTTGGACGTAACGCTGCTGCATCAGGATATGTCCCGTCTCTCCCTGCCGGGGCAGATGGACGCCGTCATCTGCTGCCTGGACAGCATGAACTACGTCACCCGCCCCTCCGATCTGCGGCGCACCTTCCAACGGGCGTACAAGGCGCTGGCCCCCGGCGGCCTGCTCCTCTTTGACGCCAAGACGCCCGCTGCGTTTGAAGGCGCGGATGGTCAGACCTACCTGGACGAGGATGACGAGCTCTACTGCGTATGGCGGGCGGACTACTACCCCCGCCGCCGTGTATGCACCTACGGCTTGGACCTGTTCACCAAGCAAAAGGATGGAAACTGGAGCCGGTGCAGCGAGTACCACGAGGAATACGCGTATACAATGGATGAGCTGGACGGCTTCCTGCGGAAGGCCGGGTTCCGGCAGATCAAACAATACGGCGACAAGACCATGTCCCTTCCGAAGGATGGAGCCCAGCGGGTCTTTTTCGCCGCCAGAAAGGAACAATAGCAATGGATCAGATCGTTCGCGTCATCGCCAAGGACGCCTCTGTTAAAGCCATGGCCATCTCCGCCCGGGATACCGTCGAGCGGGCCCGGGCCATCCACGACTGCTGGCCGGTGGCCTCCGCCGCCCTGGGACGGCTGCTCATGGCCGCGTCCATGATGGGCGCCGTTATGAAGACGGAGGACGGAGCCGTCACCCTGCGCATCAAGGCCGACGGGCCGCTGGAGTCCCTTACCGCCGTATCCGACAGCCACGGAAACGTCCGGGGCTATGTGCAAAACCCCGCTGTGGACGTGCCCCGGAAGGCCAAAGGAAAACTGGATGTGGGTGCCGCTGTGGGTACGGACGGTGAGCTGACCGTCATCCGGGACCTGGGTCTGAAAGAGCCCTATATCGGTTCGGTGCGGTTGGTGGGCGGAGAGATCGCAGAGGATGTGGCGGCCTACTTTGTGGAGAGTGAGCAGGTGCCCACCGCCTGCGCCCTGGGCGTGCTCATTGCAACAGACCAGACGGTGCAGGCGGCCGGCGGCTACCTCATCCAGCTCCTGCCTGGGGCGGACGACGCTGTGGTGTCCGCCGTGGAACGGGGTGTGGCCAAACTGGGGGCCGTCAGCGCCCGGCTGGACGCAGGCATGGACCCTTTGGGCCTGCTGCGGGAGGTGCTGGGGGAATTTGAACTGGAGGTGTTGGAGACTGCCCCCATCGAATACCGCTGCTACTGCACCCAAGAGCGGGTCAGCCGGGCGCTTATCAGCATGGGCCGGGACGAGTTGACCTCTCTCATTGAGGAACAGGGAGGCGCGGAGCTCACCTGCCAGTTCTGCGACAAGGTCTACCGCTTCTCCGCAGTGGAGTTGAAAGCGCTCCGGGACGAGGCCTCCGCCAAGTAACTCCAATTTTTTTCATTTTCCTCTTGACAGATGGCGGTCCATTTGTTATAATCACTTTCGCCGTCTGACAAACGGACCGGGAAACCGGGCAACGGGAGCATAGCTCAGCTGGGAGAGCACTTGCCTTACAAGCAAGGGGTCACAGG